>DASUEK010000256.1:0-6110 GCA_036275115.1 Permianibacter sp. | reverse complement strand
TTGTCGTTACTCGCGATCGGTGGCAGCGTGTCGCCGGGCACCAGCGATCCGTAACCGACAGCGAGCAGGCTCACCGCGAACGCCAGCCGCCAAAACCACAACGCCGATCCGTGCGCTGCCATCGTTAAATCGCCTCGTCTCTGCCTGCTCGCCACCACAAACCAACTTCACGCCGACGGAAGGTGCGCTGCCTCAGCACAACAGCAGACTCGCGCGCCGCGTCACCAAAGGCCAGGATTGGCGGCGGAAACATTCGCAGTACGAACGCCTGTCGCGTTGGCCGCATTGGCGAAGACGCCGTGAGCTAAAACAAGGTCGCTGCAAACAGTGCCGGCCTCTTATGCTCACCAAAAACAAAACCGCCCTGAAGGCGGTTCTGTTTTTGCACCATCAACACAATGGCGCGATATTACTCGGCTTTGGCTTCGACATCGACCGGCTCGACGTCCACTTGCGGACGGTCAACCAGTTCGACGATGGCCATTTCGGCCTTGTCGCCAGTACGGAAGCCGGCGTGCAGGATACGCAGGTAGCCACCCGGGCGACCTTCGTAACGCTTGCCGAGCTCACCGAACAGCTTCTGCACGGCTTCTTTCGAACGGGTACGGTCGAAAGCCAGACGGCGGTTGGCGTGGTTGTCCTGCTTGGCCAAGGTGATCAGCGGCTCAATGACGCGACGCAGCTCTTTGGCTTTCGGCAGGGTGGTACGAATGACTTCATGCTCAACCAGCGAGTTAGCCATGTTGCGGAACATGGCGCTGCGGTGAGCGCTGGTGCGCGAAAACGCGCGACCGCTGCAAAGGTGACGCATGGTACTTTCCTTCTAATCTCGCTGGCCTCGCGGCCGACAGTTCAATCTCAGTTCTGCTCGCTGAGCAAGCTGGCCGGCGGCCAGTTCTCAAGGCGCATGCCGAGCGACAAGCCGTGCGCAGCCAGCACGTCCTTGATTTCGGTAAGCGACTTCTTGCCCAGGTTCGGGGTCTTGAGCAACTCCACTTCGGTGCGCTGAACCAGATCACCGATGTAGTGAATGTTTTCGGTCTTCAGGCAGTTGGCCGAACGGACCGTCAGCTCCAGATCGTCGACCGGACGCAGCAGAATCGGATCGAATGCCGGCTCTGCTTTCTTGGTCTCAACCGTACGCTCGTCTTTCAGCTCGACGAAAGCGGCCAGTTGCTGCTGCAGAATCGTGGCAGCGCGACGGATCGCTTCTTCCGGCTGGATCGTACCGTTGGTTTCCAGATCGATGATCAGCTTGTCGAGGTCGGTGCGCTGCTCAACACGAGCGGCTTCGACCACGTAAGCGACACGACGGACCGGGCTGAACGAAGCATCCAGCAGCAGGCGACCGATCGGGCGCTCGTTTTCTTCCACCAAGCGGCGGTTGCTGGCCGGCTGATAGCCCATGCCGCGCGCCAACTTGATGGTCATGTTCAAGCGGCCACCTTTGGTCAGGTGAGCGATGACATGATCAGGATTCAGGATCTTGACGCCATTGATCAATTGCAGGTCGGACGCCTTGACCACACCTTCGCCGCTTTTCTGCAGCGTGACGGTGGCTTCATCGCGGTCTTCCAACACAACGGCCAAACCTTTCAGGTTCAGCAGGATTTCAATGACATCTTCCTGCACGCCTTCCAGCGTGGAGTACTCGTGCAGGACGCCGTCGATCTCGGCTTCGACCGCGGCACAACCCGGCATCGACGAGAGCAGAATGCGACGCAGCGCATTGCCCAGCGTGTGGCCGAAGCCACGCTCGAACGGCTCGAGGACGATACGGGCGCTCGCGCTGCCCTGGCTCTCGATCTTGATCTGGCGCGGTCTCAGCAATTCGGTCACGTTGCCGTGCATGGTTCAGGCGTCTCCTAAGACTGGAATCGCCCCGGCGGATCAGTGGATCAGCCGGGACAAGGATTACTTGGAGTACAGTTCGACGATCAGCGCTTCGTTGATCTCGGCCGACAGGTCCGAACGCTCCGGCACCGCCTTGAAGGTGGCAACCATCTTGCTCTCGTCGACTTCGACCCAATGCGCCTTTTCGCGCTGTGCCGCCAGTTCCAGCGCGGCTTTGATGCGCAGCTGGCTTTTGGCCTTTTCGCGGACTTCAACGACATCGCCCGGCTGAATCTGGAAGCTCGGGAAGTTGACGACGCGGCCGTTCACAGCGATCGAACGGTGTGACACCAGCTGGCGCGCTTCGGCGCGAGTGGCACCGAAACCGGCGCGGTACACGACGTTGTCCAAACGGCTCTCCAGCAGTTGCAACAGGGTCTCGCCAGTGTTGCCTTTGCCCGAAGACGCTTGCTTGTAGTAGTTGCTGAACTGACGCTCGAGGATGCCGTAAATACGGCGAACCTTTTGCTTTTCACGCAGCTGAACGCCGTAGTCCGACAGACGCTGGGCCTTGTCACCGTGCTGACCAGGCTTCTTGTTCAGGCGATCGCGGCACTTGCTTTCGATCGCGCGGACGCCGCTCTTGAGACCGAGATCGGTACCTTCGCGACGCGACAGTTTGACTTTCGGGCCGATATAACGAGCCATGATGCTTTACTCCGAGATTCTGTCCGAAAAAGGTTAGACGCGACGCTTTTTCGGCGGACGGCAGCCGTTATGCGGAATCGGGGTGACGTCAGTGATGTTGGTGATCTTGTAACCCACTGCGTTCAGCGCGCGCACCGCGGATTCACGACCCGGGCCCGGGCCCTTGACGAACACTTCGAGGTTCTTCAGGCCGTATTCCTTGGCAGCGGTGCCGGCTTTCTCAGCGGCAACCTGGGCGGCAAACGGGGTGCTTTTACGCGAGCCGCGGAAGCCCGAACCACCAGCGGTAGCCCAGCTCAGGGTGTTACCCTGACGGTCAGTAATGGTCACGATCGTGTTGTTGAACGAGGCGTGGATGTGCGCCATGCCGTCAACAACGTGCTTTTTTACGCGCTTGCGCGTGGTACGCGCAGCAGCAGGAGATTTACCCATCGTATTAATCCCGGGATATCAAACTTAGACTTTGATCGGCTTGCGCGGGCCCTTGCGGGTACGAGCATTGGTCTTGGAACGCTGACCGCGAACCGGCAGGCCCTTGCGGTGACGAATTCCGCGGTAGCAACCGAGATCCATCAAACGCTTGATGCTCATGGACACTTCCCGGCGCAGGTCACCCTCGACCGTGAACTTGGCCACTTCGGTACGCAGCGATTCGACCTGGGCTTCATTGAGCTCTTTCACCTTCATGGTGGGAGCGATGCCAGCCGAGGCACAGATGCTTTGCGCACGGGTGCGACCGATGCCGTAAATGGCAGTCAGCGCGATCACCGTGTGCTTGTTGACCGGGATGTTGACGCCGGCAATACGAGCCATGGAATAAAACTCCTAACCTGAGTTGGCTGGCAGAAGGGCGCGGGATTTTAGCCGCGCTCCTGCCAGATTGCAACTTTTCTAACCAAATCGAAGGCTTAGCCCTGACGCTGCTTGTGCTTGGCGGTCTCGCAGACCACCCGGACCACGCCATCACGGCGGACGATCTTGCACTTGCGGCAGATAGCCTTTACCGATGCACGAACTTTCATCTTGGCACTCCTCGAACTCTGTCTTTGCCGGCCTTCCGGCTTGTACCTTGGTATCAGTTCTGGCGCAACTGGCCAGCCGGACCAATACCGCGGAAATTGGCTTTCTTCAGCAGCGATTCGTACTGCTGAGACATCAGGTGCGCTTGCACCTGGGCCATGAAGTCCATGACCACGACCACAATAATCAGCAAGGAGGTGCCACCGAAATAGAACGGCACGTTCCAAATCTGAATCATCGCTTCCGGCAACAGACACACTGCCGTCATGTACAAGGCACCGACCAGGGTCAACCGGGTCACCACCTTGTCGATGTACTTCGCGGTCTGCTCGCCCGGGCGAATGGCCGGCAGGAAAGCACCGCTCTTCTTCAGGTTCTCAGCGATGTCGCGCGGGTTAAACACGATCGCGGTATAGAAGAAGCTGAAGAACACAATACCGGCTGCGTACAGCAACAGGTAAAGCGGCTGGCCCGGGCTCAGGGTTGCCGAGACATCCTGCAGGAAGCCGGTCACCACACCATCACCCTGACCACCAAACCACTGCACCAACGTGGCCGGGAAGAGAATGATCGACGATGCAAAAATCGCCGGTATCACGCCCGCCATGTTGATTTTCAGCGGCAGATGACTCTGCTGGGCCTGAAACACTTTCCGACCTTGTTGACGCTTGGCGTAATTCACCACCAGGCGGCGTTGACCGCGCTCGATGAAAATCACCACCGCTGTCACCACCACTACGATCGCGACCAGAATGATCAGCGAGATGAACGAGAGCTCACCTTGACGAACGTTCTCAAAGGTCTGACCCAGTGCGGTCGGCATACCCGCAACAATGCCGGCAAAAATCAGCATCGAGATACCGTTGCCGATACCGCGTTCGTTGATCTGCTCACCGAGCCACATCAGGAACATCGTACCGGTCACCAACGACACCACGGCGCCGAAATAGAATGCAAAGCCCGGATTCGGCACCAGACCCGGTGCGAAATTCGGGAAGTTCAACGCGATTGAGGTCGCCTGGAAGGTTGCCAGCAGCACCGTGCCGTAGCGGGTGTACTGCATCAGCTTACGCCGACCGGCTTCGCCTTCTTTCTTCAACGCTTTCAGCGGCTCGTACACAAAGCCCATCACCTGAATGATGATCGAGGCCGAGATGTACGGCATGATGCCGAGCGCGAACACCGAGGCCCGCTCCAGCGCGCCACCGGAAAACACGTTGAACAGCGCCAGCAGCGTGCCCTGCTGCTGCTCCATGAGCTGCGCAAGCACACTGCTGTCGACGCCAGGAACCGGCACGTAGGCGCCAATACGGAACACGATCAGCGCACCCACCAAAAACAGGATGCGCTTACGCAGTTCAGTCAGGCCGCCACCGAGCTTGTTAGCCATGCCGCCGACGTTCGCCATTACTTGGCTTCCTCAGCGTCTTCAACTTTGCCACCAGCAGCGACAATCGCGTTGCGAACGCCTTCGGTCACGCGCACACCTTTGACGGTGACAGCGCGCGAAATCGTGCCGGACAGGACGATTTTGGCCGAGTTGGCATCGGCAGCAACCACATTCGCGGCTTTCAGCGTCAGCAAGTCAATCAGCTCGCCCGGTACCAGCGCCAGCTCGCTCAGTCGCACTTCAGCGTGCTTGAGCTTCTTCAGCGAGGTGAAACCGAACTTCGGCAAACGACGGGCCATCGGCATCTGACCGCCTTCGAAGCCGATCATATGCTGCGGGCTCTTACGAGCGTGTTGACCCTTGTGACCCTTGCCAGCGGTTTTGCCGTCGGTCGAGCCGATACCACGACCCAGACGCTTCGGCTTTTTCTTGCTGCCGAAGGCCGGGGAAATTTCGTTCAGGCGCATGGATTACTCCTCGACCTTCACCATGTAATAGACCTGATTGATCATGCCGCGCACAGCCGGCGTGTCGATCAGCTCAACGGTTTGATGCATCCGCTTCAGGCCCAGACCGAGCATCGTGGCACGATGCTTCGGCTGCTTGTGAAACTGCGAACGCACTTGCGTAACTTTGATGGTTTTAGCCATGGCGATTAACCCAGAATCTGTTCAACGGTCTTGCCGCGCTTGGCTGCGATTGCCTCGGCCGACGACATGTCGGTCAGCGCCTTGACAGTGGCGCGGACGACGTTGACGGCGTTGGTGGAACCGTAGCTCTTGGCCAGCACGTTCTTGACGCCCAGCACTTCGAACACGGCGCGCATCGCACCACCGGCGATGATACCGGTACCTTGCGAGGCCGGCTGCATGAACACGGTCGAGGCGCCATGATTGGCTTTGACCGGGTGCTGCAGCGTGTGGCCGTCTTTCAATTCAACGCGAACCATGTTGCGCTTGGCCTGTTCCATCGCTTTCGCGATCGCGGCCGGCACTTCACGGGCCTTGCCGCGGCCATAGCCGATACGGCCCTGGCCGTCGCCTACCACGGTCAGCGCGGTGAACGAGAAAATACGACCACCCTTGACGACCTTGGCGACGCGGTTAACGGCAACCAGTTTCTCGACCATACCGTCGGCGCTGGTTTGTTGCTGCTCTTT
>DASUEK010000255.1:0-6209 GCA_036275115.1 Permianibacter sp. | reverse complement strand
GGAAGCCTTGCTCGAATTCATCACGCCACCGAGCACCGACCCGGATTTTCCGCTGGCCTTTCTTGACGAGATTCATCGCTTTGCCGTGACCGCCATTGGCGATGAGCTCCTGTGGAGCGCCTCGATGCCTTGCGTGGTCGGCGACGACAACAGTATTCCGATCGCCGATTACGGCCCGTCCAACAAAGGCCGGTTCAAGTATGTGTACCGGGAAGGGCTGGGTCACCGTTACGGCCGTCACATGCAGACCATTGCCGGTGTGCATTACAACTGGTCGCTACCGGATGCGTTCTGGCAGGCCATGATGAACGCCTGCGGCTGCGGCGGCATGAGCTTGCGCGAGTACAAGGACGCGCAATACTTTGCCCTGATCCGCAACTATCAGCGCTATTCCTGGCTGATTCCCTATCTGTTTGGCGCCTCGCCGGCGATTTGCCGATCGTTTGTCAAAGGCAAGAAAACCGAGTTGCTCGAATACTCGTCGCGCACGCTCTATGGCCCGCACGCAACCAGCCTGCGGATGAGCGATATCGGTTACCAGAACAATGCCCAGGCCGGCTTGCAGGTCAGCTTCGACAATCTGCGCGATTACACCGAAGCGCTGGAGCGGGCCATCCGCACGCCGGACCCGTTCTACGCCAAGATTGGTGTGGAAGTCGACGGCCACTGGAAGCAGTTAAATGCCAATCTGCTGCAGATTGAAAATGAGTTCTACGCCGGCATCCGGCCCAAGCACACGCCGCTGAACGGTTACCGGCCGGCGAAAGTCCTGCGCGAATACGGCGTCGAATATCTGGAAGTGCGGTTGTTCGATCTCGATCCGTTCTCGCCGCTTGGCGTCAACGCCGACATGATGCAATTTGCCGACGTGTTGCTGTTGATGTGCCTGTTCCGTGAAAGTCCGCTGATCACCGCCCGCGAAGACGCCGAGAACAAGGAGAACAAACGTCGTGTCGTGATGCAGGGGCGGCATCCGGATCTGAGTTTGCTGGTTTACAACCGCGAGCACGACTTCCGGTCGGTCGCCAATGAACTCTTTGACGACATGGATTCGTTCGCCGCCATGCTCGACACCGCTTATGACTGCCGACGCTATAGCGAAACCATGCAGCGGCTGCGTCAGCGCATTGCCGAACCGGACACGACGCCGTCGGCGGCGATGCTGCGCGGTGCCCATGAGCACAACGGCTATTTTGTTTACGCGCATGAGCTCGCCAAGCAGCACAAGGCGAGGTTGCTGGCGCGGCCGCTATCGGCCGAAGCACAAGGCCGGTTCCAGTTCGAGGCCAAACGTTCGCTGGCGGCGCAAGCTGAGATTGAAGCCCAGGACACCGGCAGTTTTGCTGATTACGTGGCCCGCTACTACGCCTGAGTCCGACACAAGTAGAACCGAACCATGACTGATCTCCGAATCCGCGCGGCCACTGCCGCCGATGTGCCGCAAATTCTCGCTTTCATCAAAGCGCTGGCCGTGTATGAAAAGCTGGAGCACATGGTTGTCGCGGACGACGCGCAGCTGCGTAAAACGCTGTTTGGTGAACGGCCGGCCGCGGAAGTGCGCATCGCCGAATGGCAGGGCCAACCGGCGGGCTTTGCGCTGTTCTTCCACAATTACTCGACCTTTCTCGGCAAGCCCGGGATCTATCTGGAAGATCTGTTTGTGCTGCCGGAATTCCGCGGCAAAGGCATCGGAAAATCCATGCTGATCCATCTGGCCCAGCTGGCGGTCGAGCGCGATTGTGGCCGGCTGGAATGGTCCGTGCTGGACTGGAATACGCCCGCCATTGAATTCTACAAATCACTCGGTGCCGTCGCGATGGACGAGTGGACTATCTATCGCGTGACTGGAGCTGCGTTGCCAAATCTGGCGAATCGGGATCCTGAGATTTAAAGAATGCTCACTGAGGCTCGCTATTGGGCGCTCTGCAAGGACCTTGCGCTTATTGGAGTTTTGGGGGCAGCGATCTATTTGATTTGCGTTTGGACTCAAGTCTTTCATCCGAATTTATTTCCCTTTGCTGCTAGTCGTCTTATCGACCAACTACTATTGGGAGATTTTGTCGGAAAATACGCGAGTGCAGCCGTACTATCCGGCGTGCTTTCGGTCTTCGCATCCCTTCTGGCTGTGCTGCGTTTACGCCGATTCAATGCAGAATTTCTCGCAAAGTTCGCAGACCTCGACGGAGATATGAAGCGCATATCATTCTTGTTGCTATTACTATTTTTTCTGACTTTGATAGTGGTTGTGCCTGAACACTCACGTCGAGGCTTTCCTGGTCCTGCCCATAGCCTCAGCGCAGGCATCTGGTGGTTTTTTCTCATTACGCCATTTCGGGCTCTGATGCTCTACATACTAGTGCTTCACATGTCAACAACCTCTCGCAGATCTGGTCCAGTAAAGTAGACTGATCAGTTCTTACTCCGTACCGTTCTGTAGCGGTCATTAACACTTCGCAACACTCTCCCGGTCTGACCTCGCGTTGATTGCCGCCTGTGCGGGTGCTGCCTTGGTATCCTCCCGGCCTGTCCTCAAGGGACTGTTCAGGAGAGAGACATGTTGCAGCGCAAGCATCCGGTCAAGAGTCTGCCGTTGGCACTCGCAGTGGCCGGTACCCTCACGGCATCGGCACTTCATGCCGCTGATGCGCCGGTGGTCGATATTCCGTTTGAGCGGTTCACGCTCGACAATGGTTTGACCGTCATTGTTCATGAAGATCGCAAAGCGCCGATCGTCGCCGTCAACGTCTGGTACCACGTCGGTTCGAAAGACGAAAAGCCGGGCAAGACTGGATTTGCCCACCTGTTCGAACACCTGATGTTCAACGGCACCGAGAACTACAACGACGAGTACTTCGGTCCGTTTGAAAAAGCCGGTGCCACCGATCAGAACGGCACCACCAACACCGACCGCACCAACTACTTCCAGAACGTGCCGACCACCGCCCTCGACATGGCGCTGTGGATGGAGTCGGATCGCATGGGCCACCTGCTCGGCGCCGTCAATCAGTCCAAGCTCGACGAGCAGCGCGGTGTCGTCCAGAACGAAAAACGCCAAGGTGAAAACCAGCCGTACGGCCGGGCGTTTGAATGGATTCTGAAAGGTGCATTCCCGGTTGGTCACCCGTATTCCTGGACCGTGATTGGGTCGATGGAAGACCTGAACGCCGCCAAGCTGGACGATGTTCACGAGTGGTTCAAGCAGTATTACGGTGCCGCCAATGCGGTCGTGGTGCTGGCTGGTGATATCGACGCCAAAACCGCCAAAGAAAAAATGCAGAAGTACTTTGGCGACATCCAGAGCGGTCCGCCGCTGGTCAAACGTGAAGCCTGGCTCGCCAAGCGCAGCGAATCGACCCGCGACGTGATGTTCGATCGCGTGCCGCAAACCCGTATCTACAAGATCTGGAACGTGCCGCAGTTCGGCAGCGAACAGGCCGATCATCTGGATCTCGCGGCTGCGGTGCTGGGCGGCGGCAAGAATTCGCGTCTGTTCAAGACGCTGGTCTATGACAAGCAAATCGCCACCAACGTTACCGTGTTCAACTGGTCGATGGAACTCGCTGGCCTGTTCATCGTGCAAATCGATGTCGCGCCGGGCAAGGACGCTGCCGAGGCGGAAAAACTCGCTGACGCAGAATTTGCCAAGTTCCTGAAAGATGGCCCGAGCAAATCAGAGCTGGAGCGGGTCAAGGCATCGACCGAAGCCGGTTTTGTCCGTGGCATTGAGCGCATCGGTGGTTTCGGTGGCAAGAGCGACGTGCTGGCCCAGTACCAGGTTTTCCTCGGCGATGCCGGCAAATACAAGGAGTCGCTGAAAGAAACCCTGACCGCGACCGAAAAAGAAGTGCACGCTGCCGCCAAGCAGTGGCTCAGCAGCGGCGATCACACACTGGAAATCCGCCCGTTCCCGACTTACAGCGTTGCCAAAGAGGGCGCCGATCGCAGCAAGGTGCCGGACGTCAATTCAACCCCGGACCTGAGCTTCCCGGCATTGCAGCGCGGTGAGCTGAAAAACGGTCTGAAAGTGGTGCTGGCGGAGCGCAAAGCGATTCCGGTGATCAACTTCGAACTGCAATTCGATGCCGGCTATGCCGCGGACCAAGGCGCCAAACTCGGCACCGCCAGCTTCACGATGACGATGATCGATGAAGGCACCAAGAAGCGCAGCGCGCTGGAAATCGCCGAAGAAGCCGAGCGGCTCGGCGCCAACATCGGTGCCGGTGCCGGCCTCGATACCGCCACTGTCACGCTGTCGGCGCTGAAGAAAAATCTCGATGCCTCGCTGGCGCTGTACGCCGATATCGTACGTAACCCGGCATTCGCCAACGAAGAGATCGAGCGCAACCGTGCTCGCTGGATTGCCGGCATCGCGCGCGAGAAATCGCAACCGGTGCAAATGGCGCTGCGCACGCTGCCGCCGCTGCTGTACGGCGAAGGCCATGCTTATGCCATTCCGTTCACCGGTTCGGGCACCGAAGCGTCGATCGCCTCGCTCACCCGTGACGATCTGGTCAGCTTCCACCAGAACTGGCTGCGTCCGGACAACGCGACGCTGATCGTCGTTGGCGACACCACGCTGGCCGAGGTGATGCCGAAGCTGGAAAAAGCCTTCGGTGACTGGAAAGCCCCGACGAGTGCGAAACCGAGCAAGAACATTGCGACCGTCAGCCATCCGGCCAAGTCGCGCGTGTTCCTGATCGACAAACCGGGCGCGGTGCAATCGGTGATCATCGCCGGTCAGGTGATGCCGCCGACCAACGTCGAAAATAACCCGGCCTTGCAGACCATGAACGATATTCTGGGCGGCCAGTTCTCGGCTCGTCTGAACATGAACCTGCGCGAGAACAAGAGCTGGGCCTACGGTGCCTATGCCCAGTTCCCGGGCGCTCGTGGTCAGCGACCGTACTTCGCTTACGCGCCGGTGCAAACCGATCGCACGGCGGATTCGATCAAGGAAGTGATCAAGGAATACCGCGAGTACCTGAGCAGCCGTCCGGCCACCGCCGACGAACTGCAAAAGAGCGTGCTGAACACGGTCCGTTCGCTGCCGGGTGAATACGAAACCATGGCCGCCGTGCAGGGCGCTGTCTCGGGTATCGTGCAATACGGTCGCCCGGACAATTACGTCGAAACGATCAAACCGAAGTACGAAGCCTTGAAAGTGGCCGACATCCAGGCCGCCGCCAAAGCCGAACTGAAGCCGGAGCAGTTCACCTGGATCGTGGTTGGTGATCTGGCGAAAGTCGAAGACAGCATCCGCAAGCTCAACCTCGGTGACGTGACCGTGCTTGATGCCGACGGCAACAAGGTTCGCTAAGCGAGTCGGCAGTGATGCTGTAGATAGATAAACAAGGGGCGCTTCGGCGCCCTTTGTTATTGACTGCGAGAGCGGTAAGCTTGTGTCGTTAATTTATCTGTCACGCGCGATCCGGAGTTTTGCGCAAAAAATCGGTGCAACACATTGCCCCCTACGCGTGACGGATATTCCGTTCTCGTATGCGATGAGGATATAGGAAATGGTGCTGATGCTTGTGCTTACTTTTTTGGGATTGATTGCTTCTCTCGGTGTGCTTGTCGTCTACCAGAGCATAAAACAGGAGGGACGTTTTGGCATTCGGTTTGGTGCGCCACCAAAATGCCCCGGCTGTTCGAGCCTTCTACCCGTCGCGCGTGTTCCTCAAGATGGTCATGAGGCAATGTGGGGTGGCTGGACCTGTGAGGCATGCGGAACAAAGCTCGATAAGTGGGGAAAGGTGCGCACATAAGGCTCATCAATAATCTGGGTAGATGCGGGTTCGCGGAGCGCAGTAGGCGTAGGATGCGTCTTGACGCACCGTATGTTTCGTTGAGTGACCGGAGCCGAGAAGTCAGGTGCTGGTTCATACTATCCGTCAATCGAATCGGCTGCGAGAAGGACAGGCTTATTGGGCTTCGCTAGGCTCGCGCTGACACGATAATTCTTCATGGAGAGAGCGCATGATTCGGTTGAAATCGATAGCGCCATTACTGGGGATCGTCATGATTACGGCAAACGCCGCTTCGCTGCCGTATCCGCCGGTCGCGGCTACGCATGACCATGTGGTGAAAGCGTCGGCCGGTGAACGTCACGATCCGTATTACTGGTTACGCGACGACAGCCGCAGCAAACCGGAGGTGCTGGATTATCTGCGCGCTGAAAATCGCTATTACGATGCCGTGATGGCGCCCCA
>DASUEK010000254.1:0-13642 GCA_036275115.1 Permianibacter sp. | reverse complement strand
CACGATGATCGGCAGGTGGGTCAGCTCGCGCAGCACCGGCACGGCGCTCAAATCGAGCGTGCTGCGGGTGGCGGTTTCAAACGTGCGGATGCCGCGTTCACACAGAATCACCTGCTGGTTGCCGCCAGCAAGAATGTATTCGGCGGCCTGCAGCCACTCATCAATCGAATTCATCAGGCCGCGCTTGAGCATCACCGGCCGATGGGTTTTGCCGAGCTCCTTCAGCAGCGAGAAGTTCTGCATATTGCGGGCGCCGATTTGCAGAATGTCCGACTGACGCGCGACCGGCTCGATGTCTTCGATGCTCATCACTTCGGTGATGATCGGCAGACCGTGCCGATCACCGGCGCGCTTCATCATGTCGAGTCCGGGCAAACCGAGGCCCTGAAATGCATACGGTGAGGTACGCGGCTTGAAGCAGCCACCGCGCAAAATTTTGGCGCCATGCTGTGCCGCCCACGCCGCGCAACTTTCAATTTGCTGTTCCGACTCGATCGAACACGGCCCAGCCATGACCAAAAAGTCGCGACCGATTTTGACGCCACCGACTTCAATGATGGTGTCATCCGGTTTGTGTTCGCGGCTGGCGAGCTTCCAACCTTTGCCGGCTTTCGCCAGTTTCTTTTCTGGTGCACTGGCAACGCGTTCGGCTTGGTTGGTGCTTGTGGCGGTCGGTGCTGCTGCGGCGTCCTGTTCGGCCATTTCACTTTGCGCCAATTCACTCTGTGCCAAGACGGCCACCGGCACCTGCGCCGGCGGCAAGCGCTCGCTCGGGTAGCAACCGAGCACACGCAAGACCCGAGTGCAACGGGTCAGTGCTTGCAAAGCATCCTGCAGCGCATCGCTTTCAACATTGCCTTCGCAATCGAGGAAGAACATCGCCTGCCACGGCTCGCTCGGCATCGGCCGCGATTCTATGCGGGTCAGGTTGATGCCACGATCGCGAAATACCAGCAAGGCGTCGGCCAGTGCACCCGGTTGCTGCCAGGTCGAGAACATCAGCGAGGTCTTGCTCGGCACCGACACCGGCACCGACTTCAGTTGCCGTGCCAACACGACAAAACGGGTTTCATTGTCGGCGCTGTTGGCAATGGCATCGGCAACGACGACAAGACCGTAGTGTGCCGCCACGCTTTCATCGGCGATCACCGCCAGCGGCTCGGTACTGCCGGCCACCTGCAGCAAGGCGTCATTGGTGCTGTCGCAGTAGCTGAGCGGCAGGTGCTGGGCTTGCAGAAAATCCTCGCACTGCGCCAGCGCTTGCGGATGACCCAGCACTTTCTTGATCTGGCTGAGTGCGGTGCCGGGCTTGGCCAATAGCGAGTGTTTGATTGGCAGGTAGTGCTCACCGACGACATGCAGATCGCCATCACGCAGCAAATCGTAAACGGCGCTGATCGCGCCGGTGATCCGGTTCTCGATCGGCAGCACGGCATAGTCGGCTTCGCCACCACGCAGCAGCTTGACGACGTCGCGGAACTGACTGCCCGGTTTCAATTCCAGCGCGCCAACGGCAGCGAACCAGGCCTGCGCGGCGAGTGCGCTGTAGGAGCCGGCACCACCGAGCACCGCGACGCGGGCGGCATTCGGCAACGGCTGCAACGTCGCCCGCTGGGCGCGCAGCGACTCTTCAATGACCGCATGGAAAATCCGGGTCACGTAACCGGGGTGCAGACCGAGTTGCTGGGCTTTTTGCACGTGTTGGCTGAGCAATTTCTCTTCCCGCGCCATGTCGCGCAGCGGCAGCTGCGAGCCGATTTTGCTTTCGGCGACCGAGCGGGCAAGTTGCTGGCGTTTGGCGAGCATGTCGAGCAGCGCATTGTCGAGGGCGGTGATTTGTTCGCGTAGCTGTTGCAGCGGTGCCGATTTTGTTGTTTCTGCTTCGGTAGTCATGTTCTGCTCCGTTTCTGTTTCGTTGAATTCGTTGCGTTAAATTCGTAGCTGCTTCGTTGATCTCGTTGCTTGCCAATCGCTCGGCGCCTTACTCCCCTCGCCCCTCGTGGGAGAGGGGTCGGGGGAGAGGGGGCTCTCGCCGCCCACAATGGATGTCGACTACCACCATTGCCGGGTCTCGGCAATTGCTCCTGCATTGCTCTACCTCCGACATCCATGTCGTCGTCGCCCCGGCGGGCGACGTCCTTTCTTGGCGCAAGAAAGGACGCAAAGAACATTGCCCTGTATTCCTCGCCGCGCGCACGACGCGCGGTACCCTGCGCGACTTCGTTCCGTTCGGGGCTTTTCTGACAGGACTCCTGTCCAGTCAGAAAAGGCTTCGGCATCCATGCCTCGCCCCTCCGCTTTCGCTGCGGGCTGTTAACCCGAACTCCACTACATTGCTCGGCTCGTCAGACGGGCGAAGAACAGAACTGGACACCAGAGCGAAGCAAATCTATTCAGCACAGCTTGTTTGTTAACGAATCAGTATCGAGGCAAAAAAAAACCTCCCCGGGGTGGGGAGGTTTTTTGGCATCGCATCGCGTTTGTTGCAGTCGCGTGTTAGCCCTCCCCGGATGGCTGGAGAGTAAAGCTAAAAAAGTAAGACTGCGGACGCGTGTTCATGGGCTTGAGACTACGGAGCGATCGGTAAGGGTGTCAATCGCGCGGATTATGGTCGTTCGTTATGAGCATCAGGCTTTGTTGATGACCGACCAGATCGCGCTGAGCAGATCGGTGAACACCTGCCACCACGGCATCAGCGGCAAGGCAATCAACGTTGCCGTTGCGAGCACGGTCACCGTGACCGACAGTTTGTGGCTGACGCCGCGCAGCTGCCGTGCGGCCCAGTACAAAGCGAACACCAGCGCCAGATGGAATGCGAGTGGCCACAGCGATGACAGCGGCAAACTCAGCGAGGCGCCAACCGCGATGCCGGGCAACAGGTAGGCCGGCGCCCAGAACAGGCCACCGAACAGGTTGGTCGGCCAGTACCAGCGCCAGGGGAATTGCAGCAGACCGGCAACGAACGGCAGCACGGCGCGGATCGGTCCGACAAAACGGCCGAGCAGCAGGCTCATGACGCCGTAGCGGACAAACAGGCTTTCTGCCCGCTTCAGCAAGGGCTTGTGGCCTTCGAAGAAGCGCGAGTTCTGGATGCGCTCGCTGTGGCGATGGCCGAGCCAAAATCCGACCGCTTCGCCAATCACCGCACCGATGTAAGCGGCCCAGACAATCGGCCAGAACGGCAAATGACCGGCGCCAACCAGGGTGCCGAGCCCCATCAGCAGCAGCCAACCGGGAACAAAGAAGCTGATGATGATCAGCGATTCGAGAAAAGCGACGACTGCGACCACCAGCGCCGCCCAGTGCGGGTTGGCCGTGGTCCAGGCCAGCAATGAGTCCACCATCGTGATGCGCAATCCGCTGCCAGCAAACGGCGGCGAGCCTATCACAGCCATGCCTCGGGCTGAGCGCGGCCCGCCTTGCCCGGGGTCGCAGAATGCCGAGCCGGTGGTATCCTAGCCGGCCATTTTTCGGCCCCGACCGGGCCTGAGCTGAATCTGTTCCGAGGAATACGCTGTGAGTGATCGCCTGAAAGTGCTGCCGCAATACCTGATGCCGAAGCAGCTCTTGACCGTGCTGGCGGGCAAAGGCGCCAGCGCCGAAGCCGGCAAACTGACCACCTGGGCGATCCGCAAATTCATCGGCCGCTACGGCGTCAACATGGCCGAAGCCGAGAACCCGGACCCGGCCAGCTACAAAAGCTTCAACGACTTCTTCACTCGGCCGCTGAAAGCCGGTGCCCGGCCGCTGGCAAACAGCGCGCTGATCTGCCCGGTCGATGGCGCCATCTCGCAAGCCGGCCCGATCGCCGGCGATCAGATCTATCAGGCCAAAGGCCACCAGTATTCGACCAACACCCTGCTCGGTGGCGATCCGGCCTTGGCTGCGCAATTCCAGGACGGCCTGTTCGCGACGCTGTACCTGTCGCCGAAGGATTACCACCGCATTCACATGCCCTGTAAAGGCAAGCTGCGGCTGATGCGCTACATCCCGGGCGACCTGTTCTCGGTCAACCCGTTGACCGCGCGCGCCGTGCCGGGCCTCTTTGCCCGCAACGAACGCGTGGTCTGCGTGTTCGATGGCGAGCACGGTCCGTTTGTGCAAGTGCTGGTGGGCGCGACGATAGTCGGCAGCATGGCGACCGTTTGGCACGGCGTGGTCAACCCGCCGCGGCCGGGTGTGATCACCGAATGGCGTTACGACGATCAGAACATCGTGCTCGAACAAGGCGCCGAAATGGGCCGCTTCCTGCTCGGCTCGACTGTGGTCGCGCTGTTCCCGAAGAATGTCTACACCTTGAATCCGGACTGGCAACCCACCCGCGCCATTCGGATGGGCGAAATGATGGCGACTGCGGCACGCTGAGCCGTTTTGCTTTTTTGTAGGAGCGAGCTTGCTCGCGAGATGGCTTACCGAAAAGCATCGCGAGCAAGCTCGCTCCTACCAAACCGTTTCCGTTTGGGACGCCGGCAACATCCGTTCACATTCCGCTCTCACCGTAACCACTCTCCCCACAATCACCAACGTCGGACTCGCCAGCGGCGTCTTCGCTTGCTGTTCGGTGATGTCGCACAGCGTTCCCGTTAATACCCGCTGCTGTAGTGTGGTGCCTTCGGCAATCAAGGCCACCGGCCAATCGGCTGGCAAGCCTTGCGCACGCAATCGTTCGCACAGCAAGGACAACCGGGCCAAGCCCATGTAGATCACCAGCGTCTGATCGCGACGTGCCAGCACTTCGCTGCTGGCCGGCAATTCGCCACGTTGATTGCAGCCGGTCAGAAACAAAACGGATGACGCGTGATCACGATGGGTCAGCGGTATGCCGGCGTACGCACCGCAACCGAGCGCGGCGGTGATGCCGGGCACCACTTCCACCTCTATGCCAGCGCGCCACAGCGTTTGCATTTCTTCACCACCACGGCCAAACAGGAACGGATCGCCGCCTTTCAGGCGAACGACCTGCAAACCTTGCTTCGCATACTGCACCAGTAGCTGTTCGGTATCGGCTTGGGCAACATGGTGATCGCCGCTGCACTTGCCGACATAGTGCTTGCGTACGCGTGCCGGGATCAGCGCCAGAATCTCCGGTGAGATCAAGCGGTCATACAGCACGACATCGGCACTCGCCAGCAACCGCGCCGCTTTCAGCGTCAACAATTCCGGATCACCGGGACCAGCACCGACCAGAAACACTTTGCCGGCAGCACTTGCCGGTCGCCGCGGAGGGCGCGCCGGCATCAGCAGTCGCCAGCGTTGCCATAACATTGGCCAAAAGTGCGCATCGTCAACGGTGCTGCGGTGCAGTCGCAAACTGATCATGCCGGCACTCCCGACACCGGCTCGCCGTCGATCAAGCGCTGCAGCGCCGGCAAACAGGAACCGCAGTTGCCACCGGCCTGACAGGCACGCGTCAAGGCCGCCGGTGTGCGGCAACCATTGCGGATATGACGACGCAAAGTCTGCTCACCCACGGCAAAACAAGCGCAGACAATCGCGCCACTGCTCACACTGCCGCGCGGCGGCTGTCCCGACAGCAGCGCTCGGCGTTCCTCGCCACTGAGCGCCGGCTTGTCAAACAGGCTTTGCAACCACAAGCGGTCCGGCAGCTGCGCGCTCGGCGCGATGAACAGGCAGGCTTCAACTCGACCTTGTTGCAACCACGCCGCCCGATACGCGGCCCGCGCCGGATCGCCCCACGCCATCCGTTCGCCCTCTGGCAACTGGCCGGCAAAAACGCGCTGCATCAGTCGCTCGATCGACATGTCTGGCGCGCTGGCGGCGCCGTGTAAGGCGTCGTCCGCGAGTTCGTAGCGTGTGCACGCCATGGCTGGAATGCGCGCCCAGTACCGAGTTTGCGGCGCCTGCCATAGCGGCGCGCGCTGAATCAGAAAGCCGTGCCAGGTCATCGGCACTGCCTGCACCAACACTGGCGTGTGCTTGAATTCGGGCTGGCCCGAATCCGGATCACGATCCGGATTGATCACCGCGCCGATGCGCGCGCGGGCGGAAAAGGCATCACTCCAGTGCATCGGCACAAAGACATTGCCGCGGCGCAGGCTGTCATCGATCTGCACGCGCAACAATGCCTCGCCCCAGCGGCTGGCCAGCCGGGTGAATTCGCCGGCGCGCAGGCCGTAGCGCGTCGCATCGCCCGGGTGCACATGCAATAGCGGCTCACTCTGGTGTGCGTTCAGTTTGGTCGCACGGGCGGTGCGCGTCATCGTGTGCCACTGGTCGCGCACGCGGCCGGTATTGAGCGCCAGCGGATAAGTGTCAGACACGGCATTCACCGGCGGACGCGGCGTCAGGGCCTGCATGCGGGCGCGGCGATTTGTGGTGGCGAAAATGCCATCGGCAAACAGCCGCTCGCTGCTGTCAGTGGCAGTGTTCGCCGGCCATTGCCGTGGCTGCAGCCTGTCGTAGTCGGATTCGGTCAACGCCGCCATGGCGGCAAGGTTCAACGGCCGCTCACCGTGATTTTCAAACGCCGTCAGCTGCGCGTGTTCGCGAAAGATTTCGTGCGGGCCTTGAAACGCAAAGGCCTCGGCATATCCCAGCCGTTTGCCGACCTCACAAATTGCCCACCAATCCGGTTTGGCCTCGCCCGGCGCCGGCAGAAAGGCTCGCTGCCGCGAAATCCGCCGCTCCGAATTGGTGACCGTGCCGCTTTTCTCACCCCAGGCCAGCGCCGGCAAGCGCAAGTGCGCCAGCTCAACGGTGTCGGTGTGGCGAACAAAATCGGAAGCGATCACCAGGTCGCAGCGCCGCAGTGCGGCACGCACTTTGTCGGCGTTCGGCAGACTGACCACCGGATTGGTTGCCATGATCCAGACGGCTTTGATCTGGCCGTCGGCGATGGCATCAAACAGGTCCACCGCTTTCAGGCCCGGCGCTGACACCAGATGCGGTGCCGACCAGAACGTTTGCAACAGCTGTCGGTGCGCTGGGGCAAACGTCAGATGTGCCGCCAAGGTCGACGCCATGCCGCCGACTTCGCGGCCGCCCATCGCATTCGGTTGGCCGGTGAGTGAGAACGGGCCGGCACCGAGCTTGCCGATACGACCGGTGGCCAAATGTGCATTCAAAATCGCACTGACCTTGTCAGTGCCGCAGCTGCTCTGGTTGACGCCTTGCGAGAAGGCGGTCACCACCTTCGCCGTACCCGCGAACGCACGATAGAAGCGCAACACCGCTTCCTCGTTCAGGCCACAGCGTTGCGCGACAGTGCTGAGATTCGGCGCCGCCGCACGGGCGGCGGCAATGCTGTCGGCCCAGCCGTCGACATGGCGCTCCAGAAACGCGAAATCGAGTTGTCCGTACTGCGCCAGATGGGTGAGCAAGCCTTGCCAGAGCCAGACATCGCTGCCGGGCGCAAGCGGCAAGTGTTGATCGGCAATGACACAGGTTTCGGTGCGGCGCGGATCGATCACGATGATCTGCAGCGACCGCCGCTGTTCTTTCGCGGCTTTCAATCGCTGGAACAGCACCGGGTGACACCACGCCACATTGGCACCAGACAACACCACCAGATCGGCTTGCTCCAGGTCGCTGTACGCCGTTGGCACCAGATCGGCACCAAAGGCGCGGACATGGCCTGCCACAGCCGATGCCATGCACAAGCGTGAATTGGTATCGATGTTGGCGCTGCCGATGAAGCCCTTCATCAACTTGTTGGCGACGTAATAGTCTTCGGTCAGCATCTGACCGGACGCGTAAAACGCAATCGCCTGTGGGCCGTGCTCGGCGCGAAGGCGGGCAAACGTGTTGGCGATGGTGTCGAGCGCGAAATTCCAGCTCACCCGCTGCGCCGGTCCTTCACGATCGCGCCACTCCGGGTACAGCAAGCGGTCGTCGGGTCCGAGCGTATCGGCCAGCGCCGATCCTTTGGAGCACAAGCGCCCGAAATTGGCCGGATGGTCGGGATCACCTTGCACACGTATCCGTCCGTCGGCGTTGCGCTCGACCATGACGCCGCAACCGACGCCGCAGTACGGACAAGTCGTGCGCGTTTGCGTCATGGCTCAGTCCACCGTGTTCAGGCGAGCCCGCGACTCGGCCAGTGGCTGCAAACCGAGATACACCTGGGTGCCGATCAGCTTGACCGGAAAACGTGGCACACAGCCGATATCCGGCGCTTTGGCTTCACCGCTGTCGAGCTGCACTTGCCAGGCGTGCAGCGGGCAACTGACCAACCGACCGTGAACAATCCCTTCCGACAGGGGACCACCACGATGCGGGCAGCGATCGAGCAGCGCAAACACTTCATCGCTGCTATTGCGAAACACCGCGACATCACCGTGCCGCGTGCGCACGACCCGTGCCCCCTGCCGCGGAATATCGTGCAGCACACCGATGGCAAGCCAGCCCGGTTCGACAAGACCGGCGGCATGAGCAACACCCGGCTGGGTGTTTGTGGCAAAAGCAGGCATGGAGAGCTCCTTCAACTCAAGTCAGCGATGGGAATGAACTGGTCGCGGGCAGCGGCGTGGGCAAGCTCCGCCCACGGGTCTTTCTGGAAATGCCGCTGGCTGTCGCGAAACCGTTGGGCAAGCAGGCGGCGGCTCTCAGCGTCATGCACCACCCGCTGCTGGACATACGCCAGACCAACGCGTTCGAGATAGGGCGCCGTGCGTTCGAGATAACGCCCTTCATCGCGATAGAGCTGCATGAAGGCGAGGCAGTGCTCCTCGACTTCGGCCATCGTCTCGACCCGGCACAGCACATCGGTGCCGCGCAGCTTGATGCCGCCGTTACCGCCGACATGCAATTCCCAACCGGATTCGATCGCGATGACACCAAAATCTTTTATGGTCGCTTCAGCGCAATTGCGCGGACAACCCGAAACCGCCATCTTGAATTTGTGCGGCGTCCACGCGCCCCAAGTCAGTTTTTCCAACCGGATGCCCATGCCGGTCGAATCCTGGGTGCCGAACCGGCACCACTCGGAACCGACGCAGGTCTTCACCGTGCGCAGCGCTTTGCCATACGCGTGACCCGAGACGAAACCGGCCTTGGCGAGATCGGACCAAACGGCGGGCAGATCGGTTTTTTTCACCCCGAGCAAATCGACCCGCTGACCACCGGTGATCTTGACCGTCGGGATCTGGAATTTGTCGACGACATCGGCAATCGCACGCAGCTCACTGGCGTTGGTAACACCGCCCCACATCCGCGGCACCACCGAGTACGTGCCGTCTTTCTGGATGTTGGCGTGGTTGCGTTCGTTGACGAATCGGGCCGAGGCATCGTCCTGTACCTCACCGGGCCAGGTTGCCAGCAAATAGAAATTCAGTGCCGGCCGGCATTTGTCGCAGCCATCTGCGGTTTGCCACTGCAGCGTTTGGAAAATTTGGGGCAGGGAAAGCAAGTGCTGAGTGCGAATCGCCGCCCGCACGTCATCGTGACTGTGTTCGGTGCAACCGCACATCGGCTTGCTGGTCGGTGCCTGATAGCCCTCACCGGCCGCTGCCGCCAGCAATTGTTCCACCAATGGCGTACAGGAGCCGCAAGACGCCGAGGCTTTGGTATGGGCGCGCACCGCGTCCAGTGTCTGCAAGCCTTTGTCACGAATGGCCGTGACAATGCTGCCCTTGCAGACGCCGTTGCAATCACAGACCGCGCGTTCATCCGGCCAATCGAGCACAGCCGGCTTGCTGTCGCCGTCACTGTCGCTAACCGGCCCAAACAGCAAGCTGTCACGCAGATGGTTGACCGCGCTCTGTGCTTTCATCAGCTGGAAATACCAGCTGCCGTCGGTGGTATCGCCATACAGCACGGCGCCGATCAGCTTGTCATCGCGCAGCACCACCTTTTTATAAATGCCAGCCCCGGCATCCTGATAGACGATACTGTCGCAGCCGTCACCGCCCTGAAATTCGCCAGCCGAAAACAGCTCGACGCCGGTGACTTTCAGTTTGGTCGAGATCACCGAGCCGGTGTAAGCCGCGTCTGCATCGCCGGCCAGTTGTGCGGCGCAGACGCGTGCCTGTTCGTACAGCGGCGCGACCAGGCCATAGCACTGGCCGCGGTGTTGCACACATTCGCCGACCGCGTAAATGTGCGGGTCAGTCGTTTGCATCGCGTCTGACACCAACACGCCGCGTTCGCAGCCAAGCCCGCTGTCTTTCGCCAGTGCGATATGCGGACGAATGCCAGCGGCCATCACCACCAGATCGGCCGGTAGCGTGCTGCCGTCGGCGAATTGCACGGCCGTCACCCGATCCGTTCCGAGCAGCGCGGTGGTTTGCGCCGCCATCTTGAACGCGATGCCACGTGCTGCCAGCGTTTGCTGCAGCAGCGTAGCAGCGGCGGCATCAAGCTGACGTTCCATCAGCGTTGGCAACAGATGCACGACGGTGACCGTCATGCCTTGTTTCAGCAAGCCATAGGCCGCTTCGAGCCCGAGCAGGCCACCGCCGATGACGACCGCATTTTTGTACTGCCGGCTCGCCGCCAACATGTGCTCGACATCCTGCAAATCGCGGTAGCTGACCACGCCGGGCAAGTCACGGCCCGGCACGGACGGAATGAACGGCAGTGAACCGGTCGCGAGGATCAGCTGATCATACGGCTGGACGATGCCGTCGTCGGTGCGGACCTCTCTGGCATCGCGATCGATCACGCTGACCCGCTTGCCGCAATGCAAGCGGATACCACGCTCGGCATACCAGTCGATCGGATTGATCAGAATGTCCTCGGCCTTTTTTTCCCCAGCCAATACCGGCGACAACAGGATGCGGTTGTAATTGCCGTGCGGTTCGGCACCGAACACCGTGATCTGGTAACGCTCGGGCGCCTGGTTCAGCAGTTCTTCGATCACCTTCATACCGGCCATGCCATTGCCGACCAGCACCAGCTGCTTCTTCATCTGCCATTTCCTCCAGAAAAGGAAAACGGCGTCCGCTGGCCTGCGCGCTAGCACAGGACAAGGGACGCCGTTGTCTGGAACGTTACATTGCAATTCGGAGGCCAGCTTGCCTTGCCAGCGGACACGAACGTCGAAATCGCCCAACCGCAGCGGCCAACACATGGTCAGTGCGCTGAACTGGCGCAGCGATGCGAACCAGTTCGGTGCAAATCACGGTGTCTCGCGCAGAACGCGCGAGAAGGACGGCAAGACACTGGCGTTGCGCCGAGCAGATTTGCCAAAGCGCCGTCATCGTGGTTTGCACCAGAGCTACGCAAATCCGGCCGCATGCACCGCCGCAGCGCCCCAAATCCGCTCAATTGGCTTCCTTATACAAGCGATGACGCCATGCGCCGCACGCTTGCGCAAGCAACACGCCGCATCGCGGTTCTTGCACTGGTTATAAGCCAGCACCAGTCGTCGGCCCGGCGTTTGCAATCTCCGGGTAAATGCGGTGGCCTGTTCAGCAGGGAAAAGCTATGCGTGTGCTGGTGATTGCCGACAGCAATGATCGCATCGATCCGGCCGTCGCGGCCTTGCGCGAAGCCGGCATCGATTCGGTGCAGGAAATGGAAGGCGCGCTCGGCCTGCTGCGCCGCGTTGCGGATTTCCAGCCGGACATCATTCTGATCGATACCGCGTCGCCGTCGCGCGACGTGCTGGAATCCCTGTGCGTGGTCAACACCTACGCGCCGCGCCCGATGGTGATGTTCACCACCGACGATACCGATGACAGCATCGCGGCGGCCATTGCCGCTGGCGTGACCATTTACTCAGTCGAAGGCATCGCAGCAAACCGGCTGGAGCCGATTATGCGCATCGCAATGGCGCGCTTTCGTCAGGACCAGCGTCAGGCCGACAAACTCGATGCCAGCGAACGCAAGCAGCGCGAACGGCAGGCGGTCGACACCGCCAAAGGTTTGCTGATGGCACGCGACGGCCTCAGCGAACAAGCCGCCTATCGCGTGCTGCGCGAGCAGGCGATGAGCAGCCGTCGCTCGTTGCTGGAAATCGCCACCGATTTGTTGCAGCGCTGGCCAGGCTGACCGTCGGGCGAACAGTCAGAATGATGGTCCGCCGCCAGCATTTGGGGCGGCGACTTGGTGCAGCGCGCGTCAAGCTGGTGCAGCACCGCCCTGCTGTCGCTGCGCAGCGCGCGTGTGTTCACGCCGCGTTTCAGCAATCGCCGGCGTTTCGTGCTTGCTGATCGCAGTCACTTTTGTTTGGCATGGCAGTTGCTGAGTAAACCATGACACTCGCTGCGCTCGGCCGGTCCACTGCACCGGTGACTGCGCAGTTCTTGTCAGGACAACGGCGTCCGATGGCTTGCGTGCGGCAGGCCATCGCACGCCGTTTTTGTTTTGCGCTGTTTTTCTTTTATTGGTTTTTGCGTGCTGTCTTTTGCTGATTCTATTGGAGCCCTGCCATGCATACCCCTGTCGCGACGGAACCGACACCGGCTACCGGTGACTGCAGCCCTTCCACCATCAATGGCGAACGGCGCGAGTTCGGCAAATCCTTGGCACTGGCAGCCGGTGCGCTCGCTTTCGGTGGTTTGCTGCCGGGTGCGGGTGCCTGGGCCGGCGGCAGTGACAAGCCGGAGAAAACCAAACTGAATGTCGGGTTTATCCCGTTGACCGATTGCGCCTCGATCATCGTCGCGGCGCAAATGGGCTTCGACAAGAAGTACGGCATTGAGATTGTCCCCAGCAAGGAGGCGTCCTGGGCCGCGGTGCGCGACAAGCTGGTCAATGGCGAACTGGATGCCGCGCATGTGCTGTATGGCTTGGTGTACGGCGTGCATCTCGGCATCGGCGGCTTGAAGAAGGACATGGCCGTGTTGATGAACCTGAACCACAATGGTCAAGCCATCACATTGTCGACACAGCTGCATGGTCAGGGCGTGCATGACGGCGCCACGCTGGCAAAACACATCAAGGCCAATCCGCGCGAATACACCTTCGCCCAGACCTTTCCGACCGGCACGCACGCAATGTGGCTGTACTACTACCTTGCCAGCATCGGGGTGCATCCGTTTCGCGATGTCAAAACGATCGTCGTGCCGCCGCCACAAATGGTCGCCAACATGCGCGTCGGCAACATGGATGGTTTCTGCGTGGGCGAGCCGTGGAATGCCCGGGCGATTTTCGACAAGATTGGTTTCACGGTCGCGACCAGTCAGGAAATCTGGCCCGGACATCCGGAGAAAGTGCTGGGCGCAACGGCCGCGTTTGTGCAGCAGTATCCGAACACCGCGCGGGCGCTGACCGCCGCCATTCTTGATGCCTCGCGCTTTATTGATGATC
Organism: Permianibacter sp.; assembly: GCA_036275115.1. Lineage (GTDB taxonomy): Bacteria > Pseudomonadota > Gammaproteobacteria > Enterobacterales > Permianibacteraceae > Permianibacter. The sequence continues at coordinate 430 of DASUEK010000254.1, read as the reverse complement.
CGCGTAACCGCTCGACGGTGGCCAAGCTGATCGCCGGCAAAGCCTATGTCAATGCGCCGGTCGAGGTGATCGAGGGCCGCTTCCTCGGCCAGTACGACAATGGCATTGGCAAGCGCTGGCAGGACCCGCAGCACATGAAGTTCTTTGCCGATGGTCAGGTGACCTTCCCGTACTTGTCCGACGGCATGTGGTTCCTGACCCAGCAGCGACGCTGGGGCTTGCTGAGCAGCGAACCGGATTATCTGGCAGTCGCCAGCCAAATCAATCAGGTGGCGCTGTACAAGCAAGCGGCATCGGCCGCCAAGGTGGCACTGCCAAGCGATGTGATGCGCAGCAGCCAGTTGCTCGACGGCAAGATTTGGGATGGCAAGGAACCGGCCCGTTATGCCGCCAGCTTTGCGCTCAGCCAGCCGGGAGTGACAGCATGAGC
>DASUEK010000253.1:0-17773 GCA_036275115.1 Permianibacter sp. | reverse complement strand
TCCAAAGCTGGTGTTGTGGTATCGGTGATGGATCAGGTCCGTGCTGCCGGTATCAACGATGTATCTGTCGCTGCAGGCGTGGAGTAAAGCCATGGCGAGATTATTGATTGGCTTAATCGGCGGTAGCGTCATTGCTATTGTCCTTTTGCTGTTGATGTCCAGCTTGGTGACCTTTGGCGAGTCGAAAGTTGATAACTCTGAAAAAGTGGTTATCGAGTTTGCCGTCACCAAATCGGAGTCAGACGTAAAAGAGAAAGAGCGCCGCGTTCCGCGCAAACCGGAACCGCCGAAAACTCCACCGCCGCCCACTGCAGAGCGCGTTCAGAGTAATGAAAAACCGGTTGCCACCATGGTTGACCTCAAGCTGGACACCTCGCAACTTGGCGCCGGCGAAGGTCCGGCACTGGGTGGTGTGGTGGGCGGAGCCGTTAACTTGATGACGGGTGGCGGCACCGGTACGGGCGATGGCATGGCGATTCCGATTGCGACCTTGGCACCACGCTATCCAACTGAAGCTGCCCGAGACGGCATCGAAGGCTATGTATGCTTCCGTTTCACCATCCAGCCGGATGGCTCGGTCGGTGACTTGGACATTTACGATGCCAAGCCGCGCCGTGTCTTTGACCAGGAGGCTCGTCGTGCGCTCCAGAAATGGAAGTTCCGGCCGGCTATGGTCGAGGGCAAGCCGACGGCTCAACCGGGCGCGAAATATTGTCTCGACTTCAAGCTTGACGAAAGCTGAGTTCGCGGGAGAGTGGGCTGATGTTGATTACCATGAACAAGGCGGCGGTCGCAGCAGCGTTCTTCGGGCTGTTCGCATTTGCGAGCAGCACGGAGGCGGCGTTCGACACCCGCTATACGGCGAATTGCAAGCCAATCACGCCGCAGATCGACCCGAACAAGGAAAAGCGCAAGCTGGGTTTGACAGACGAGTACGTCTACAAGCAAATGCAGAAGGCGCAGGAACCGCTCGGTCGCGAAGCCTATGATGAAGCACTGGCGCTGCTGTTGCCGTTGATTGAGCGCTCCGAAGGCAAGCCGTACGAGAATGCATGGGTTCGCATGCAGGTTTCCTTTGTTTACGCCAATAAAAAGGCGTGGCCAAAGGCGATTGAGATGGCGAAAGCGGCAATTGACAAGCAAGCGCTGCAGGAATCGCAAGAGCTGCAGCTTCGGCAGAACTTGGTGTATTTCTACATGTCGGCGGATAACAACGCCAAGGCTCTGGAAGCCGCGCTGGAGTATTTCAAGCACGCGCCGGACGCCAAGCCCGATATGTATGTTCTACTCGGCAGCCTGTATTTCCAGTTGGGTCGCTATCAGGAGGCGATTTGCCCGGCGTATGTCGCGGTCAGCAAATCCTCGGCGCCGAAGAAACCTTGGCTTCAGATGTTGGCCTCCTCCCACATGGAGTTAAAGGATCTGGAAGGAACTGGAGTTATTCTGAAGGAAACGCTCGAGCGTTTTCCTGATGATAAAATGCTGTGGATGCAACTGTCTTCAATCTACTTGCAGCAAGAGAAGGACGCGGATGCCTTGGCGGTTCTGGATTTGGCGTATCTGAAAGGCTACGTCGATACCGAAGGTCATATCAAGAACTTGGCTGGCTTGTACGCAAATGCGGGTGCGCCATTGCGGGCTGCGCAGGTTCTTGAAAAAGGCATTGCTACAAACGTGGTTCCAGCCAACGAAAAGAATTGGCGTTCCGTTGCGCAGAACTATAACTTTGCCCGCGACTTCAACAAAGCCATTGCGGCCTACGGTGAAGCGGCGAAGTTTGCGACCGATGGCACCTACTTTGTTTATCAGGGTGAGATTTACGCCCAGGATGAGAAGTGGACGGAAGCGGCAACGGCATTCGGCAAGGCACTGGAGAAAGGTGGCTTGAAGGATCCGGGCAGGGTTTATCTGAACTTGGGTATCGCACAGTACAATTTGGGTAAAGTGCAACAGGCTTTGGGCAATCTGGAAAAGGCCACCCAGTACGATAAATCGCGCAGTAATGCCTCGTCCTGGATCAACTTCATCAACAGCAAACGCGTTGCTGCGGAATGAGTGATTGTTTCAGATTGTAGTAGGCAAATAAAAAACCCCGCTCTGCGGGGTTTTTTATTTGCCGTGCCATACTTGGCAAAAATGCAGTCGCAGGTTGAATGAGAATGGCGCGTTCAGTTCAAGACTGGGTAAGCCACATTGCCAAGGCCGAAATGCCGGCCTTTGGTCAAACTTTGCAGCAAATTGCCGCACTCAACGAGTTCATGCTGAGCCATGCGGCTGAACTCACCCGGGTCATTCTGCGCGACCCGGCCATGACGGCCAAAATTCTTCGCTTGGCCAATAGTGTCTATTTCAATCCTTCCCAGAAGCGCATCAATACGGTCAGCCGTGCCGTGATCGTGTTGGGCTTTCAGACTTTGCGCTCAATCTGCGTCGCAACCCTGTTGCTGGATGAACTGCTGAGTCGCGACACCGGTGCCGAACTGGGCAAGGAGGTGGCTGATGCCTTCCATGCCGCCATGCAGGCGAGGGAGCTGGCGCTACTGCGCAAAGAGCCGAATGTCGAAGAGATTTTTATCGCGGCGTTGTTGTATCGCATCGGCGAACTGAGTTTCTGGGCCGCTGGTGGCGAGCACGCGAGCAAGCTGCATCAGCTGCTGGCAAGCGGGGTGGCGCCTGAGACGGCTGAGGAACAGGTGTTGGGCTTTCGCCTGCGCCAACTGACCTGGGGACTGGCGCAGGAGTGGCGGGTCAGCGATACCTTGTTGTCCAGCCTGCGCAGCCGTGATGCCTCACCTGCAACCCAATGCGTCGCTCATGCGTTCGATGCCATTCGCTTGGTGCCGGCGCTGCGCGAAAATAAGCTGGATGAGGCCGCGCTGAAGCCGCTGATGGCGTTTACCGGTCAAAGTGAGGCCGAGGTGCGCAAGCGCTTGCAGGAAGCCGCCGAACGCGCCAGTGATGTGCTGAGGGCGAGCGGGGCTGGCCAGCTGGTGCGCTATGTCCAGGATGGTGCTGAGGCTGCTGACGAGTCGGCCGAGGCTTTGCCGCAGAGCTTCACCGGTGAACCGGATCTGAAGTTGCAACTTGCCATCATCCGGGAATTGAACACGCTGTGCGCCGGCAAAATCGATATCAATCTGGTGCTGCAGCTGTTGCTGGAAGGGTTGCATCGCGGCGCCGGCCTGCCGCGGGTGATGATTGCGCTGCTGAATCCGACTCGCACCGAGCTGATTGGCAAATATGTCGTGGAATGGCCGGTCAGCAATGTGCTGGGGCGGTTTCGCTTTGTCTTGAGTGAAGTGCCAGTGTTGCAGCAGGTCGTGCAGGGGCAGACGTTGTGGGCCTGGCGAGACAGCGATCGGCATGCGTTTACCTTGGTACTGAAACAAGCCGGTGCTGCTGATTGCTTGTTGGCGCCGTTAACGGTGAATGGCAAGGTCATCGGCGTGATTTATGCCGACCGCGGCGAACAGGCGTTGTCGGCTGCCGATCAGGAAGCGTTCGAGTTGTTTAGCTCACAGGCGGCGCTCTGCCTGAAAGCACCGAGCAAAGCGTAGCGAACGGATTGCCGGCCGCCTCGAGTCGGGGCGACCTTCCACTCTGTTTGCCTATGCGCGGTGTGGCTTTCGGTGTGCGGCGCATCGCGGCAACTTGACGCATCCTTTGCCAAGCCAAGCCAAGCCAAGCCAAGCCAAGCCAAGCCAAGCCAAGCCGAGCCATGACGCAACGCAGCGCGTATTCGGTTGCACAAGTCCCCAATAAAAAACACGGCCGAGGCCGTGTTTTTTATTGGGGGGGCTATGGGCCCGAAAAGGCCGGTCAGCCGCCGTTGATTTCGCTCAGGTCGGCGTACACGGTCAGGCGCTGGCCCGGTTTCAGGACGCGATTGACCGGCCAATTGTTCCAGCGGCCGAGGTCGGCCACTTTGACGCCGAATTTCTGGGCAATGCGCGCCAGTGAGTCGCCACTGCGGACGGTGTACTGGATTTTGCGGTTGGCGAGATTGGGATTGCTGCTGGTCTCTCTCGCCGCGATTGTGCTGCCGGTGCTCTTTCCGCCGATCTTGATGATCTGGCCCGGTTTCAACGCCGATTTGCTGTGCAGATCGTTCAGGGCGAGCAAGTCGTTGAGTTTCATGTTGTGGCGACGGCTTATCGACCACAGGGTGTCACCTTTTTCGACCTGATACTCGCTGGCGTTCTCCCGTTGGCTGGCGACCCGGTTGAGCTCGGCTTTCTGGCGCGGGCTCAAGCTTGCGACCAGCGTGCCGGGCACTTCGGTTTTGCTGCCGGCTTTCGGAATCAACAGTTGTTGGCCCGCGCGGATGTTGTTGCCTTTGATCTTGTTGGTTGAGCGCAACAGCTCAACGCTGGTGCGGAACTGCTTGGCAATGCGACCAAGGTTGTCGCCACTCTTGACGGTGTAGCTCGCCCACTTGACCCGATCTTCATGCGGCGTGTTGCGCAGCGCGTCTTCAAACTTCGGCGCATTGCTGATCGGCACCAGCAGGTAGTGCGGGCCGTTCGGGTCAGTTGCCCAGCGGTTGAAATGCGGATTCAGTTGATAGAGTTCGTCTTCCGGGGTGCCGGACAGTTCAGCGGCCAGCGCCAGATCGATCTGGGTGTCGATGTTCACCCGGGCGAAATACGGTTCATTCGGGATCGGCTGGAAGCGCAGGGCGAATTTGTCCTGCTCGCGCAGCAACTGCGCCAGCGCCAGCATTTTTGGCACATAGGCGCTGGTTTCGCTGCGCAGTTTCAGTGACCAGAAATCGGTGGGCTTGCCGGCGCGCTGGTTCTTCTTGATGGCGCGCATGATGTTGCCTTCACCAGCGTTGTAGGCGGCAAGCGCCAGCAGCCAGTCGCCGCCGAACATCCGGTTCAGGCGGGTCAGGTATTCGAGTGCGGCATCGGTGGAGCGGATGATGTCGCGACGGCCGTCCTGCCACCAGTTCTGTTCCATGCCGTAGCCTTTGCCGGTTTTTGGCATGAACTGCCAGATGCCGGAGGCACGGCTGCGCGAGTATGCATACGGGTGGAAGGCGCTTTCGACGATTGGCAGCAGCGCCAGATCGAGTGGCAGGCCGCGCGCTTCGATGCGTTCGACAATGTGATGCATGTAACGCTGGGCGCGCTGCGACACGCGATCCATGTATTCCTGGTTGCGTTCGAACCAGGCGCGCTGGGCGAGCACGTCTTCGTTTTCGACCGTTTCAAACTGCAGGCCGGTGCGAATGCGCTCCCAGAGATCGGTGACTGGCGCCGGGCCAAGGGCTTCCGGTGCCGCGGTTTCGGCCGGCGTTTCGGCAACGAGCGGTGCTACCGTTTCGGCGGCGGGAATAGTGGTTTCGGATGCGGGCGGTGGTGTCGGCAGCGTGCCGGAACCGGCATCGGTGGCGAGGTGTTGGCAACCGGTCAGCAACAGCAGGCTGGCGGCAGCCCAGAGGCCTCGGCGCATGTGTCGTCTCCGTGGTTCGGCGAATACAACCCGCCCTCAGCGGGCAGACGGCGGAAGAAAATCTGGCACAGGCGCCCAGCGAGGCTGTGGCAGCCGGTGGCTATGGTAGGAAGACGGTCATCGAACTGTCAAAGTTTTCCGACCATTCAATAGCTTAGCGAAAGCGGTTTTTCCACTCCCGGAGCGCCGCGAAGCAGCTCAGGCTGTCCGTAATGGCAACGCCCGTTTCACGCGCCACCGCCGCTTGCAGGCCCGGCTCATGGCAGCGCAGAAACGGATTGCTGGCGAGCTCTTCCTGCAAGACACCCGGCACGGTCGGGACGGCTTGCGCGCGCAGGGCCTGGACGCGCGCCGCCCGGGCGGCCAGACCGGCGTGGTCCGGCTCGACCGTGCGGGCAAAGCGCAGGTTGGCTTCGGTGTATTCGTGGCTGCAGTAAATGGCTGTGTCCGGCGGCAGCTGCGCCAGCCGCTGCAGCGAAGTAAACAGCTGTTCGGCGGTACCGGTGAAGATGCGGCCGCAGCCGGCCAAAAACAGGGTATCGCCGCAGAACAGCCGACCGTCGCCATAGAACGCGATGTGTTCGCGGACATGGCCGGGTACCGCCAGCACCTGCAGCTGCTGCGCCAGATGCGGCAGGTCAACCACATCGCCTTCGGTCAGTGCGACATCGCAGTCGGCGACCCGCTCGATGGCCGGCCCGTAAACCCGGGCGCCGGTCGCTGCTTTCAATGCCGTCAGGCCGCCGATGTGATCGCGGTGGTGATGGGTCACCAGAATGCTGTCGAGCACCAGCTGATGCTGCGCAAGATGCGCCAGCACCGGCTCGGCATTGCTCGGATCGATGATGGTCACCCGCGGCTCACCGGGCCGCGCCAACAGCCAGATGTAGTTGTCGTAGGACGCCGGAATTCCGGTAACATGCAGCATCGTGAAGGTTCTCGTCACAGTGTTCATTTCGTCGGCACGGGCGCCCGTTCCGGCCGACAGTCTGACACAGGTGCACAACGCATGAACGCAACCGTTGTTGGCCGTGACGTCGACGCGACGTGTCCGTGGCTGCAGCTGCCGGCCGGCAGTGAGCTCAAGCGCACGCTGGAAGCCGAGCTGTCGGCGCGGCTGCAGTGCGCATTCGGTTATCACCTGCTGAGTCTCGGTGACTACGCCAGCACGCTGGCGTTGACGGGCTGTCCGGTCCGACACCATTGGGCGCTGGCGGTAGATGGCGTCGGCCATATCCGGGCACAGCCGGAAGCGCTGCCCTTGCAAAGCGACAGCATCGATGTGGCGCTGCTGCCACTGACGCTGGAATTCAGTCCCGATCCGCATGCCTTGCTGCGGGAAGTGCAGCGGGTGCTGATTGGCGACGGCCATCTGGTGATCGCCGGATTCAATCCCTGGAGTTTGTGGGGCGCGCGCCGGGCACTGGCCGGGCGACCGTTGCCGAAAAAAATGCCGCCATGGCAAGCGCGCTTTTTGTCGGCCGGTCGGCTCACCGACTGGCTCAAGCTGCTGGATTTCGAGGTGACACAGATCCGGTTTCACCATTACCGGCCGCCGCTGCGAACCGAAGCGTGGCAACGGCGCTGGCAGTTTCTGGATCGGGTCGGTCAGCATGCTTGGCCAAACACCGGCGCGCTGTATGTGATCGCGGCGCAAAAACGGGTGCTGCCACTGACGCCAATCCGGCTTGCCAAGCGGCGCCTGATCGCGTTGCCAGTACCGGGCGTGGCGACGGCGCCGAGAAGGGAAACGGCACTGCAGACCGTGTTGAAATAGATTTTGCTGATAACGTGACCGGCCATCGAATGGCAGATGCTTCGCCATCACGCTTCCGCATTAACGGACTGACAAAGGTGAGTAACTCAATGCTGGAAGTGCTTGCTTTGGTTGTAGTTATGGTGGCTGGGCTTTATTTTGTCGTGCTAGCTGCTGTTGCCGTGTTTGCACCTGAGCGAGCTAGCCGCTTTTTCATGGGTTTCGCCAACTCTGTATCGACCCATTACTTGGAACTGCTGCTGCGATTGCTTATTGGCCTCGCCTTTCTGTATAACGCAGAGAAAATGCCGCTCTCTACTGTGTTCGTCGTCTTTGGCTGGTTGCTGGTCGTGACCACTGCGGTATTGTTGTTGGTGCCGTGGCAGTGGCACCGTCGATTTGCAGTGCGTGCAGTTCCGAAAGCGATCAGCAAGCTCGGGCTCATTGCCGCGAGTGCACTGATTGCAGGTGTCGGTATTTTGGCTGCGGCCTTAACGCCCTTGGTATCATGATGTTCTTGATGATGCCAAATTCCTCGAATCAACGAGCAGCAGACATTTAATGCACGTAGATATTTTTACCGACGGCGCCTGCAAGGGAAACCCGGGGCCGGGCGGGTGGGGCGCGTTGCTCCGTTATGGCAAACACCAGAAATCGTTTTGCGGTGGCGAACTGCTGACCACCAACAACCGGATGGAAATGTTGGCCGCTATCGAAGCGCTGCGGGCGTTGAAAAAATCCTGCGCGGTCAACCTGACTACCGATTCGGAATACTTGCGTCGCGGTGTCACCGAGTGGATGGCCGGTTGGCAGCGCAACGGCTGGCGCACGGCCGACAAAAAGCCGGTCAAGAACCAGGATTTGTGGCAGGCGCTGGCGGAAGAAATCAAACGCCACCAGATCGCCTGGCATTGGGTTCGCGGCCATCAGGGCCATACCGAAAACGAACATGCCGATCAGCTGGCCAATCGCGGTGTCGAGCTGGTGCTCGCGGCCGGCGGCAACGTGTCGGCGACCGAAGTCACCGATGTACCGGTGTGATGCAATACCAGCCGTAGCTGAACTGATTCAAAAAGAGACGCGGACATGACCCGACAAATCGTTCTCGATACCGAAACCACCGGCCTCGAACCGGACAGCCACCGCATCATCGAAATCGGCTGTATCGAAATCGTCAACCGGCGGCCGACCGGTAACCGCTATCACCAGTACCTGAATCCGGATCGGGAAGTCGACGCCGGTGCGGTCGCGGTGCACGGCTTGTCGAACGAGTTTCTTGCTGACAAGCCGCGCTTCAATGACATCGTCGATGACTTGCTGAGCTTCCTCAAAGGCGCCGAGCTCATCATTCACAACGCCGCGTTCGACGTCGGCTTTCTCAATGCCGAGTTCCGCCGCAGCGGCGAGCACTACGGTCAAGTTGCGGATCATTGCGGTGTGCTCGACACGCTGATGCTGGCGCGCAAGCTGCACCCGGGCCAGAAGAACAGCCTCGACGCGCTGTGCAAACGCTATGACGTCGACAACTCGCACCGTGACCTGCACGGCGCACTGCTCGACGCCGAGATTCTGCTCGACGTTTACCTGCGGATGACCGGCGGCCAGGGCTCGCTGGCACTTGGCGGTCAGGACGGCGCCGCCGGTTCCCAGCCCGGCGTCATCCGGCGGCTGTCGCCGAATCGCGCCCGCCTGCCGGTGCTGCGGGCGAACGAACAAGAGCTCGAGGCACACGAGGCGCGACTGGCTGCATTGGACAAAGCCTCTGGCGGCAAAACGCTGTGGCGGACCCTGCAGGACACACCGACGTCCTGAATTTTCTGCGTTGCGCCGTAACGTCAGTGTGGTGTTTGCCGCGCTATCGGTATTCGATTTGCTCCGGCTGCCTTTTTTGATTCGGCGCAAACCTTGCTCTATACCTGATCGTCAAGATGGCGTTGTCCAATGACGCTCTGTCTTGAGGTATTGTGACCTTGGTCAGGTTGTCAGATCGCTACATCATGTTGATTGCCTGATTCGGTAGATTTGTCAGTGCTCGCGCGTTACGCGCCGGCGCTGGCAGACCGTTTGTTGCCGCCGATGAATCTCGGTTTGCCTGACTGAACGGAATGTCCCGATGGCTGCAACAGCTTGGCATCAATTGACCGCAGATGAGTGTGCGCAGCAATTGCAGTCGCCGTTGCCGGGATTGCGCAGCGCTGAGGCGGCCGCACGCCTCCGTCACTTCGGTCCGAACCAATTGCAGGAAGCCCCCGCACGACCGTGGTGGCGGTTGCTGCTGAGTCAGCTCAGCGACTTCATGATTCTGGTGTTGCTGGCGGCGGCAACGGTAGCCGGTTGGGTCGGTGAATGGCTGGATACCCTCGCCATCGTTGCCATCGTGCTGCTCAATGCCATCATCGGCGTAGTGCAGGAATACCGCGCCGAACGTGCAGTGCGGGCGTTGCGGCAACTGGTCGCAGTCAATGCCAAGGTTTACCGCGACGGCCAATTGCAAACGCTTGCCAGTACGATGCTGGTGCCGGGTGACCGGGTACTGCTGGAGAGCGGTGCTGCCGTGCCCGCCGATCTGCGGCTTGTGCAGGTTGCGCAATTACGCATTGATGAATCGACCTTGACGGGCGAGTCGGTGCCGATCGACAAAATCGCTGAGGCATTGATGTCGCCTGATGGCCGCGCGATCGCACTGGCCGAGCGCCTGAACCTGGCCTTTAAGGGCAGTTGGGTGGTGAACGGCCGTGCGATCGGTATCGTCGTCGCCACCGGCATGCAAACCGAACTTGGGCATGTCGCCCGCCTGTTGCAAACGCATGAAACGTTGACAACACCATTGCAGCGGCGCCTGGCCGGGTTCGGCCGCCGCCTCGCGCTGTTGGTGTTAATGATCTGTGCGCTGCTCTTTCTGTTCGGGATCGCGCGTGGCGAAGCGCCGGTGCTGATGTTCCTGACTGCGGTCAGCTTGGCGGTGGCCGCCATTCCGGAAGCGTTGCCGGCGGTGGTGACCGTGGCGCTCGCGCTCGGTGCTCGGCGCATGGTCAAGGTCAATGCGCTGATCCGAAAACTGCCGGCAGTGGAAACACTCGGCTCAGTGACCTGCATCTGCTCCGATAAAACCGGCACGCTCACCGAAAACCGGATGCAGGTCGTCAAGGCATATCCCGTCGCGGCGAATCCCTCGGTGGCTGGCTTGCCGATATCGCTTCACAGCCTTGCTGTGGCACATGGCGCCAATGAAGCGCCTCCGCTGATACTGACACTGGCATTGAATAACGACGCGATACTCGCAGATACCGAATCGAGCACTCGGGGGCGCAGTGCCAGCGGCGATCCAATGGAGATCGCGTTGCTTGCAGCGGTACAGGCCGCCGGGTGGTCGGTGACGGCATTGCAGCAGCACTGGCCGCGCATCGCTGAATGGCCGTTTGATGCTGTGCGTAAACGGATGACGACGCTGCATCGTTGTGACACCACCGGCCAGCAATGGCTGCTGTGCAAAGGGGCGCCGGAATCGGTGCTGACCTGCTGTGCTTTGCCAGCAACCGAAGTCGATGCCTTGCTCGCTGAAGCGCAGCACATGGCGGAGCAAGGTCTGCGCGTGTTGGCAGTCGCCGGCCGGCCCCTGCCGGCAGACGTGTCGCTTAACACCCACGTGTTACCGGCGGCGAGTGCAATCGAAACAGGCCTGCAATGCTTTGGTTTGATTGGCTTGCAGGATCCTCCACGGGCCGATGTACCGGCCGCGATCGCCGCGTGTCGTCGTGCCGGTATTCAGCCGCGTATGATTACCGGCGATCACCCGACCACCGCCCGCGCAATCGCCCGCCAGATCGGTTTGTTGGCCGAAACAGCCGACACTGATGAACCAGACAGCACGGTATTGACTGGCGCCGCGCTGGCGGCGATGCCAGTCCATGAACGAGCAGCGGCCATTGAACGCACGCTGATCTTTGCCCGGGTCACGCCAGCACAAAAAATTGAAATCGTGCAGTACCTGCAGGCGAGTGGTCAGCTGGTCGCGATGACCGGCGATGGCGTGAATGATGCGCCTGCCTTGCAAGGCGCGGATATCGGCGTTGCGATGGGGCGGCGCGGCACCGATGTCGCGCGGGAAGCCGCGCACATGGTGCTGCTCGATGACCGCTTCGCGACCATTGTCGCGGCCGTAGCGGAAGGCCGACGCATTTACGACAACATCCGCAAGTTTGTCCGCTTTGTGATGGCGGGTAACACCGGTGAAATCCTGCTGCTGTTGTTGGCGCCGCTGTTCGGTATGCCGCTGCCGCTGCTACCGATCCAGATCCTGTGGGTGAATCTGATCACGGACGGGTTGCCCGGCTTGGCATTTGCTGCTGAGCCTGCCGAGCGCAATGTCATGCAGCGACCGCCGCGACCGCCGGCGGAAAGTTTGCTGGCCCGTGGTTTGTGGCAACACGTGCTCTGGGTTGGCGCGCTGATTGCCGGTTTGAGTTTGTTGGTACAGGCCATTGCCGGGGGCTCACCGGCGCATCAGCAAACCTTGGTTTTCACTGTACTGACGCTCTGTCAGCTCTGGCACGCACAAGCGATCCGCTCGGAATACGACAGCTTGTGGCGGCGCGGTTTCACCAGCAATCGCAGCATGTTGATCGCGGTACTGGCCGCGTTAGCCATGCATGCCGTGGCGATTCACAGCGTGTGGGGAAACCAGCTGTTCCACACCGTGCCCTTGTCTGCATCGGAATGGCTGCTTTGTCTTGGTTTGTCGGCGCTCGTCTGGCCCGCCATCGAGATCGAGAAAGTCCTGCGACGCGTGCACGATCGATAGTGTTTTCGGCAGGTGACCGCGTGAGCCGACGCTGTGCGGTAATAAGGGGGGGCTGCAATGCCAGCGGCGCTGAGCCGAAAGCGGCGGCAACGGCGGTCATCCGAGCCGCTGGTTCGCCGGGCGGTGCCGAGCAGCCACTGCAAGAGCTGGCACCACGCCAGTAGAGTGGTGACGGAGGAAGATGGCGAACGGCGCCTTTGGCAGCTGATTATCGGCGGTCGGGAGTGCTCGGTGTCGCCAGTTGATGCATGGTGCGGTGGTGATGACGCAGCGACCTGAAGTTGCGACCGCTAGTTGCATGGGCATGCAGGACGGTGCGGCGCTGTGTGAGGATGCCTTTTCCGCGCTGCTGCCTCCGTAAAACTACGCATGAGTCCATTGCGCAATTGTGGCTTAATACGCTACGTAAAGTTCCCATTGTGATCTTGCGTACAGCGCCAAGTTCGAGTGACCGACTGCCATGACCGCAGCAGCCCTTTCTCTACGTCATCCCCTTGTGGTCGCGGTGATGTTTTTGCTGCTTTACGTCGGGCTGGACGGTATCAGCTATTGGCATCCGATTGCGCCTGTCGCGATCACGCCTTGGAATCCGCCTCCGGGCCTTAGTATCTGCTTGTTGCTGCTGATTGGCATGCGCTATGCCGGCCTGTTGTTTGTCGCGGCCCTCCTGGCGGAATGGTGGGTGCGCGATCTGCCGGCATCATTACCGGTACTGATGCTGGCGAGTGCCATTTTGGCCGGCGGCTATACCGCCACCGCGTGGGGATTAGCTCGGGTTTTGCCAGAGCGGCAGCTACAGACCAATCAGCAAGTCACCCAATTCGTCTCGCTGGTTGCATTGGCCAGTCTGATGATTGGCTGTGCGTTCGTTGCAGTTTTCCATGTCGCGGGGGTGCTCAGTACCGACCAGATCGGCGATGCGGTATTGCAGTTCTGGGTCGGTGATGTCATCGGCATTCTGGTGGTGGTGCCACTGATTCTGTCCCACTACGCCAAAGGCGCGGATCGGATGCGCTGGCAGGCACAGGACTGGTTCTGGCTGGTGATACTGGTCGTCCTGCTCTGGTACATTTTTGCGCTGGAGTCAACGGATGAGTTTCGCTGGTTTTATCTGCTGTTTGTTCCGTTGATCGCGCTGGCACTGCGTCAGGGTCTGCCTGGTGCGACCCTGGCAGTGGCACTGGCCCAAATTGCCTTGATTGTGTTGATGCGACCGCGTGATCCGGCTGCCGACACCGTACGAGATCTGCAGCTGTTGCTGATGGCTTATGCCATCACTGGCCTATACCTCGGTGTTGTGATCAGTGAACGGCGACGGGCGCAGCAAATGTTGTTGCAGCAACAGACTGCGCTGGCACGCGCCAACCGGATGGCGGCGGTCAGTGAACTCTCGTCCGCTTTGGCACACGAACTCAATCAGCCGCTGTCGGCCATCGCGCTTTACGTACGTGCCAGCCAGCGCATGCTGGCCAACCCGGAGGTCACGCCCGAGCTTAATACCGTACTGGACAAGATCGGAGCCGAGGTCCAGCGTGCGGGCGCGGTGGTGCATCGTTTGCGCGAGTTTTTTCGCAGTGGCGGTCTCAGCCTCAGCCAGCAGTCGATCAATGCGTTGGTCGCCAGCGTCATCGAGAGTCAACGCGGGCGCAGTTTGACCGCCGGTGTCCGACTGGAGTTTGTGCCTGCCCCGAATGTGCCGACATTGATGGTCGACACTATTCATCTGCAAACCGTGGTCGACAATCTGCTGCGAAATGCCATCGAAGCGGCAGCAGGCAAGCCTGCCGCGCAAGTCCGCGTGATCTTGCTGCATGTTGAACAGGGCGTACAGATCGTAGTCGAGGACAACGCTGGTGGTGTTCCGGAGGCGGTCCGGCCGTATCTGTTTCATACGCTCAACACCAGCAAACCAGAGGGGCTGGGCTTGGGGCTGGCCATCAGTCGGCAATTGGTCGAAGCGCACGGTGGTAGCTTGCAATTTGAGGCGTTGCCGAACGGTTCGCGGTTTACTATCAGTTTGCCGGTCGGCTCGGCCGAATGACAACGGGCTCGTGTTGTCGGTTTGTTAGACAGACAGCGAAGTGAGATAACGAATGGCGATAAAAGCAACAATATATGTGGTCGATGACGATCCCGGTGTCCGCGATGCGTTGTCCTTGCTGCTGACGCTGCACGGCTATGCGGTACGCAGTTTTGCCGATGGTCAGCTTTTTCTGGACAGTATTGATGACGATGCCATGGGATTCGTCATTCTGGATCTGCGGCTTGGCGACAGCGACGGCCTGGCGATCCTGAAACAGCTGCAGCAGAAAGCGGCCCAGTTGCCGGTGATCATGCTGACGGCCTATGGCGATGTCGCCACGGCGCGCAATGCTTTGCGAGGTGGCGCCGCTGACTTTCTCGAAAAGCCAGTCGATGAAGAGCAGTTGATGAATAGTCTGAAGGAGCTTGAGCAGCGCAATCAGTCCAGTCATCAACAACGGCATCGGAAGGACGAGTTGCAGCAGACACTGGCGCGGCTCACGCCGCGTGAACGCGATATTCTGGATCATCTGCTGGCGGGTGGAACGGCTCGGGAAATCGCCGCGACGCTGGCTATTAGTGCCCGTACCGTCGAAGCGCACCGCGCCCATATCATGGAAAAATTCGGCGTCTCGCGGATGCCGGATTTGTTGCGGCTGCTGCTACAGGGCAACAATCGGACCGAAAACGGAATGTGAAAAATACCGAGTGGGCTATCACGCGGCCGGTCTGCCTGACCTAGACATGCCGATTCGCACGGATTCTCCGTGCATTTTTCATCAATCAGGGCGGCAGATTAGTAATTCTACCTAAGAAACCCATCCGATGCCGGCGAGCCTTTGCTTCCGTACGATTACGGGCATGCGAGCTTGCGGCAGGTCCCCCTGCTCTTATCAGCATTCTGCCGAACCTCTTGCTCGCATTTCTTTTCCTAATTGAACGTGAACGAGGTCGGCCATGTCTGCGGTCATGGAAGCGGTGCCCAGCTCGAACAGTGGCAAGCTGCTCGCCAGTTTTCTGGGCCATGCGCCCCTTTGGTACAAACAAACCATCCTGATGTTTCTGGTGGTCAACGTCGGTTTGTTCCTGGCGTTCGGCCCGCTGGTGACATCCTGGGCGTTGCTGGCGGAATTCATCTTCACGTTGGCGCTTGCCCTCAAGTGCTTTCCTTTACAGCCGGGTGGCTTGCTCGCCTTGCAAGCAGTGTTGCTGGGGCTGACGACGACCGATGCCGTGTACAAGGAAGTCGAGCATGGCTTGCCGGTATTGCTGCTGGTGATTTTCATGGTTGCCGGTGTGCACTTTCTGCGCGACTTGCTGTTCCGGCTGATCAATCACGTGTTGCTTGGCATCAAATCTCGGATGATGCTGAATTTTGCCACCATTGCCTTCGTGTCATTGCTGTCGGCATTTCTCGATGCCTTGACCATTTTGGCTGTCTTGATCGCTGTCGCGGCTGGCTTCTATCAGGTCTATCACCGGGTGATTTCCCGCCACGGTGCTCAGGATGATTGGGATCTGGAAGACGGCGATGTCAACCCGAAATTCCAACAAGATCTCGAGCAGTTCCGTGCCATGCTGCGCGCCTTGTTGATGCACGGAGCCATCGGTACCGCCATTGGTGGTGTCTGCACGCTGATCGGCGAGCCGGAAAATATTGTGATCGGTACCGTTGCGGGCTGGAGCTTCGCCGAGTTCTTCATGCAAGTGGCGCCGGCGACGATGCCGACTCTAGCCGCTGGCCTGCTGACTTGTCTGGTCGTCGAGAAGTTCAAGCTGTTTGGGTATGGTGTCGAGCTGCCGGCCAGTGTTCGGGCGATTCTGGAAGAGGAAGATCGCAAGGCGCGAGCCAAAATCTCTCCGCGTGACCGGTTGTTGTTGGTCGCTCAGGGCGTCATCGCCATTCTGATGGTGGTTGCGCTGGCGCTGCACGTAGCGGAAATTGGTTTGATCGGCTTGGCGGTGATTGTGCTGGTCAGCGCCGTCGCCGGCATCACCGAAGAGCACAAGCTGGCGGAAGCCTTTTCACCGGGCTTGCCATTTGCTGCGCTGTTGCTGGTGTTTTTTGTACTGGTCGCGATGATTGAAACCCAGCACATGTTCAAGCCGATCATCGATTGGGTGCTGACGCTGGATGGCACCTCGCAGATCGTCATGATTTTCCTGACCAATGGCTTGCTGTCGGCAATCAGTGACAACGTTTTCGTCGCGACCATCTACATGGACCAGCTGATTGTGCCATTCGAGCAAGGCATTACCTCGCGTGAACTGTTCAATGCCCAGTCGGTTGCGGTGGTGATGGGCACCGGCATTCCGAGCATGTCGACGCCGAATGGCCAAGCCGCGTTTCTGTTGCTGCTGACTTCCCAGATTGCGCCGCTGATCCGTTTGGGTTATGGCCGGATGGTCTGGATGGCGCTGCCGTATTTCCTTGTCACCAGCACAGTGGCCGGCATATCGATGCTGTGGATTTTGTGATAGCGGTTTTTATGAGGCGAATGTGCCTTTGATCTGTGATGTCCGGTGGCCGGACAGGAGGTTGTCAATATGAGAGCGGCAGTCTTCGTTTTGCTTGCAAGCGCAATGTTCACGAACGCGGCGCTGGCGGGTGAGTGCAAACCGGCACCGCAGGCCAATTGTGCCGGCGCCGATTTGTCGTTCAAGGATCTGCGAGGCCGTGATCTGACCGGCATCGACCTGCGCCAGGCCAATCTCGATCATGCTCTGCTCAATGGCGCCATTCTGCGGGATGCCGTGTTGAGCGGTGCCGTGCTCGATTATGCCCGCTTGTCCGGCGCTGATTTGCGAGGTGCCAAGCTGGATGGCGCGCGCGTGCAGGGAGCCCATCTGGATCGTGCGCTGCTGACGGGAGCGGATTTGAGCCGAACCCAAGGCGTCGGGACTGATTTTGAATATGCCGATCTCGAGTCGGCCAATCTCAGCGATGCGGCGTTGCCGCGGGCGGATTTCATCGGTGCAGACCTGGAGCGGGCAACGCTGGACCGGATTCAGGTCCGTGATGGCCGCTTTGGCACCGCCAATCTTAAGCTGGCCACGTTGACCGATGCTGAGCTCAGCGGTGCGGGCTTTTCCGGTGCATTGCTGAAGTCGGCGACCTGGGTCGATGGTGTTGTGTGTGGCGCCCGCAGCATTGGCCGTTGCGACCGCAGTATTGAGGCTGACAGCAAACGCACGGCGATGGCACGCTGATCCGAGCAGACAGGCCGTTGCCTGCGACGGCGTTGTGGCAGTAGCAGTAGACCCGATTTGGCCCGGTTTTGACCGGGCTTTTTTCTTGCGTCACGCACTGAGCTTGCGACCGGCGCCACGCCAGGAACCGGGCCAGGACTGTCTGTCAAGTGGCCCTATCTGCCTTGAGGCGCTTGACCTGCATGGTATAGTTGCGCGGTTTTTTCTCCGTATAACTACGCATGAGGGGGCGTAATGGAAGCGGGAAGTGCAATTGATACCGCCAAACACGTGCTCGGCTCAGCCGGCATCATTCTGGCTATTGGCAGCATCTGCGGTGCGTTCGCCAACAAGATCAAGATTCCGGACATCGTCCTGTACCTGCTGATCGGTATGGTCATCGGTCCGGCTGCGCTCGGTATTGTCGATATTCCGGCCGATTCGGCGCTGAACCAGATCATCCTGCTGTTCGGTTCGGCTTATATCCTGTTCGACGGTGGCGCCACGGTCCGCCTGAAAGTGCTGAAAGAAGTCTGGGTCACGCTGGT
>DASUEK010000252.1:0-4963 GCA_036275115.1 Permianibacter sp. | reverse complement strand
CTGTAGTCGCTGGCGTTGCGGCCGAGCAGGGTGGTGCGGCCGCGTTCGTCGGCGCCGCAGAAGCCGGTCACGACGTGCAGACTGTTGCGCCAGAACTGATCCGGCAGTGCGGCGAATTTGGCGGCGGTCGCGCGGTTGTCGACGCTGGCGCTGAGGGCGTTGTCATCGGTCTGGATCAGCCGTTCGGCAGCGAACCAATCGCTGCGGACATTGGCATTGCGCAGCAGCGCGGCCAGCAATTGTGCCGACAGTTTTTCACCGAGCGCCGCGAGCGCGGCAATGGCGTGGCCATCGCCCGGTTGGCGTGCCAGCACTTGCAAGGATTCTTCGCCGAGCAGTTGCAGCTGGCGGTAGCTGCCAACCAGATTGTGCTGTTCGGTGTCGCTGAGCAATTGCTTGCCAAGATCCAGGTGGCGCTGAATCAATTGCTGCAGGCCGAGCACGGCGGTCTGGGTTTGCTCCGCCGCGAGTGAGCCCAGGGTCAGCAAGGTGTCGGTGGTGCCACGGGTCGCCGAGACCACGGCGATCACCGGCTGCTGTTGCAGGCGGAAATGCAAATGGCTGGCGACCCGGCGCAAGGCGTTGGCGTCGGTCAATACGCTGCCGCCGAATTTCAGCACGGCGATTGGGGCAGCAAGGTGGTTGGTATGAGTCATGATCCAGATCCAATTCGTTCAGGCGGTGGCAAGGCAGTGCGTGCTGGCGGCGTCGTATTGCGCGGCCAGAAACGGAGTCAGGGCGGCCGCAACGGCATCGGTTTCGGTCAGGAAACCATCGTGACCGTGGCGGCTCTTCACGATCACATGCTGCGCATTCGGTAAGTGGCGCGCGATTTCGCGCTGTTCGGCCACCGGATAGAGTTGGTCGCTGTCAAGGCTGAGTACCAGTGTGGGTTGGTGAATCTGTTTGAGTGCGGCGTCGATGCCGCCGCGATCGCGACCGATGTCATGACTGTTCATGCATTCGGTCAGTCGGATGTAACTGTTGGCGTCGAAACGCTGGACGAATTTGTCGCCCTGGTAGTCGAGGTAGTCGAGCACGGCGTAGGCGTTGTGTTCGCCGCGTTCGCGGCCGAAGCGCTGGCGCAATTCGCCGTCGCAGCGATAGGTCAGAAACGCCAGTTCACGTGCCAGTGCGAGCCCGCGCACCGGGCCATTGCCGCGGTAGAAACCGTCGTGAAAATCCGGGTCGAGCCGGATGGCGGCGCGCTGGCATTCGCTGGCGGCAATGGCTTGCGCCGAATGCGCGGCGGTAGTGCCGATCAGCACCAGCGATTGCACCAGCGTGGGTTCGAGCAGCGCGAATTCCTGCGCGATCATGCCGCCGAGTGACGGCCCGATAACGCTGCGCAGTGTGGTGACGCCGATCGCGCGCAACAGCCGCGCTTGCGCGTGCACTTGATCGCGCACGCTGATGCGCGGGAACCGGGCCTGATAGCTGCCGCCATGCGCGGCGTCATAACTGAGCGGGCCGCTGCTGCCATAGCAGGAGCCAAGCAGGTTGATGCAGACGATGAAGTCACGGGCCGGATCGAGCGGCTTGCCGGTGCCGAGCAGTTCCGGCCACCACAGTTCGAGGTCGGCCGAGCCGGACAGAGCATGGATGACCAGCACGGCGTTGTCGCCGGCTTCGTTCAGCCGACCCCAACTGCGCCAGGCCAGCTCCAGCGGCGCCAGCGTCTGACCGTTTTCCAGCGCGAGGCCGGCCGGGTCGCGCCACAGGCGGACCTCGGGCGACAGCGGCACGCGGCTGGCAAGGGTCGAGAGCGGGTAGGCCGGGGCAGACATGTTTGGACGTCTAAACGTATAGGTGTCGGCGATAATATAGACGTCCAAATGTCTATACAAGGCTTTTTGGTTAAAAAAGCCCCATATGCCGAATGGTGATAGGTTTGACAGTCACCGGGGTGGCTGAGTACCTTTGCCGCCGACCTCAGGGCGTCTGGAGTGAAAGATGTCTGTACAGCCTGAAGAAGAAGAGTTTGTCGACCCGTATATCGAGCACGGCAAGAAAAAGGAGAAGGTGAAGAAGATCACCGTCTCGATTCCGCTGCATGTGCTGAAGTTGCTGACCGACGAGCGGACCCGCCGTCAGGTCAACAACCTGCGCCACGCGACCAACTCGGAATTGCTCTGCGAAGCGTTTTTGCACGCTTATACCGGCCAGCCGCTGCCGAGCGATGATGAGTTGCGCAAGCCGCGCAAGTGACGGGAAGCAGGGTAAGCAAAGAAAAAGGCCGGGATTCCCCGGCCTTTTTTTGCTGTCTGCAAACGCGCAACGACTAGAACTGGTGGCGCTTGAGGCCGGTCGCGGCCAGGATTTTGGTGGCGATTTCCTCGACCGAGCGACTGGTCGTGTCCAGCCACGGAATGCCTTCGCTCTGGTAGAGCCGCTCGACGGTTTCGACTTCCATCCGGCACTGATCGAGTGAGGCATAACGGCTGTTGGCGCGGCGCTCGGTGCGGATCTGCTGCAGCCGCTCGGGCCGGATGGTCAACCCGAACAGCTTTTGTTTGTGTACCCGCAGCGGCTTCGGCAGGCCGTGGTTGTCCATGTCCTCTTCGGTGATCGGATAGTTGGCGGCACGGATGCCGAACTGCATGGCGAGGTAGAGCGAGGTCGGGGTTTTGCCCGAACGCGAGACGCCGACCAGGATGATGTCGGCCTGTTCGTAATATTTGGTGACCGCGCCGTCATCGTTGCTCAGGGCGTAGTTGACCGCCTCGATACGGGTTTCGTACTGGCTGACGTTCTCGGCCGAGTGGGCCTTGCCGACCCGGTACTGGCATTTGACGCCCAGCGTCGACTCCAGCGTCGGCACGAAGGTCTGGAACAGGTCCAGCACCACGCCACGGCTTTCCCGGATGATGGCGCGCAGCTCCGGTCGTACCATGGTGTCGAAAATCAGTGGCGGCTCGCCGTCATGGTCGGCGGCGGCATTGATGCGGGCGACCGCATCGCGGGCGGTGTCTTCGTTGTCGATGAAGGGCAGGGTGGTTTCGGCAAAGTCGACGCCGTCGAACTGGCTCAGCAGGGCCTGACCCAGCATTTCGGCGGTGATACCGGTCCGGTCGGAAATAAAAAATACGCTACGTTTCATGCCGGGGCGCTCTTTTTGGGGTTGTTCCGTTACAATAGCGGCCCTTTTTTGACCGCGCTTGCCTGCCTGATTGGCGCGGCGATTCTAGCACCCGGTTTCTCGGGCCACCCGATAGGAGTGACGACATTGGCTGAGTATGTGCTGTGGTATGAAAACCTCGGAATGCATGATGTAGACCGGGTTGGTGGCAAAAACGCATCGCTGGGTGAGATGATCAGCCACCTCGCTGGCGCCGGGGTCCGGGTCCCGGGTGGTTTCGCGACAACCGCGGAAGCCTTTCGTGAATTCCTTGAGCAGTCGGGCCTCAATGCCCGCATCCAGGCCGAACTGAAGTCGCTGGACGTGGATAACGTCCAGGCGCTGATGGAAACCGGCAAGAAAATTCGCCGCTGGGTCGTCGAGACCCCGTTCCAGCCAGAGCTGGAAAAAGCCATCACCGCGGCCTACCTGAAATTGAAAGGCAACAGCAGCGATGAATTCGCCGTTGCCGTGCGCTCCTCGGCCACCGCCGAAGACATGCCGGATGCGTCGTTCGCCGGCCAGCAGGAAACATTCCTGAACGTTCGCGGCATGGCCAACGTGATGCTGGCGGTGAAAGAAGTATTCGCCTCGCTGTTCAATGACCGCGCCATCGCCTATCGCGTGCACAAAGGTTACGAGCACGCCGGTGTTGCGTTGTCGGCCGGTATCCAGCGCATGGCGCGTTCGGATATTGGCGCCTCGGGCGTCATGTTCACGCTCGATACCGAATCGGGTTTCAACGATGTGGTGTTCATCACATCCAGCTATGGTTTGGGCGAAACCGTGGTGCAAGGCGCGGTCAACCCGGACGAGTTCTACGTGCACAAGCCGACGCTGAAAGCGAACAAGCCGGCGGTGCTGCGTCGTACGCTCGGCGCCAAAGCCATCAAGATGATTTACACCAACCAGACCGAGCACGGTAAAACCGTCAAGACGGTTGATGTCTCGATGGCCGAGCGCCGCGCATTCTCGATCACTGACGCGGAAGTCGAAGAGTTGGCCCGTCAGGCCCTGATCATCGAGAAGCACTACCAGCGTCCGATGGACATCGAGTGGGCCAAAGACGGTTCCGACGGCAAGCTGTACATCGTTCAGGCGCGTCCGGAAACGGTCAAGTCGCGTGACGACAGCCGCGTCATCGAACGCTACATGCTGAAAACCAAAGGCCGCGTGATCGCCGAAGGCCGCGCCATTGGTCAGCGTATCGGTAAAGGCCCGGCTCGGGTCATCACTGACATTTCGCAGATTGCCCGCGTCCAGCCGGGCGACGTGCTGGTCACCGACATGACCGATCCGGATTGGGAACCGGTCATGAAGAAAGCCGCGGCGATCGTCACCAACCGTGGCGGCCGTACTTGCCACGCCGCGATCATCGCGCGTGAGCTCGGCATTCCGGCGGTGGTCGGTTGCGGCGACGCCACCGATCACATCAAGGAAGGCGACAACGTGACCGTGTCGTGCGCCGAAGGTGATACCGGCTTCATTTATCAGGGTCTGCACGAGTTCGACATTCACCGTGCCGAAGTCAGCGACATGCCGAAGCTGAAGTTCAAGATCATGATGAATGTCGGCGACCCGGACAAGGCGTTCACCTTCTCTCAATTGCCGCACCACGGTGTCGGTCTGGCGCGTCTGGAATTCATCATCAACCGCGTCATCGGCGTGCACCCGAAAGCGCTGATTCATTTCGACAGCCTGCACGATGCAGCGTTGAAGGAAAATATCGCGGCCCGCATCGCCGGCTACAAATCGCCGACCGATTTCTTCGTCGAGAAACTGGCCGAAGGCATTGCCACCATCGCGGCCGCGTTCTATCCGGAGCGTGTCATCGTCCGGATGTCC
>DASUEK010000251.1:0-12954 GCA_036275115.1 Permianibacter sp. | reverse complement strand
GCCGCCTTGTCGCGGTCATGCGGCAGCTTGCGCGCGATACGCTCGGCGAGTTTGTCGAGCTGGCGGCCGAGCCGATCGTGATCGCGGCGCATCAGGTCGGTGAGCGCGGTGCGCCAACAAGCAAGTTCGGAGTGGGTCATTTTTCTTTTGAAATCTCTGTAGCAAAAGCACTGAGAGCGACATGGGCATCTCGGCAATGCCCCCACCCCGCCCCTCCCCCTGGCAGGGGAGGGAGAAAGGCACAGCCGCTTCTGGATAACGGTTGCATTAATCGCACTCGAACGACAATTGCGCTGTGGGCAAGAGCGCTTTCGCTCCCTCCCCTGCTAGGGGGGGAAGCGGGGAATTCTAAGCAGTCCAAATGGACTGCTTTGCCAGCTGAACGCCAAACGCACTGCGTTTGGCTGGACGGGCTGGGGTGGGGGCTTATCGCCCTGGACGTTAGGGAAAGCGCCATCGCCGGTGCAAAGAACGGTCTGCTTGCCGCACCAAACACTGCGGCGCTAGCATGCGCAGCATCGTCCGACCATTGTCCCTGCTCCGCTGCCATGTCCGCAACCAACCCGCTCGCTTCCCGCACTGATGCCCGTACCGCCGCCGACGCCATGTTGGCGTTCATCGGCCGTAGCCCGACGCCCTGGCACGCGGTGGCGAGCGCCAAAGCGACGTTACTGGCGGCCGGTTTTACCGAGCTGCGCGAGCGTGACAGCTGGTCGCTCGACGCTGGCGGCAAATACCTGCTGGTGCGTGATGACTCATCGTTGATTGCATTTGTGGTGGGCAGCGACAGCATCAACGCCGGGGCCCGCATCATCGGCGCCCATACCGATTCACCCGGCTTGCGGGTCAAATCGCAGGGCGCACAGGACAACGGCGGTTACTTGCGGCTCAATTGCGAAGTCTATGGCGGGCCGATTCTGGCGACTTTCAGCGATCGCGATCTGGCGCTCGCCGGACGGGTGATGGTGCGTGATGCCCAGGCCCGCGATGGCGTGCGCAGTGCGCTGGTCGACAGTAACCGCGCACTGGTGCGGCTGCCGAACCTGCCCATTCACCTGAACCGCAACGTCAACGAAGACGGCCTCAAGCTGCACAAACACCGCGAGCTGAATCTGTTGCTGGCGTCGCTGTTGGAATCACTGCCGGCGAAAGAGCAATTCGGTGACTGGCTGGCAGCCGCGGCCGGGTGCAGCAAGGCCGATCTGCTGAGCTTTGAGCTGCTTGCGTACGATGCCCAGCCGGGCGCGTATTTCGGCCGCGATCAGGAATTCATCGCCTGCCGCCAGCTCGACAACCTCGCCTCCTGCCATGCCGCGCTGGACGCGCTGCTGAACGCGCCTGCCGGCGCGAGCACGCAACTCATCGCGCTGTTTGATCACGAGGAAGTCGGCAGCGGCAGCTATCACGGTGCCGATGGCGATTTTCTGCAGCAGGTGCTGCAACGCATCGCGCAAGCGCAATCGAAAGACAGCGACGCGCCGGCCAAGCTGCTTGCCAACAGCTGGCTGCTGTCCGCCGACATGGCGCACGCCTGGCACCCGAGCCATCAGGATTGTTATGACGGCCTGCATCACCTGAAAGTGAATGCCGGCGTCGCGCTGAAGATCAACAGCAGCCAGCGCTACGCGACCAACGCGCTTGGCGAAGCGCTGTTCATGCAGCTCGCGGAGGCCGCGCAGGTACCGGTGCAGAAATATGTGCACCGCGCCGATCTCTCCTGCGGCACCACCATCGGCCCGATCAGCGCTGCCCGGCTCGGCGTCCGCACGCTCGATATCGGCGTGCCGATGTGGGCCATGCACAGCGCCCGCGAAAGCTGCGGCGCCAAGGATCACGGCCATTACATCGACCTGATGCGGGCTTTCCTGCGCCATTGAGCCGCGCCGAAGCGTTATCCGGTCACAACAGCGCGCATCCGGCTTGCCAAGCCCGGCGTAGCGCTGAACAATTGGGCCGTGTCCCACACGAGGAACGGTTGCAATGGTTGCAGACGTTGCCCGCATGACACCGCTACGGCGGTTACTCCAAATCGGCGTGGTGCTGCTGCTGCTAACTGCGGCCACCGCCGTCTATCAGGGCCGGCAAACCGCCTATTACGCCGAACGGCTGCAGCAGGAAACCGAAGCCATCCGCTTGCTGAACCGGCTGCAGTCGGCGCTGCAAGGTATCGAGAGTGGCCAGCGTGGTTATGTGATCACCGGCTACGACGATTTCCTTGAACCGTTCCATGCCGGCCACGCCGAACTGCTGGCACTGTTACCGCTGCTGCCCACGCAATTGCAAACCGAGCTGCATGTGGTCGAGCGACTGCAACAGCTGTCGGAGGCCCGGCTCAAGAACGCGGAAATGGTCATTCGCAGTCGCCGCGACGAGGGTTTTGCTGCGGCGCAGGCGCTGGTCATGAAGCGCGACGGCAAGCGGCTGATGGACGCGCTGCGCGAAGTGCTGCAGCCGTTAATGGATCAACTGCGCAGCGAGATCTCGCTGCACCAAAGTGCCCAAGCGGCAGCCGACTGGTGGTTGCTGGTCGCGGTGACCATCTTTGTGTTGCTGCTGGCGCTGCTGACGCCGGCCCTGTTTTTCGTTCGCCGCCAGCAACTCAAACACGATTCGCTGGAGCAGCAGCGGCTGCAACTGACTCGCGAACTGCTCACGGCCCAGGTCGATGAGCGCAAACGTATTTCCCAGCTGCTGCACGATGACATCGCGCAAACGCTGGCCGCCGCCAAGCTGAATCTCGAGGCCGAGAGCCTGCATGCCCCCGCCGAACAAGCGGCGCGGCTCGGCGCTGCCGCCGACATGATCGGTCATGCGCTGGACGAAACGCGCAGTCTGCTCGGCGAGCTGCGACCGCCACTGTTGCACGAGCTGGGTTTGCAGGCAGCGCTCAATTACGAACTGGACCGGATGCGCAGCCGCAGCGGCACTACCACACTCGCCATGCTCTGGCAGGATCAAGGCGAACCGTGCCGGTTCGACAGCGGCATCGAACACAGCGTGTTTTTGCTACTGCGCGAAGCGATACACAACGCCATTCGGCATGCAAACGCGCGCCACATCCGGGTGGAAGGTCACTGCGACGGCAAGCAGTTGCGGGTCAGCGTGCAGGATGATGGCAAAGGCTTTGAACCGGCCGACACCCGGCAGCAGGAAGGCCATCTGGGGTTGATTGGCATGCGCGAGCGCGCGGCCAGTTTTGGCGGCACACTCGACATTTCCAGTCGGCCCGGCCGCGGTACCGTGATCACGCTGGAGTTACCGAGGTCATGACCCGCAACGCGATTCGCCTTGTTTTGGCCGACGATCACGCCGTGATGCGGGAAGGCTTGCGCTTGCTGCTGGGCACGCAAGCCGATCTGCAAATCGTCGCCGAAGCCGGCACCGGCACCGACGCCCTGAACGCCATCATCGATCACAAACCCGATGTCGCCCTGCTCGATATCAGCATGCCGGCCATGAACGGCATGGAAGTCTTGCGCGCGGTGCAAGAACACAAGCGGGCCACGCGCGTGGTGCTGTTGTCGATGCACGACAATCCGCAACTGGCGGCCGAAGCCATCAGCCTCGGTGCGGCCGGGTATGTCCTGAAAGGCGGCGGAGCCGCCGACATTGTCCACGCCATTCGTTCGGCGGCACGCAACCAGCGCTTTCTGTCACCACCGCTGGCACCGGCGGTTGAGGCGATACTCGCGCGCGGCCTGGAACACTCCCCGCTGGCGGCGCTGTCGAGCCGGGAACGGCAAGTCCTGCAATTGGTGGTGGAAGGCAAATCCAGCAGCGAAATCGCCAAATTGCTGCACCTGTCGCCGAAAACGGTCGACACCTACCGCAGCCGCCTGATGCAGAAACTCGATGTGCCGGATGTTGTGGCACTGGTTCGGCTGGCCGTCCGGCTCGGCATTGTCGACCCCCACGCCGGCGCCCCCAGCAACCGCTGAGATCTCCCGACAGCATTCCCGACACCACCGGCATAGGCTGATCGTGCGTCATCCCGCACGGAAGCCTGCCATGCCACCGCTCACCGGTTCCTCGATCAATCAGTTCTTGCTGGTCTCTGCTGACAGCCAGCGCCGCGCCCACTGGCAACAGCTGCTGGCGCGGCAATGGTCGGAACTGGCCTGTTATCAGGCCCACGATGGTGCCTCGGCCTTGTATCAGCTCGCCACCCGTTCACTCGGGCTGGCGCTGATCGACCGCGAGCTGCCGGACATGCCAAGCCATGCCATGCGTGAGCGCGCACTGCAGCTGCAACCGACGCTGCATGTGCTGATGCTGCCGCTTGCCAGCCTCGACAGTGAGCAGCCGCAGCAACTGTGGCAATGCCTGCAGGATTATGCCGCGACCACTGCGGCGCTGACGCCACTGCGGTGAACGTACCGGTGCGAGATTCGCAAGGCTGGCGTTCCGTCACCGTGCGTTTTCAAGCGAGACGCCATTTTTCGGAGCCATCATCATGACCACGCTGGTGTTGATCGAAGATCACCCGCTGTT
Source organism: Permianibacter sp. (assembly GCA_036275115.1). Lineage (GTDB taxonomy): Bacteria > Pseudomonadota > Gammaproteobacteria > Enterobacterales > Permianibacteraceae > Permianibacter. The sequence continues at coordinate 8,463 of DASUEK010000251.1, read as the reverse complement.
GCAGCAGCAAGCCGCAACCCTGCTGCAAGCGGCATTCGCCGACATCACCGTGATCGGTTTTGCCGACGCCGAATCGGCGCTCGCCTACTGCGAACAGCAGGCGGTCGATGTGGTGGTAACGGATCTGAGTCTGCCCGGCATCAGCGGCATGACGTTGCTGGAACGGCTGCACCGGCAGCAACCGCAGCTGCCGGTGATCTTGCAGACGCTTTACGATTTGCCAGCGCACCATCATCTGGCGCGTTTGCTGTCGGCATCGTGCCTGCTCGACAAAGCAAATATGGCGAGCGAACTGGTGCCAGCGGTGCGCGCCGCACTGGCACAGGCTGCGGTAAAGACCGTCATGTCAACGGGCGAGCGACTTTCGTAAAACCGATTCGGCCTGCATCGGCCGGCGATCAGAATTCGTAACTGAGGCCGGTCAACAAGCTGGTGTCGGTTTTCTCGATGCCGCCAGGCGGGTGGCTGTCGTGATCAACCGTCGCGGTCAGTTTCATGCTGAGTCGGCCGTCGATCTGCACCCGAAAACTGAACAGATCCAACGCCCGGAAACCATCGCGGCCATGCAGTGCCGGCTGCCAGTACAAGGTGTTGACCAGCGCACTGCGCTCGTTGATTTCGTACTTGAATACCCAGTAGAAATTGCCAAAAGTGCCGGATTCGCTTTCGGCCGGGTACGGATCCAGCGCTTCGATTTGCTCATCGGCATGAAATGCGCCGGCCGCCAGCGTATGTTGCATGCGCTGGTTCGGCTGCGACAGCGTGAACCGAATGCCAGCGCCGCCGATGCTACGGCTGCTCAAGCGGCGGAAATCGTTCTGTTCGACCTGGGCGTAATACTCGAACGCGGTGTTGGCGCTGTAGGCGTCGATGTAGCGGCCATGCAGAAACGTGCTGTCGGCATCCTTGATGCCTTTCGATTCGCCGTAGTCATAACCGAACACGATGAACGCAGTGTCTTCACCGTCAAACCAGTCGGCGCGGGCACCGAGCTTTATTGCCTGCCGCTCGCTGTTGCCGTCGCGCAGCTCGAGCGCTGCTTCGGTATTGCCGCTCCAGCCGATGCGGGTCGGCTGGGCGTTGAGGTTTTCAATGTTCACTACAGCCAGGGCCGGGCCAGCACAGCCGAGCCACGCGGTTGCCACGGCGACACGCGTCATGACAGACATGCCTTACTCCACTTCGTTCACAAATTGACAAGAAACCAGCGGCCGCCACTCAGGGCTTGTACGCGTTGTGCAGCTCGCCGAGATAGTGCGCTACCGGCCGGTAAAAATCCGGATCTTCCCAGTAACCGTTGTGGCAGCCCGGATTCCACGAGGTGGCGGCGCTGCCGACATTGATTTCAATGTCATCACTGACAGCCTGCGCATAAGCGGCATTAATGCCCTTCAGCGGGTAGGCGATGATGTCGTCCTTGTCGTAGAAATTGAGCCATTTGATCACGGCATTTTGTGCGGCCGTGAGACCCGGGCCATGGACCCGGATGGCGCGGTTGAAATCACCCGGTTGATCAGCATAAATCGCCAGCGGGCTGCCGAACGTGATGAGTCCGGCAAAGGTGTGAAATTGCTCGAACGGCGTCAGTCCCGGCACCAATCCGCCAAGCCGGGCTTGCTCGATCTGCAGATCGTAAATGTAGTTGGACATGATCACCGATCCGAACGAATGCGCGAGCACCACCAGCGGCGTGCGTTCCGGGTGAATGCGGCGGTGACTGCCAAGCTGCGCGAGTTGTGCCTTGATGCGCGCGTGCAACAACGGGTACATCGGATAGCCACTTTGCGGCCGGTACGCCAACGAGGTGCCGAGGTAATCGACAAACAACTCGCGCAGGCCCGGATAGGCCAGATCGTTCTTGTAGTTGACCGCTTTTAGCGTGCGGGCGTGCTGCTCCTGCACCAGATCGCCCCAATAGACTTCCTGCCAGACCAGGTCATCTTCGCTGCGGTCTTTGCCGGCACGGACATAGGCCTCCGTGACCCGGTGTTTCAACTCCACCGAATAATGCTGATCGGCGCTGCCCATGCCGTGAACGACGGCAACGGCAATGTGGTGTGGCATGGCGCGAATTCCTCTCCCGATGTGTCGCCCGGATCCGTGATCCCGACGTGTGGGCGGTCTTGCTGCCACCCGACAGGGACGGAATGGTCGCTAATGCCGGCGCCAACAGCAAGTACGCGCGTCAAATCCATACTACGGCGCCGCTCGTATTTGTTCCGATCGCTACCGCCCGCAACCGGCCGGACTATGCTCAGACTGAGGCTTCGGACTTGACGTCGCTGGCCGGGCGGGAGTAGTTTCGCAAAACTGCTCCGACCACTTACAGGCTACAGAGATGGCAACCGTGATTGGCTTGACTGCTTTGCTGCTGGTGCTGGGCTTTTGCGCCTACCACCGGCTCTCCCTGCTCACCAGCGCGCTGGCCGCGCTGGCGGTGCTGATGCTGTGGAAATACTTCGGCGGCGTCAGCGTGCTGACTTGGCTGATCTTCGCGGCAATCGCGCTGACCCTGCTGACCCCGGTCCGCCGCTTCCTGCTCTCCTCGCCGCTGCTTGGCCTGTACCGCAAGGTAATGCCGAGCCTGTCGCGCACCGAGAAAGAAGCACTTGAAGCCGGCACCACCTGGTTCGAAGCCAAGATTTTCTCCGGCGCCCCGGACTGGAAAGAGCTGCATGCGCTGCCGGCGCCGCGGCTGTCGGCCGAAGAGCAGGCCTTCTTCGACAACCAGGTCCAGAAAGTCTGCGCGATGACCCGTGACTGGGAAGTCAGCCATGAGCGCGCGGATCTGCCGCCGGAAGTCTGGCAATACCTGAAAGACGAAGGCTTCTTTGCCTTTATCATTCCGCGCAAGTACGGCGGCCGCGAATTTTCCGCCTATGCCAACTCGCAAATCCTGATTGCCCTGAACTCGGCGAGCCCGACCCTTGGCTCGACCGTTGCCGTGCCGAACTCGCTCGGCCCCGGCGAGCTCCTGCTGCACTACGGCACCGAAGAGCAAAAGAATTACTACCTGCCGCGCCTTGCCAAAGGCGAGGAAGTGCCCTGCTTTGCCTTGACTTCGCCGGAAGCCGGCTCCGATGCCGGCTCGATCCCGGATACCGGCGTCGTCTGCAAAGGCATGTGGAACGGCAAAGAAATCATCGGCATGCGGCTGACCTGGAACAAGCGCTACATCACGCTGGCGCCGGTCGCCACCGTGCTGGGTCTGGCCTTCAAGCTGTATGACCCGGACAAGCTGATCGGCGACGAAACCGATTACGGCATCACCTGCGCGTTGATTCCGGTGACCACGCCGGGCGTCAAGATTGGCCGCCGCCACTACCCGCTGTCGATCCCGTTCATGAACGGTCCGACCCAAGGCCAAGATGTGTTCGTGCCGCTCGACTACATCATCGGCGGCACCAAGATGGCCGGTCAGGGTTGGCGCATGCTGGTCGAGTGTCTGTCCGCAGGCCGTGCCATTTCACTGCCTGCCTCGGGCGCTGCCGGCGCCAAAGTTGCCGCGCACACCTCGGGCGCCTATGGCCGCATTCGTCAGCAGTTCAAGCTGCCGATCGGTTACATGGAAGGCATTGAGGAAATGCTTGGCCGCATCGGCGGCATGGCGTACGCCGCCGACGCAGTCCGCACCTTCACCGCCGCTGCGGTCGATGCCGGTGAAAAGCCGTCGGTCGCCAGTGCCATCGTCAAATATCACTGCACCGAGATCGGCCGTAAAGCGATTATCGACGCGATGGATGTGCATGGCGGCAAGGGCATCTGCCTTGGCCCGAACAACTACCTTGGTATCGGTTATCAGGCGCTGCCGATCGGCATTACGGTCGAAGGCGCGAACATCCTGACCCGCAACCTGATCATCTACGGTCAGGGCGCGATCCGCTGCCATCCGTTCGTGCTGGCCGAAATGCAAGCCGCGCAGAACCCGGACAAATCGGCCGCGCTGAAAGAATTCGACGCCGCATTGTGGGGCCATGTCGGCTTCGCCATTTCCAATACCGTGCGCGCGCTGTGGATGGGCCTGACCGGCGCCAAACTCATCACCGTCCCGGTCGGCGATTTCACCGCCGGCTATTACAAGCAGCTCACCCGCTTGTCGTCGGCGTTGGCGCTGTGGAGCGACATCAGCATGGCCGTGCTCGGTGGCGAACTGAAGCGGAAGGAAAAACTGTCGGCGCGTTTGGGTGATGTGCTGAGTCATCTCTACATCGCCGCCAGCGTGCTGAAATTCTTCCACGACAAGGGCAGCCCGGAGCACGACAAGCCGCTGGTGAAGTGGGCGGTCGAGCATTCGCTGCACACGGCGCAGGAAGCGATTTACGGCCTCGCCGAAAACTTCCCGGCCCGCTTGGTCGGCCGCGCGCTGCGCCGCATCGTGTTCCCGTATGGCCGCTCGTTCAAGGCACCGAGCGACAAGCTCGGTCATCAAGTCTCGCGCCTGCTGCTGAATCCGGGTCTGGCACGCAGTGAACTGGTCAACGGCATTTATCTGGGCGATGCGCCGCACAATGCCTTCGCGACGCTGGAACGCGTGCTGCGCGACACGGTCGCCGCCGAACCGATTTGGAAGCGGCTGCGTCAGGAACTGCCGGACACCAAGTCGATGCTGCCGGGCGAGGTGCTCAAGCGCGCGATCGCCGCGCAGAAAGTCTCGGCCGACGAAATTGCGCTGCTGCAGCGGCAGGAAGAAGGCCGCAAACAGATCATCGCGGTCGACGATTTCGATCCGGCCGATCTGCCACGCGCCCAGTTTCTGAACCAGAGTGCAACTGCGCCGGTACGGCAGGAAAAAGTGGCGTAAGCGCAGTCGCTGCGGCGACACTGGCAGTGAGGAATAACACCGCAACAAAAAAGCCCGGCAATGCCGGGCTTTTTTGTTGGTCGGTGAGGTCGGTGCACGCAGCTGACGAAACGACACCGCTCCGATCGTCAACCGCAGACGCAGAAAAACAAAACGCCGCGCAATGCGCGGCGTTTTGTTTGAACTGGTTTGTTCGAATTAGTGGCGGAGCGGACGGGACTTGAACCCGCGACCCCCGGCGTGACAGGCCGGTATTCTAACCAACTGAACTACCGCTCCACCGATGTCAGCGGAGGCTTGCCCCCGTGACGAGGCGCGCATGATACGCAGGCGATCTGGCGCTGTCAACGCGATTCGGTGGCGGTTTTTGTGAGCGCGTTGTCAGCGGCTTCGGCCGCCGGCGGTTCGGCAAACGGGTCACTGGCAATTGCCGCTTCCGTATCGGAGACGGCGTCCGAATCGGCGCCGGAATCGGCATTGACATCGGTATCGGGCAAAGCGCTTTCAGGGGCATCGGTCGTGGCGAAATCGGCCTCGCTGTCCGGCGCGTTGCCCCCTGTACTGGGCGGCAACGGCTCATCAACCGGCACCGGTGGTTCGCCGGCAGCCAGCTGCTGCATCGACGACAGAATCTCTTCCAGATTCATGTCACGCCGGGTGTGCTCGTCACCAAACATGGACGCATATTCAGCAAAGATGTTGTTCAGCGCCGACAAGGTCAGCCCCACTTCCCGCTTCAGCCGCTCGTTTTCACTGCGCAAATGGCTCTCGACCGCGGCCGGTCCGGCAGCCCCGCTCGGGCTTGCGCTGGCCGCTACCGGCGCTGCGGATACAGGTGCCCGGGCCAGCACCGCCATGGCCTGCACGTGCAGCTCGCTGTACTGCTGCAGGGCCGGCTCAATGGCCACCAGGCCGGTCGGCTTGCGATCCAGCAGGGCAGCCAATACCTGTTTGAAATACTGCCGACGCCCCTTGATGAGCTTGTCGACCAGTGCCGCCAGCTTGTCCGGATCGGCGTGACCGCCAGCACCGAGTTTGGCCAGTAGCTGCTCCCGGTAGGCCGGTTCGGCCGCCTTGACCGCCGCCAGCAACAGCTCCACGGCCCGTCGGTCCTGCGCCTTGCGCTTGATGATGAGGACCGCGAGCAGAATCGCGACGATGACCGCTGGGCCACTCAAGGCCAACACCATGGCCAAAGCGGTCACTGTGCCGCCTCCTCATCATCGGCCAGCGCCTGTTCGATGGATTGCGCCGCTTGCTTGTGTCGGCGCCGGACCCACCAGAACGCCAGCCCGATGCCAACCAGCACCATGTTCAAACCGATGCCAATCCAGAGCCATGGCAGCTCGCTGTCGCCATCGCTGCTTTCGGCAGCCGGTTCGGCGCTGGCTTCAGTGGGTTCGTCCGAGGATTCAGGTTCTGAAGCTTTGGCAGGTTCTGCGACGGGATCAGTCGATGTTTCGGCCTGGGTATCACTAGCCGCGGCCAAGCTAGCCCCCCGCTGCCACTGCAATGGCTGGCCTTGCATGCTGATCGGCCGGCCAGCAAGCGTCAGCGCGTCAAAGCGCCAATGCAGGCGCTGGGGGCCATCGACGGAAGCGGCAACAGCGGCCTGCCAGCCCTTGTCGGTGGCCGTGGGTGTCACGGCCAGCCGGACGCCATCTGGCGCTTCGTGTTCGAGACCGAGCGAAAGGCTGTCGGCTTTGAACAGCTTGTCGGCGACGGTGAACAGCGCTGTGGCGTTGCCATCGTCGCCGACGGTCAGCGACGCCTGCACCGGCGTCGCCACCGCCTGCATATGAAAGGTTCGGGTCCGCTCGAAGGTGGGTGCGCTGGCATCCAGCTTCAGGGTGAACTGGGCATCGAGCGCCGGCACTTCCCAGTCGGCAGCAAATTGCCCGTTACCGGTGTCCGTCAGCACCACCTCGCGCTGATAGTCCGTGGCCTGGACGTTGACCACTGCCTTGACCAGCTGCAAAAACTCGCGCCGCTCAATGGGCTTGCCATCTTCGGTCAGCCGAAGCTCGAGACGGACTTTTTCCCCGGCCAGCGTCAACGTTGGCACCGCCGCCACGTGCAGACCGAGTTTGCTCACCACCAGCACCCGATTGTCCGGATCGAGCTCAGCCTGGATCTGCCACTGGCCCGGCATCGGCTTGGCGACAGTGACGAGGTCATAACGGGCATCGCTGTGCCAGCGCCAACTCGCCGGCCGATCGCCAGCATGGTGGCGCGCGCCGTCCGGTGACAGCAAGGCGGCCGGCTCGGCACCTTCGCGCCGGAACACCAGCACAGTGATTTCCTCGACGCTGGCATCGACGGTGAAACCGTTATCCGTCAATGGCAGCGCGTCACGCGGTGCGGCCTGCTCGAACAGCCGCAGAAAAATGCGATTGAGTTCGTCCGCAGTCGACGCGCGCTCGGCCATGCCATCGGTTTCGCGGGCGATTTGTTGCAGCAACGCGGCATCGGCATCGGCACTGAGAGCAATCGTGTGCACCTTGGCACCAGACGCTTGAACAGCGGGCAGAATTTTCTGCAGCAATTCATCGCGCGCGACCTGATTGTCACGCGCATCTTTCGAGACATCGACGACCCCATCGGTCAGCAGGATGACATGGCGTGGACCGTTGCCCGGCCCCTGCCAATCCCGCGTCGCCCGTTGCAACGCAAGACCGATATTGGTGAACAAACCGGTTGAACCAATCTTCTCGGCAGCGGCCACCGCTTTCGCCTGCCACGCCGGCGTCACCGCATCAAGCGGCACCAGCTCGTTGACGTACTGGCCAAATGTCCAGACGCCGGCACGACTATTGCTGGGTAACAGATTGCTGAGCAGCTTGATCGCCGGGACCCGCAGATTGGCCGGATCGTTTTTCTTCATGCTGCCGGAAATGTCGACGACTACGCGCACATCTGGCGGCGCAGCAAAACTGCAAACAGGAACTAAACTCAGGACGGAAAGCACCAGAACGGCGCAACTGCTGCGGTGCAGCAGGGCTGAAATGGGGCGGGCGCAGGCCAAGGCGTGGATCAATATTTTGAACACGTGTAGCTTTTCGCTAAACAAGTAAGTATCGTCATCAAGTGTAGTCCACAGACAGCCAAGTCATTGCTGGTGCTCACAAAAGTCACGGCAAAGGCAGGGTTGAAAGTGGTCGGAGCTGCAGTCAGCCGTCGTGGCTCGGAAGAAGAAGCGTCATACAAGAGCAAGACTAACCAAGCACAACCGAGGAGACAGTAGATGATGAACAAGCATTGGGTACGGACAGCCGTCGCTGCTGCCATGCTGGCCGGTTCAGGCGCCGCCATGGCGGAAGTCACGGGCAATGTGGCAGTGGTGTCAGACTATTTGTTCGACGGTATTACCCAGACTCAAAATGACCCCGCCGTACAAGGCGGTGTTGATTGGGCAATGGAGTCGGGCCTTTACTTGGGCGCGTGGGCTTCGAATGTTGACTTCGACACAGAGTCCGACGTCGAAACTGACTGGTACGTCGGCTACGGTTTTGGTGACGAAAACGTCTCCTTCGATTTCGGTTATGTCATGTACATGTACCTTCCAGATGATGATGACGCCGACTATGACGAGATTTATTTCGGCGTGACGTTTGCCGAAAATACAACATTGAAATATTGGCATGCCCGGGACTACTTCAATC
>DASUEK010000250.1:0-16194 GCA_036275115.1 Permianibacter sp. | reverse complement strand
AGTCAACCAGCTGAAGCAGGAACTGACCCGTATCGCCGAAACGACTACGTTCGGTTCGCGCAAGATTCTGGACGGCACCTTCGGTTCGGAAGCCTTCCAGGTCGGCGCCAATGCCTTCGAAACCATCAACGTGACCTTGGGCAACTACAAGGCCAACAACATGGGTTCGTACACGCGCGATCTGTGGAATGCGGCCGGGTCAGTCTTTCTTACCTCACTGGGTGGTGTGGGCGTTTCTCCTGCTACCGCGGCCCCCAATCTTGTCACCGGCGACCTGACGGTGGCGGGTCTGTCGACTGAAGTGATTACGGTAGCCGGATCAGCTTCATCCGTTGCAACTGCAATCAACGCCCAAAGTGGTTCGACAGGTGTGTCGGCAGATGCACGGAACGTCATCGGATTGACCTTTTCTGCGGACGACACCTTCAGCTTCTCACTAACAGCCCAGACGGGTGCGGCAGTCAGCATTCAGGCAACGATCTCCGGCGGTGACTTGACCTCGATGGCCGATGCGATCAATGCCGAAGCCGGCAAAACCGGTCTAACGGCGAGCGTCAGCGGTGCCGAGATCGTGCTGACTAGTGAAGCGGGTGATGACATTTTGATTGAAGGCATGGCCGCCCTTGGCGGCGCAACAATCAGCGTGCAAGCGTACGATTACACCGGCGAAAATGCGATCGCGGCATCGAATGGAACAATAGGCGGCGGTGTCGATTTCGCCATGCGCGCCATCGGCGTGGTGGTATTGAACAGCGCCAGGTCGTTCACCACTGACGCCAACCTCGCCACCATCGACGGCACCACCACGACCAACAGCGCATCGCTGGACGACGTCACTTCGGTCGATATCTCGACCGCGATTGGCGCCCAGCAAGCTCTGAAGATCCTGGATGACGCTACCTCATTTGTCGACAGCTCACGCGCTGCGCTCGGCGCCGTACAGAATCGTCTGCAAAGCACCATCGCCAACTTGGGCAGCGCCATCGAAAACCTGTCAGCGTCGCGTTCACGTATCCGTGACACCGACTTTGCCGCCGAAACCGCCAACCTGACCAAGAGCCAGGTATTGCAGCAAGCCGGCTTGTCGATTCTGGCGCAGGCCAACGCTGGTCCACAAAGCGTTCTTTCGCTATTGCGGTGAACGCCAAGCAAAGAAAAAAGCCGGCAACTGCCGGCTTTTTTCTTTCGGAACTAATCAAAGGAAACGGAACAGCGACAGGTTCTGTACCCGGGCGAAGCTGCTCTGCGCCGCTTCCAATGCTGTTTGCTGCAAATTGAACCGGCTGATGGCCTCGACTACGTCCAGGTCTTCGAGCGAGGACAACGTGGTTTTGGCGTTGACCTTTGACGCTTCGTTGGCGGACAGTTCGGAGTCAATCACATTGAGGCGCGTGCCAAGCTCGGCCCGCACCCGCGAGATGTTCTCCAAGCCGCGGTCCAGCGACTCCAGGCTGTAATCCAGCGCCATCCGCAGTTGCGCTCTGGCGGCCTCGGTGTCTGCGCCGACGCGCATGGCATCAATGGCGTTCTGCACAGTGGTAAAGATATCCACCGACTCGGCCATTTCCACCGTGAAGATATCGCCAACGGCCGGCTCGCCGTTGATACCGGTCTTGATTCCATTGAAAACAATCTGGCCATCTTCAACGTAGGCTGGCGCATCGGCCGGCGCCACCAATGGCGGAGCCGGAATCAACTGACCGTCAACCGAACCAAAAACGGTATACGCCAGCTCACCTGCAGCATTGTTCACCATGGTGATGGTATAGGTCTGCGGGGTAGCGGCATTGAATGCCAACCGATCACTGACCGAACCGGGATCAATCGCACCGTTCCCCGTGTTTGCAGCATTGCCAAAGGTGGCGAAATCGCCGTTGCCGTCTTTGATCAACTGAAAGACGTCGGCGCCGGAATGGGTCACGCCAACGGCAACATCGTTGTTGATGAAGATCTGGCGCTGGCCATTGTCACCGCCGTAAACAAAATTGCCCGCGACATCACGGGTGATCGGCTTGACGTCGGTACGGAATCCGGAAAACAGGTACTCGCCCTCTGAGTTTTGGCTGTTGGCGATACCGACCAGCTCTTCGAGCCGCTCTTGCGCCTCATTGGCAAGCGCTTCGCGCTCAAGCGCATCGTAGGCACCGTTGCCGGCCAGCAGGATCAGCTCACGCACGCGACCGAGTGCGGTGGTGAACGTATCCAGAATGCTGTCGGATTGCTCGTTGTAACCTTTTGCGGTCGTGGCGTTCTGTTTGTAGCGCTCCAGACTGGCAAGCTCGGTCTTGAAGGCTTCAATCAGCGTCGCTGCCACCGGATCATCCGACGGTGTCAGCACCCGTTTCTGGGTTGCCAACTGCAGCTGGGTTTTTGCCAGCGCCGACTGCTGATCCAGAATGGCATCAATACCACGCTGATAAAAACCGGTTGTCGATATCCGCATGATCACGGACCTCCGTTATTACCTGTCAGACTCAGCGCACGGACTGGAACAAAGTGTCGAACAATGACCGCGCTACCGAGATCACTTGCGCCGAGGCCTCATAGGCTTGCTGGAAGCGAATCAGATTGGCCGCCTCTTCGTCCAAGTTTACGCCAGAACTGGCGTCACGGCGCGCCTTGGACTGCTCAACCAGCGCAGCACTCGACGCATAGTTGGCATCGGCTTCGGCGGTGCGCGTACCAACTTCAGCAATCAACCGGCCGTAAGCTTGCGAATAGTTGGAACGACCGCCATCCATGGTAGGCAGGTTCTGCAACGCCGCCAGTAATTGGCTGTTGCGATTGTCGCCGACGCCGCCGGCGTTGTAGTACACATCAAAGCTGTCACCAGCACGTGGTGCACCTGCCATGGTGATCTCGTAACCATAGGCATTGACCGGTGGTCCGGCGGTGGCGAGCAGATCGTTGTCCTGATTCGGCGTGAAGGTTGCGCCAGCCACCAGAATCGCGCTGGTTGAGGCATCCACCACGTTGTAGGTGGTCGCAGAAGTAAAGACGATCTGCAGCGGCGGTGACAAGGCAAACGGCGTGGCGAAGGCGGCGGTGCTGGTATCGGTCACCTGCACCGATTTGACGATACCGCTGCCGGTGTTGCTGGTTGTCGTACGGGTGTTGACCGGCAACGCGGCCGCTACCGCTTTGACATCATCGATTACCCGTTCCATTTCACCCGCCGCGCCGCGCGTTGGCGCCAGCACAAAGCTGTCACCGTTGACGGCATTGGCAGTGATATTGAGGGTTATGCCATCGCCGAGCGCGACCGTGGCCGGTGCCGCCGGCGCTGCAAACGTGCTGATGACGGTATTGTCGGACAGCCGGGTCACGGTGTAGGTGCCGGCGTTTAATGTCAGCAGGTAGTTGCTATTGGTCAGGTTGTTGACGTCTGTGATGTCAACCGAGAACGATCCCGGACCGGTGTAACCCGTTTGCGGAATGACCCGTCGAGCGGCAATCGCCGCATCATTGAAATCGGTGAAGAACAAGCCACCCAGCTCGTTATTCAAATCCATACCGAGCGCGTGTTGCTCATTGACGGTGCTCGCCAAACCAATCGCAACTTTGCCGAGGGTATTGATCGCAGGCTCGAGCAATTCAGTACGGAACTGCAGCAAACCGCCCAGCTTGCCGCCAGAAATCTGGCTAGTGATATCAATCAGCGCGCCGCCATTGGATGACTGCAGGAACAAATCGGTATTACGCGGATCGTTGACCCCGGGCTGGGCCACCACCTGGTTGTACACCGCACCGACAACCAAGGCCTGACCGTTGCCAAGGAACACGCTGATGCTGCCATCGGCCTGATCGACAGTAGTGATATTGGTCAATGAAGCCAGCTTGTCGATCAGCACGTCGCGCTGATCCAGCAAATCATTGGGTTGACCGGCAACGCCATTGCCGGCGGATACGGCGGCCGTAATAGCAATATTGAGATTGGCGATGCTCTGTCCCAGCGAACTGATTTCAACCGCGATGGCACTGACCGAGGCGTTGGTGCTGTCGCGCTGTTTGCTCAGCGTGTTGTCCAAAGTCTGAAAGCGTCCGGCCAAGGTGTTGGCTTGACTGAGCAATACCTGCCGCGCGGGGATGGATGACGGGTTGTCGCTGACGCCTTGCAACGCGGCAAAGAACGCCTGCAATTGCTGATTCAGGCCGGTGTCGGCATCGGCCAGCAGACTGTCGAGTTGCCGAGCCTGCTCCAGATAAGCTTCGTAAGAAGACGCGGAATTGCTGTTGGCGCGCACTTCATTGGTCAACACCTGATTGAATATGCGCGAAACATTGCTGAGTTCGACACCCGAGCCAAAATACTGACCGCCGAGGAACTGCGGCAGGCTCGACACGTATTCATTACGCTGACGGTTGTAGCCTTCGGTATTGACGTTGGCGATGTTATGCGAGGTGGTCGAAATGCCGATCTGCGATCCCAGCAGTCCGGATACGCCCACATTGAGTATGTCGATGGCCATCGCAGAAACTCCACCTCAGGTTAACTGCCGCAGCGCGCCGACCTCAAACGAGCCAACGAGACACAGCGGTACCCGAGCGTTACAGCAATTTGCGTGCCTCCGCGATCAGATCGCGCAGGAAATCGCTGTCAAATAGCCGCATCAGCTTGTTGGCGTAGGCCGGATCGGTGGCGTAACCGGCTTGCTGCAGGCCATCGGCATAACGCTGGGGATCCGCGGCATGCTTCAGTGCCTCGGCATAGCGCGGCGAACTTTGAATGAACTGCACGTAATCGTCGAACGCGTCAGCCGGTGATGGGTAGGCGCGGAAACTGGCGCGCTGTCGTTCCGGCAGTCCCGCCACGTATTCCAGAGTTTGCGCATGCACCACCGGTCCCTGCCAACGACTGTCAGCCTTGATGCCGAAATACTGCTGGCCAGTATTGGCCGCGTGTGCCGGCAAAAGCTTACCGCCCTCACCGACTGCCATGCCTTTGCCCCACCCGGTTTCCAAGGCGCTTTGCGCTACCAGCAGTGCCGGATCCACACCCAACGAAGCCGCCGCGCGCTCAGCATGCGGCAACACCGCGGCGACAAATTTCTGCGGTGTCATGGGCTCCGGATTCTGTGCCGCCTGCAGCGGTGGCCGAACGGCATTGATCGGCAAGCTTGCCGGCGTGAACGGCGAAACCGGCGACGTAACGGGTGAAGTCACGGCATTGCTGGCTTCACGCTTGGCCGGTGAACGGCTCAGCTGTTGCACCATCACATCGGCCAGACCGAGCGATTGTTGATTGGCCAGCGACAAGGCCAGCTGCTCGTCGTGCATCTGCTCATAGAACTCGCTGCTGCCGCCACCGCCGAAGAAATCGTCGTCTTCGAACACGTCATTGGCGGCCCGCATCGACTTCAGTAGTTCCTGCAGGAAAACCGATTCAAACTGTTTTGCCGCCGCACGCAGCGCCGCGCGTTCATCATTGGCGCCGAGCTGGCGCAATTGATTAAGCGAACGCAGATCGTGATAGCTGCCGACATCGGGCAACGGAGCAGTGGTTGGGATCGGGCGCTCGCTCATGGCAAGACTCAGATCACCACCAGCTCGGCTTGCAAGGCACCGGCCTGTTTCAGGGCTTCGAGAATCGCCATCAGATCACCGGGCGCTGCGCCAACCGCGTTGACGGCCCGGACGATCTGCTCCAGCGTCACGCCCGGCGGAAACAGGAACATCCGGGAGTCTTCCTGGGCCACATTGATATTGCTTTGCGGCGTCGTCACCGTATCGCCCTGAGCCAGCGCATTCGGCTGACTCACATTCTGCTGCTCGGTGATCGTGACCACCAGATTGCCGTGCGCCACCGCGGCTTTTTTGACCCGAACATGATTGCCGATGACGATTGTTCCGGTGCGCGAATTGATCACCACTTTCGCCGCCGGCTCGCCCGGTTCCAGCGTCAGATTCTCCAGCACCGACATGAAGGTCACCCGCTGCGCCGGATCGCGCGGCGCGCCGACCTCGACCGTGCCGGCATCCAGCGGCTGCGCCACCAACGGACCAAGCAGTTTGTTGATCTGCTCGGCGACCCGTTTGGCCGTGGTGAAATCCGGCGCGTGCAAATTAAGCAATATCGAATCACCGAGCGCAAATCCATTGGGCGCCATGCGTTCGACGGTGGCGCCATTCGGAATGCGGCCAGAGGTCGGCACATTGACCGTGATTTTCGAACCGTCATTACCTTGCGCGCCAAAACCGCCAACCACCAGATTGCCCTGCGCAATCGCGTAAATTTCGCCATCGACCCCGCGCAGCGGCGCCATCAGCAGCGCGCCACCGCGCAGCGATTTGGCTTCGCCCAAACTCGATACGGTGACATCGATTGCCTGGCCCGGCTTGGCATAAGGTGGCAGTTCAGCATGGATCGCGACCGCCGCCACGTTCTTGACCTTTGGTACCTGCCCTTCCGGCAACACAATGCCGAATCGGCTCAACATGGATTTGAACGCCTGCGCGGTATACGGGGTTTGCTCGCCAGTGCCATCAAGTCCGACGACCAGACCGTAGCCGACCAATGGGTTGCTGCGCACGCCGGCGATACCGGCGATGTCTTTCAGGCGTTCTGCGTGAGCACTGTTGCCAGTCATCACCAGCAACGCTGTCAACGCGGCAGTCAACAGACGATTTGCCATCATGCACCTCAGAATGGCCACCATTCGGTACTGAAGAATCGCGACAACCAGCCACGGCTGTTCGCTTCGGCCATTTGGCCGGTGCCGCTGTAGGCGATGCGAGCGTTGGCAACGCGAGTCGACAGCACCTGATTATCGGGGCTGACATCTTGCGGCCGAACAATGCCGCTGATGCGGACAAACTCCTGACCGGTGTTGATGTTGACCCACTTGTCACCACGGACCACCAGATTGCCGTTTGGCAGCACCTGCGTGACCATGACGGTGACGGTTCCGGTCAGTGCATTGCTTTGCTTGCTGTCACTTTCGGCTTTGAAATCGCGTGTTGCCCCAAGCTCGGTCTCGAAACCGAACTTGTCGCCGTCAATCATCGGATTGGCGCGACCAAACAAGGTCGGCGCAGTCACTTCGGTTGAATCGTCCTTCTTGATTTTGGTGTCGGCTTTTTTCTGTGCTTGGGTGTTTTCGACCAACCTTACCGTGATCAGATCACCGACCCGATTGGCTTTGCGATCTTCGAACAGAAAATTGGCGGTACCGGGGTTGTATAAGGCGCCCGGCTGCGCCGCGGCCGGTTCCGGAATGGCTGGCATTACCGGCGCAAAATCCGGATCATCCGGCGCCGGCCCCGGCATTACCACGCAGCCGGTAAAAGCCGGTAACAGCAGCGACAGCAGCCAATATCTCAAGGTGGTCTTCATATCAGCCTGCCTGGATTAGAGCGTCTGACTGACGTATTGCAACATTTGATCCACGGTCGAGATCACTTTGGCATTCATCTCGTAGGCACGCTGGGTTTCGATCATGTTGACCAGCTCTTCTACCGTGTTGACGTTGGAACTTTCCAGCGTACCACCACGGATCGTCCCGATGCCGGTCAGGCCTGGTGTGCCGACCACCGCCGCACCGCTGGCCAGTGTTTCAATGAACAGGTTGTCGCCCATCGGTTGCAAACCGGCTGGATTGATGAAATCCGCGAGGGTGATGTTGCCGATCACGGTTGGCGCTGCCTGACCTTGCAAGGTCACGGATACGGTACCGTCGAGACCGACCGTAAAGCTCTGCGCATCCTGTGGCACCGTGATCGCCGGTTGCAGCAAATAGCCTTCGCCGGCTGTCACCACTTCACCATTCTGATTGAGCTGGAAATTGCCGGCACGGGTGTAGCCAGTGCTGCCATCCGGCAACTGGATTTGAAAAAAGCCGCGCCCCTGCACCGACATGTCGAGCGCATTCTCGGTGATCTGGATGGAGCCCTGGGTAAACTGTTTCGGGTTCGCCACCGTTTTGACACCGGTGCCAAGCATCAAACCGGTGGGCAGCGTCGTATTCTGCGTAGTGGCAGCACCAGGTTGGCGTACGTTCTGATAAAGCAGATCTTCAAACACCGCCCGGTTCTTCTTGAAACCCACCGTGCTGACGTTGGCCAGGTTGTGCGAAATGACGCTCAGATCGGTCTGCTGGGCATCAAGACCGGTTTTGCTGATCCAAAGAGCCGGGTGCATGGTCTACTCCTCGTGGCACGGCGACTTCACGCCGTGGTTACTGCATGAGTCAACAACTTGACGTCGTTGAGCCTTTCTACCTTACATTTGCACAAGTCGTTCCAACGAGGCGTCATTGTCCTCGCTGACCTTCATCATCTTGACGTTGACTTCGAACTGCCGCGCCAGCGAGATCATGTCGATCATCTCTTCAACCGCATTGACGTTGCTGGACTCGAGCGCGCCCTGCACGACTTGAACATTGGCATCGGCTGCGACCGGGGCGCCATTTTCCGGCCGGAACAAGCCGTCTTCACCTTTGCGCAGGGTTGCCAGCGGCGGATTCACCAAGCGCAGACGGTCCAGCACCACCACGGCATTTGCCGGTGCGCCCTGCGGCCGCACACTGATCGTGCCGTCGGCACCAATGTCGACTTTCTCATTCGCCGGGATTTGGATCGGGCCGCCATTGCCAAGCACAAGACGGCCTCCGGCTCCCTCGAGGAATCCTTGAGCATTGATGCGAAATTCACCGGCACGAGTGAAACCCTCACCGCCGTTTTCATCCTGCACCGCCAAAAAACCGTTACCCTTGATCGCGATATCAAGATCGTTGCCGGTCGTGATCAGGCTGCCGTGATCAAAATCAGTACCGGGCCGCTCGGTCATGACAAAGGCGCGGCTCGGCAAACCGTTGCCGAAAATCGGCATGGCCCGCGCCTGCGCCAAATCTGCCTTGAAGCCGGTGGAGTTGGCGTTGGCCAGATTGTTGGCCGATTTGGCCTGCGCCAGCGTGGTCTCACGGGCGCCGGTCATCGCGATGTAGAGAAGACGGTCCATACGCGGTTACCGGATCTGGATGATGGTTTGGGTGATGGCGTTGTTGGTTTCGATCGAGCGGGCGTTCGCCTGGAAATTGCGCTGCGCCGTGATCAGATCCACCAACTCACGGGTCAGATCGACATTTGAGTTCTCGAGCGCACCAGAGCGAATGAAACCAAAGCTGGCTGTGCCCGCCTCGCCTGCCAGCGCGGCACCAGACTCCAGCGTCTCAGCCCAGTTGGTATTGCCAAGTTGCTGCAAACCCTGCGAGTTCGGGAAACGCGCCAAGGCAATTTTGCCGAGTGCAATGGCTTGACCGTTGGAGAAATTGGCGCGCACGACACCGTCATCGGCGATGTCGATACCGGTCAACCGGCCAACCCCGTAACCGTTCTGCGACAGCGTGCTGACGACAAAGCCCGAGGCAAACTGCGTCGGCGAGTTATTACCGAAATCCAGTGTCAAGGTCTGCGTTGGGTCTGCACCGTTGGTGAAGCCCAGCGCGGCGGTGGTAAACACGCCGGGCGGCACGCTCGCCGGGTTTGAGCCAACCAGCACACCGGAGTTGTCAAAAGTCAGAGTGCCATAGAGCGCGCCACCGGCACCGGCGGTGCCGCCCGTGATATCAACCGGGTTGCCATCCACTTGGTAGTACACCGCCCAGCTGTTCGGCGCGGCTTGATCCTTGACGAAATAGAACGTGCCGATATGCGACTCACCCAACGAATCGAAGAACGAGATCGAGGTCGAGCGCGTGTACGTGGTCGGCTGGGTTGGATCGAACAGCGCCGGGTTCAAACCGGCTTCCGATGCCGGGAGGTTCATGCCAATTTCGATCTCGGTACTTAGTGCCGGCGTACCCGCCGTTTGCGGCAATTGAATCGGCACGGTGTTGGCAAGCGATGTCGACGAGATCGTGCCATCCGGGTTGACCGGAAAGGCCTGCAACACCTGGCCGGTTGCGTTGACCACGTTGCCGGCATCATCGACGCCAAAGGCACCGGCGCGGGTATAGACACGCTCGGTGCTGCCGATATTCGGGGCCAGCACAAAGAAGCCTTCACCGCTGACTGCCAGATCCAGCGTGTTCTGGGTGAAGTTCAGGTTGCCCTGATTGAACTGCTGCGCCACGGCAGTGAGCAACACGCCAGCACCGATCGATGTCCGAACACTGCCGAACGGCGACAGCGCGTAGATATCGGCAAATTCCGCCCGCGACTCCTTGAAGCCGGTGGTGTTGACGTTGGCGATATTGTTGGAGGTCACGGCCAGATCCGCTTGCGCGGCATTGAGACCACTGAGTGCGGTATTGAATGACATGGACTGCTCTCCTCTTGACCGTCATTGCGGACCGAGCCAACCGGCTCAGCCACCAATCTCGTTGACTTCTGACAGCGGCACCGAACCCAGTCCAGCCAGGTTCAGCACAATGCCGCCGGTGCTGCTGTTCAGGTTGACGCTGGTGACCAAAGCCCGGGTTTGCACGGCGAGTTCTTCGGTGCGGTTGCCGATGCTGGCAAGCACCGACACGGTGTACTTGCCGGGCGGCAACCGGTTGCCGCTGGTGTCGTTGCCGTTCCACCACAGATCGATTTCACCAGCCGATTTCGGACCCAGCTCTTCGGCGTACACCAGTTGACCGCTTTCATCGGTGACCTGCATCTGGACGCGGAATGCATTGGCGTGCAATTCGGTGGTGCCGCTCATGCCCCCTTCGCTGAACAGGTAGGCAGTGTCGTTCGGCACCAGCACCGTGCGGCCCACCATCGCTGACGCTTGCAGCGCCTGGTTCGAGGTCAGCGACGCGGCCAGATCGTTAACGCTGGTTAGCAACTGCTGCTGGCTGTCGAGCGAGGAAAACTGCGCCATCTGAGCGATAAATTCGGTGTTTTCCAGCGGTTTAAACGGATCCTGGTATTGCAGCTGCGTGGTCAACAGCGCCAGAAAATCTTCCTGACCAAGCTGTTTGCGATCCTGCTCGGCGGCTTCGGTTCGAGTCAGCCCGAGTCCGGCAAAGATGTCACTTGCGCTGCTGATCGTCATGACTGACGCTCCTGAACATTTGGCTTCTGCTGTGGCCGTGCTGCATCGCTTTTGCGGGTTCAGCACCAGCCTCAAAATGTGCTTCGTTACTGCTCTCTTTACTGACCTGTCTTTACTGACCTGTCTTTACTGACCGGTCTTTACTGACCGGTCTTTACTGACCGATCTTTACTGACCTATCTGCAAAGTACGGGCCAGCATCTGTTTTGCGGTGTTGGCGACCTGCACATTGGTCTGGTAAGAGCGTGATGCCGAGATCATGTTGGCCATCTCTTCGACCAGATTGACGTTCGGCTGATAGATGTAGCCATCGGCATCCGCGAGCGGATGATCCGGTTGATAACGTGGCCGCACCGGCGCACTGCTCTCGACAATGCCCTTGACCTGAACGCCACCCACGCCCTGCTCCTGCATCGCCTGCTGAATGGCGGCAAAGACCGGATGCCGGGCCTTGTAGGTCTGATCAATGCTGCTGGAAATGCTGTCGGCATTGGCCAGGTTGGACGCAGTGGTATTCAACCGCACCGATTGGGCTGACATCGCCGTGCCGGCGATGTCCATGACATTGTTCAAATCCATCATTCACCTCGTGCTCATCTGCCCAATACACACTCAATTCCGACCGTCACTCACCGCGGATCGCTGTCAACAAACCGCGGATCTTGCTGTTGAGAAAGGTCAGGCTGGTTTGGTACTGGATGGCGTTCTGGGCAAACGCCGCCTGCTCGACGTTGGCATCGACCGTGTTGCCGTCGCCGGTGTCCGGCTGCATCGGCACGCGGTACTGCTGCTCGGTGCTCAGATAACGGCTGTTGCCACTGAAATGGCGGCTGTCAGTGCGCGCCAGCCCCGACGATTGATTGGCATGCATGGCGTTTTGCAGCGCCTGCCGGAAATCGATATCACGGGCCTTGAAACCGGGCGTATCGGCGTTGGCGATGTTGTTCGCCAACACAGCCGAGCGCCGTGACTGCACATCGAGCGCCTGCTCGTGTATGCCAAAGGCTTTGTTGAAGTTGATGGTCATGACCGCTGCCCTCTGCTGATCCGGCGTCCCGGAGCAGGTTCACTGGGGCAACTTCCATGCCAGTTGCGGAAAACCGAAAAACGGCTGCTGGATAGCCTATGTGGCCTGCCCTGCACGCGTCGACAGCGGTATTCGGCACCGGCAACGCGGCATTTCGCGTTCACAGACTTGCCACCCGGCAAGCCTTTGCCGGGTGGCAACTGCGACAATCGATGCGAAACGACGGACAGAAATCGGCGGCAGGACGCCACCGGCATTACTTGAGCCGGTACATGATGCCCGGTTGGCAACGGATCATCTCAAACCGTTCGGACAACTCGCCGAGCGATTCCGAACCGCCGAGGAACAGCACGCCACCGCGCTTCAGTCGCGCCGTCAGCGCCGACAACACCTGTTGTTTGACCTGCGGCGAAAAATAGATGAGGACGTTGCGGCAGAAGATCACATCAAACGGGCCGATGGAGTACGGCATGCTGAGCAGGTTCATCGGCTGGTAGGCAATCGACGATTTCAGATTCGCCTTGACCTGCCACCGGCCATCCGGCAGCGGATCAAAAAACTTCTTCTTGCGCTCCGGCGACAAGCCTCGCGCCACGGCAAGGCTGTCGTATATACCCTCGCGCGCGGTCTGCAACATCTGCGACGAGATGTCGGTGGCGACAATGCGTATGCCGGCAAAAATCTTGGCTTTCGGTTCGGCGCGGTATTCCTCGGCCGTCATCGCAATGGAATACGGCTCCTGACCGCTGGAGCAGGCCGCGCACCAGATGGTCATCGGCGCGGAACCGGCATGATTTGGAAACAGATCCTTGCGCAAGACTTCAAAGGGATAACCATCGCGAAACCACATGGTCTCGTTGGTGGTCATCGCATCAATGACTTGCTGCATCAGGCCGGCGGGTTGCATGCGTTGCAAACGATCGACCAAATCGGACAGGCTGGCCAGCTGCTGTTCCCGCATCAGCTGACTGAGCCGGCTGGTGACCAGATACTGTTTGCTGTCGCCCAAAACAATACCGCTGCGCTGCTGCAACAGTTCGCAGAAGCGCAGATAGCCTTGATGTTCCCTGTCCGTCGTATTGGTGACCGCCACGTCGGAGTCTCCGCTCCGTTATCCACTTTGATTGGCTGCTTCCACGCGGCGCTGTACCGCTTGAGCCAGCTCATCCGGGTTGAATTTTGGAATGAAATCATCGGCACCCACTTTGGCGACCATCGCCCGGTTGAACACCCCGGACAGCGAGGTGTGCAACAGAATGTACAGATCTTTCAGGTTCGGGTCACCACGAACTTCTGCCGTCAGGGTGTAGCCGTCCATTTCCGGCATTTCGATGTCGGAAATCATCATCACGAATTCATTCTTGATGTCCAGCCCCTTGGCAACGGTATCCTTCAGGATACTGAGTGCCTCGGCACCGTCTTTGGCCATCACCGTGCGATAGCCGAGCTGCTCAACCGTCTTCTTGATCTGGTTGCGCGCAACCACAGAATCGTCGGCGATCAACACGGCCCGATCGGCGGCCGCTTTGCTGGAGGCCTTTTCCAATACTGCCTGACTGACTTGAGTCGATTGCGGCGAAATTTCCGACAGGATTTTTTCGACATCGATGATCTCGACCAGCTGCTTGTCGATCTCCGTCACGGCCGTCAGATAAGTATCGCGACCAGAACCTTTCGGCGGCGGATGCATATCCGACCAATTGGTGTTGACAATGCGCTCCACCGAACCGACCAAAAAGCCCTGCACGGCTCGGTTGTATTCGGCAATGATGATGAATGCGCCTTCCAGATTTGGCAGCGGCGGACCCCCGATCGCCATACTCATGTCGATGACTGAAATGGTGTTGCCGCGAATGTGAGCGACGCCGCGCACTACCGGATGCCGATGCGGCAATTGCGTCAGCGGTGGACACTGCAGCACTTCCCGCACCTTGAATACGTTGATGCCGTAACGCTGCTTGCCCGCCAGCCGAAACAGCAGCAGCTCAAGTCGGTTCTGTCCGACCATCTGCGTGCGCTGGTTGACGGTATCCATTATTCCGGCCATGACCACTACCCTCGCCTGCCCATCAGGGCATGAATTCTGCTTTACCTTGCCAAAGGACGCGTTTGCACCCTTCACAGCTGCCGTCCGCGGCACTGTCTGCCACGAAGCATAGGCTAAGCCGATGAAATTGCGTAATGCGGGAATTCTGTTGAGTTTTTTCGTCGCCGGTGTCTCGGTGGCCGGCACCGAAAGTGCTGCCGGCACGTCGCCGTTGGTGACAATTGCCCGGCAATTTCTTGCCGCCGAACTGCCCGCCGCCAGCAAGGACAGCGAGCGCGAGATTCGCGTTGCAGAACCCGATCCCCGGTTGCAGTTGGCCGCGTGCACGAGCGCTCCGCTCGCTTTCTGGCCGGCCAACGCCCGGCAAACCGGCAACACAGTGGTCGGTGTCCGCTGTCCGGACGCCAATGGCTGGCAGGTGTTCCTGCCGGTCCAGATCCAGGAATGGAGCACCGTGCTGGTCGCCAGCCGACCGCTGCGGCCGGGCGAGCGACTGCAAGCCGACGACATGAAACCAATGCGGGTGAGTCGCGATCAGTTGCGTGGCGATACCGTTCAGGACCCGAAAGCCCTGCTCGGCACGCTGACCCGGCAGGCCATTGCCGCCGGCCAACCGCTGACCCGGCAATTGACCTGCCAGATCTGCCGTGGTGACGAAGTCCGTATCGCCGCCGGTCAGCCCGGCTTCGAAGTGATCATGAAAGGCATCGCACAGGGCGCCGGCAACATCGGCGACCGGGTCAGCGTCCGCAACCTCAGCAGCCGACGGACCGTGCAAGCGGAAGTGGTCGGCGCCGGGCTGGTACGGGTGAACCTGTAAGGGTCCGAACTGTACTCAGGCCGGACCGGAACAGGGCTGGCCCTGGAATTGCTTAGACCTGAATCAGACATCAAAACAGGGCCGGGCTCAGCCCGCCAGCCAATCCGGTGAAGCATCCGCTAAAGTTCTCCCGGCGGCTGCCGATACAAGGGGCAACGAATGAACGGTCTCAATGGGTTGACCTACATGGACATCAAACAACTCGGTACCGCTGGCCAGCCGGCCGTCGACAACCGCCGCAGCGACAAGCTCGACGCCGTGGTTGCCGACGCCAAAGCCAGCCGGCCAGCGCCCGCCACCCGGCAACCGCCGGAAGTGGAAGTGTCGCCGGAAGCCAAAGCCATCGGCAAAGCGGTGGCCGCGGCCGCGCAAGCGCCGGACGTCGATGAAGCCAAGGTCGCCCGCATCAAAGCTGCTATCGACGCTGGCCGTTACAGCGTGTCGCCAGAGCGGCTGGCCGAGAAAATGTTGCGCTTCGAGGAGAACCTGAAGGAGCGTTCATGATGACTGGCGCCAGCAAGCCGTCGCCTGCGGAACAATTGCAGCTCGCACTGCGTCAGGAAACTGCCATCGCCCAGCGGCTCTATGAAGTCATGGCGCAAGAACAATCTGCCCTGCAGCGGATGGACACCAGCTCGATTCAAGCGCTCGCGCAAGAAAAATCACGCCTGTTGGCAGCGCTCGATGAGCAATTTGGTCAGCGCCAGCGACTGGTGCCAAACAGTCAGCAACCGGGTGCGTTGGATGCACTGATTGCCCGTCTGCCGGCACCGATTGCCAATAGCCTGAAGCAACTCGCCGATCAGCTGCGCGAGCTGATGCTCCGCTGCCACACCCAGAACGAATTGAACGGTCGCATCATCGCCGCCAGCCGCCGCAGCGTAGAACGCTCGCTGAGCCTGCTGCGCGGCCAGCAACCCGATGCGGTGCTTTACACGCCGAATGGCGCGGCAACACGGCTCGGTCCGGCGCGACGGTTTGCCTCCGCCTGATCACGATGGATTCACTCCGCCAACAAAAAGGGCTGCCGATGCAGCCCTTTTTGTTGGTCGCGATCATCCGCAGCCCGCAGGCCCAATGACAGACAGCCGCGACATCACTTGCTCAGCCCTTGCGGAAGAACTTGTCCCACAGCATGGCGCCACGCGCAAACGCGTAAAGCAGAATCGCACCGACCAGCATGGTCTGGCCGATAGCCAGCATCGTCCCGGCCCGCTCACCACTACCGGTACTGCCACACCACCACCGGAGGCCTCCGACCAGCAGAATCAGCACCGCCAGCATTTGCAGCATCTGTTGACGGCGGAAGCGATCCGCTG
>DASUEK010000249.1:0-4183 GCA_036275115.1 Permianibacter sp. | reverse complement strand
TGCCGGCATGGGCGTTGGCATCCTCGCCGAAATGGCGGTGAACCGCGATGACCTGAACGAACTCGTTGCGCTGCCGGCCCCGAGCGCGATCCCGTCTTGCGTGACCTGGGTGCTGCTGCGTCACAACACGCTGCTGCGTCGTTACGGTCGGCAGTTGCTGGAATGGCTGACGCCGCACATCGGCCAGCAGGAACTGGAAGCGATCATCGCCGGTCAAGCCAGCGTCTATCCGCTTATCGATCGGACGCCGCGCTGGTCGAACGGCAGCATCGACATCATCAAGGCGGCGTAAACCGCGCCAGTCGATGCCATCCGGTCAGAACAAAACCCCGCGCTGCGGGGTTTTGTTTTTTCGCGCTACACTCGCGGCACGGTGGTCTGCACCGCCACTCCGGTGGTGGCAGACCGTGCGCTGACGGATGACGTCCATGACAGCGACAACGGCGGTGCTGACGGTGCGCAGCGGACTCTGGCTGGTGGTTTTTTTTGCCGTGCTGATTTGGTCCGCCATCGCGCCTTACGATCGATTGACCTGGTGGCTGGAAGTGGCGCCGGCGCTGATCGGTCTGGTGTTGATGGCGTGGACTTACCAACGCTTTCCGCTGACCACGCTGCTCTATATCCTGATTCTGATCCACAGCCTGATCCTGTTTGTCGGCGGCCATTACACCTACGCCCGGGTGCCGGCCTTCGACTGGCTGCGCGATACCTTTGAGCTCAGCCGCAATCACTACGATCGGGTTGGTCATCTCGCCCAAGGCTTCATTCCCGCCATGATTGCTCGTGAGCTGTTGTTGCGACTGACGCCACTCAAGCGCGGTGGCTGGCTGTTCTTTCTGGTGCTGTGCGTGTGCCTGGCGATCAGCGCGGTCTACGAGTTGATCGAATGGGGCGCGGCGATGGCGCTCGGCGGCAACGCCGAAGAATTCCTCGCCTTGCAGGGCGATGAATGGGACACCCAGAAAGACATGGCGCTCGCCGGTATCGGCGCACTGGCGGCGCAACTTGCCTTGGCGCGCTGGCATGATCGTCAGCTGCAACAAATGGACAGCCCGAAATGACCGCACGACTACCGGCCTGGGTCGAAACCGGTGGCGTCGCGCTGGCCTTCATCGCCGGCAGTGTCAATGCGGTGGGTTTTCTCGGCTTTCAGCATCAGGCCGTGTCGCACCTGACCGGCAGTTCGACCGTGTTGTCGACCGCGCTGGCGCAAGGCAACTGGTTGCTGAGCTGGCACTTGCTGTGGATCCTGCTCAGTTTCGTGCTCGGCGCGGTGGTGAGTGGTCTCATCATCCGCGATGCCCACCTGCGGCTCGGCCGTCGTTACGGTGTCGCGCTGCTGCTGGAGTCGGCGTTGCTGTTGACAGCGATGGTGCTACTCAATCGCGGTTCGGACAGCGGCCATTACCTGGCATCCGCTGCCTGTGGTTTGCAGAACGCGATGGCCAGCACTTACAGCGGCGCGGTGATACGCACCACGCACGTGTCCGGCATGTTCACCGATCTCGGCATTTATCTCGGTCAGGCCTTGCGTGGCATTGCCGTGGAGGGGCGCCGGGTCAAACTCTATCTGTTCTTGATTGGCGGCTTTCTTGCCGGCGGCGCCGTCGGGGCAACCGCTTATCTGAAGTGGTCGTATTCCGCGCTGTGGGTGCCGTCAGCACTGACCTTGTCACTGGCCGGTGTTTACTGGTTGTATCGCCATCGGCAGCTGTCGAATGCCAGCTGAGCCGACGGCTCAATGCCAGCGCAGGCTGATTTGCACCGCGCGCGCGCGATCGGCAATGCCACTCTCGCTGTTGTACAACGAGGGCATGACATTGTCGCGGTCGAGCAGATTGTAAATGCCGCCTGCGATGCGCCAGTCAGTGCCGAGTTGATATTCGATCTGCCAATCCAGCCGCCAGTAATCATCAATACGTGCCGGCTTGACCGGGCCTGAGGGCGTACTCAGGTAATCGCTTTCGTACTGCTGGCCGCGATATTGCTGCATCAGCAGCCATTTGCCGCGTCCCTGACCAAACGGCATGCCGATAGCGAGGTTGGCGAGGTAGTGGGGAAACGCAACATAGTCGATATGGTCGGTACGATTGCGACTGCTGACCACCGTGGCGTTGGCCTGCATCAGTAATTGCTCACCGAAGTAGTTCACCACCAGTTCGGAGCCGCGAGCAGCATTGCGACCGAAGTTCTCGTAGCGGGCGGCACCGACCGGCAGATCCGGGCCGCTGGTCAGGATGATCGCGTCGCGCCAATCGCTTTGAAATGCCGCCAATTCCAGCTGCCATGGCCCGGTACTGTGCATCAAGGCGAGTTCGAGCGTATCGATCGTTTCCGGTTTCAATGCCGGGTTGCCGAACACGGTGCCGGAACCGGTCATCTGCAGGGCATTCGGCGCCTTGAAGGCGTGACCGTACAGCAGCTTCAGGGCCCAGTCCGGTGTTGGCTGGTAGACCATGCCGAGTCGGGGTGAGGTGTGGCTGCCGACATCGTCGTAACGGTCGTAGCGCAGGCCATACACCAGCGCCAATTGCCGCTCAAACCAGCTGCTGCGGCCCTGGCCGAGCACATAGGTCAATTCGCGATCGTTGCCGGCATAGGCGGCCTCGGTGGTGAAACCGGTCCAGTTCGGTTCGAGCGAGCTGCGGCGCAGGTACGCATCGCCGATGGCCGCGCGTTGCCAACCGATCTGGGTGGTCCATTGGCTCTGCCATTCCGGCATGTCGATTTGCAAATCGGTGCTGAGATGCTGATGCCGCTCTTCGCTGTATTGATTGGCAATGTGGCCCGGAATGCCGAGCACACACTCAGTGCTGGGATCCGTCCAGCCCGGTGCGCAAAACGCGCTGTAGCGGCTGCCGTCAAACCGCCAATCATGGTGATTGCGCCAAATGCCGTAGCGCGCCCGCCATAACAGGTTTTCGCTCAAGGCTTGTCGATACTCGCCTCGCAGCAGCAAAAAATCGGAGTCGGTTCCGAGGTGATCGCGGTCCAGTGTGAACGCGTTGCCGGCAAAGAATTGACCACCGGGTCCGGGCATTTCTTCCGAATGGTAGCGGTTGCCATAAAGCGCCAGTTGCCACTCGCCCGTGTCAGCGTTGCCGTGGCGATAACGTGCGCTGAAGGTCTGGCTGTCATAGCCAAACCCGCGCTCACCTTGCCCGGCGACGGGACGGCTGTAGCGATATTCCCGATCCTGCAAACCTTGCTGGCGGGCATCGACCGCGACATCCAGCCAGCCATCAAACGCGGCGCCGGCATATTGGCCACTCAGCGCCGTGTACTGATCGTCGCTGGCTTCTGCCGTGAGCGAACGGAATTCGGTTTCACGGGTGAAGCTGTGATAGGCAATCACGCCATGGAATGCATCATTGCCATACAGTGTGCTGCCCGGGCCGCGAATGACTTCGATGCGGCTGAGGCTGCCGAGTCCCAACTCGCCCTTGTCGTAGCGGGCGGTGCCATAAACGAAGGTGTTCACCGGAATGCCGTCGATCAGCGTTGCAACGCCTTGCGCGCTCGCTTCCGTGGCATAGCCACGGATCACCACCGCGTCCGCGCCCGCCCATAGCGGCATCACGGCCACACCCGGCAGCAAGCCAAAGGCTTCATTGCTGCGACGAAGGCCGCGCGCTTGCCAGTCTTCTGCCAGCAATACGGCGCTGGACGACGCAGCGTCCAGCAAGGACTCCGGGATGCCGCTGGCGACACTGACCCGGATGTTGCGCAGCTCGTCGAGACTGAGCGCAAACAGATCGACATCATTTGCCTGCGCTACCGTGCCCTGAAGCAACAGCGAACCGCAAAACCATGTGACGGAAGCAGAAGACCTCTGGCGCATGTTTCAACACCGGTATGGCATGCCAAACGCTGCAAGCGTAGTCCAAGCCAGCCAACTCGCGAGCCATGATGCTTGCAAGTCTGCCGGGCTTGTCGCATGGTACGGTCATTCTGGTCAAACCACGTTGGGGGCCATATGGCTGTTGTTGCGATTACCGGTGCCGGTTCCGGTCTCGGCCGCGCCTTGGCGCTGCGTTATGCCGCGCGCGGTTATGCGGTCGCGATTGCCGGCCGCAATGTCGACAAGCTGCTGGAAACCAAGGCCCAGCTTGACGCGATCAAGGCCCGCGTCTTCA
Source organism: Permianibacter sp. (assembly GCA_036275115.1). Taxonomy (GTDB): domain Bacteria; phylum Pseudomonadota; class Gammaproteobacteria; order Enterobacterales; family Permianibacteraceae; genus Permianibacter. Next base: position 47 of record DASUEK010000249.1, on the reverse strand, counting down.
GCTGGCGCTGCGATGTCACTGATGACGACAGCGTGCGCAGCTTTGTC
>DASUEK010000248.1:0-20754 GCA_036275115.1 Permianibacter sp. | reverse complement strand
CCCCGGAAACGTTCGCGGAGCGCGCCCCGCTGCAAACCCTCAGCGAGCAGTACGTCGGCTGCGTAACACCCAAGCCCTGAGGCGGACGCGACCAACTGCCACCGCAGTGCCGGAATCACAGCCGTTTGGCCGCGACAACTGGTCGGCGCAGGCAAAACTCGTTACCATGCGCCGCCCCGTCCTGCGGGCCAATCTGGATTATGGAGAGATCGTGAGAAACGTTGTATTGGCATCCGCCTTGTTCGCCCTGACTGCATCTATCGCACAGGCCGAAGGTCCGCGCTTTACCTCCGTCGATATCGGCCTGTTTGGCGCCGACAGCGATGACTATGACGGTGACGAAGCCCGCTTCCGTGTCCGCGGTAGCATCGGGGTCGGCGATTATGTTTATTTCCCGCTGGCACTCGAATCCACTGCCGTTGATTTCGATGACGACTACAGCGTCACCGATGTCGTTTTTACCGCGGGTGTCGGCGGTCGCTTCGCGCCGATGGAAACGATGGCGGTCTATGGCGATATTTCGCTGGCCAGCCAAAGCATCACCGAAGATGAAGATGGCGGTTTCGACGACGACGATTATGAGGAAGATGGCGTTGGTCATCAGCTGCGCGCCGGCTGGCGTTTTCAGCCCGGCAGCAAAGTCGAATTGATTGCCGAGCTGTCGGATCGCTTCATCAGCCTCGATACTCGTGATGAGGACGTGATTCGTACGTTGCTTGCCGTGCAGATCAACTTCACTCCGATGCTCGGACTGGGCCTGGAATACCACCGCGACCAGGTCGACTATGAAACGGATTATGGCTACGACGGGGATTACTCCACCCGCTTCTACGGTGCTTACTTCCGCTTCTCGTTCAAGTAATTTGGCAAGGCCTCGCGCACCAGACGACTTGGCAAATAGACACGCTTGCAAGAGTCATTCGCGCAAAAGAAAAAGGCCCGGTAAGCGGGCCTTTTTCTTTTCTGGTTGGAAAGCTAGCTCGTTAGCCCCGAATCCACGGGAAATGTGGCTGATGCAGCTCGCCAATCGGGTTTGCTTTTACTGCCATGCGGAAATTCACTGCTCCTCGTCCAGCGCGCCGGCAAACTGCTGCCAGGCCGCGTAGTCGGTGTCGCGAGCATCGAGCAGGGAAAAGCCGACATGATACTGATCCGCGGCAAGCGCGCGGCACCAGCGCACTTCGGCGGCGAGCAAATAGCGTGATTGACTGGAGCTGAGTTCTATCACCACGTGCAGGATGCTGCCTTCGGCCAGTGGCGCGGCCAACGCGGCACGAAAACCACCGGCTGAGATGTCTTCGGTCTGGACATGCACCGCGCCACCGTTGTCGAACAACAGCTGGATATACGCTCGCTCACGGCGCGCCCAGCGCTGACTCTCGCGTTTGTCATCGGTTGTCATGGCGCCCTCCGGACAGCCTCGTCATTACGGGCTGGCAGCGACATCCGTCAGCCCTGCCAGGCATCTTTCTTCTGCCGTTGTTCGGCGACCATTTGCTGCAAGGTGTCATCGAGTGCGCGGCCATAATCGAGAATGCGAATGCTCGCCTCGGCCACTTGTTCGGCGAGTTGATCCGGCGTTGCCTGCAACAGTTTGCGCCCCTGCCGATCGACAAACACCAGCTCGCCAGTCCGGTTCAGAATGACGGCGAGTTGTGCCTGCAGCGGACTACCTTGCTGGCGCAGTTCAATCCAGGCGCCGGCTTGCAAGCGGCGACAGGCTTGCTGGCATTCGGCCAGCAAGCGCGCTTTGGCTTCGGCGCGAGCCTGCGCTTCGCGGGCCGCCTCGTCGCGGGCACGTGCTGCCGCTTGTTCGGCCCGTTCCCGTTCCAGTTGCCGTTGCAAGCGCTCGGCTTCCTGCTGGCGTTGCTGCTCGACCAGATGCTGACTGTCGAGTTGCAACTGCAACAGCTCGTTCTCGAGTTCCTCGATCAAGGTTGGCAACGCGGCCAACAGCACCGGTCGGGCATCGATCACCCGGACCTGCTGCTGATTGAAGCGCTCGGTCAGTTCAGCCGTGGTGAAGCGGCCCACGCGCAAACCGGACAGATTGGAGAACAGGTAAATCCCGCGACTGAGATCCTTGTCGAGCAAGCGCGCCCGCACCCGGCCCGGTTCCAGCGTCAACTCCACCCAGTCACCGACGCGCAGCGCGCGCGCTTTCAGCAACGCATCATCGGTGCGCGCCCAAGCGTTGTCGCTGTCTTGGTGATCCTGCCAGGGCTCGACGCTCATCGCCGGTTGCTGGCCGGCAAATCGGCTCAGCAAATAGAAATCAAAGGCATTGAAAAAATCGTCCAGCGCATCGGGATTGTGCTGAATATTGCGGAATTGCTCGCGTAGGTGCGCCACCGCCTGTTGGATGCGGCTGTCGTAAGCGGCGCGCAAGGCATCGATGTTGGTATCGGTCAGCGCCCAGATCACACTGTCGAGCGCCGTCATCGCCTGCGCCCAGTGGGTGCTGCCTTCACCGTGTTGCAGATGCAGGATTTGCAGCAGCTTGCGCAATTCCTGATCAAAAAACGGCAGCGCAAACTGCGGCAGCATGACATCAGCGAGCCGCAGCTGCAGCAGGCGGGCAACACCGCGCGCAGCATCACTTTGCTGACGCTGCTGGCGTTCTTTGTTGACCAGCTGTTGCTCGAGCGGGCGAATGTCAGCAGCATGTTGGCGCAGCAATTCGCCTACCTTCAGACAGGCCTGATCGGCACCGGCATTGTCCTGCGCCGCGTGCAGCAACGCAGCAATCTGCGCCGGCAGGCTGTCACTGCGACGGCCGCTGAACGGATCAAAACCCCGCAGCGTGCTGACCGCCAACTCGGCGAGCTGGCGCATGGGAATGACCTGTTGCAGCCACGGCCGCGGACTGTCAACCAAGGCCAGCGCCAGACGTTCCGGCAACACCGCCAACGCCTGACGCACGGGCTCGCTGAGATCCGCTTGCTGTTGCAACCAGCGGCGCAGCGCCGCCGTCAACCAACGCTGATGCCAGTGCCGGGATTGCGGCGGTGTGCGTTGCAGACCGTTCAGCAAGGTATCGGCTTGTATCAGCAATGCGTCGAGACGAGCGGGAAAATCCAGCATTGGCGCAACAAACCGGCGTGAGACCACAAGGAGACTTGAGCCTAGTCAAGATCGCCGCCGAGCTCAAGCGAATGGATGACGCCCACCGGATCTCAGTGTCCGTTATCACCACGACGATGGCCGGCGGCTTCGGTGCAGCCAGCGGGCTTGTACACACGCTCGCTGCTGGCCGGGTAACGCAGCAACAGCGCCGGCGCCCGGGTTGGTCGCGGCAGCAATTGCCCGTTGCAGTTCGGGCAGATGCCGGCAAGCATCGTATCGGCACACGACTGACAAAAGGTGCATTCAAACGAACAGATGAACGCCCCGGCTTCATCAGCCGGTAGCGGCCGGTCACAACATTCGCAGCTGGGTCGCATTTGCAGCATGGGTGCAATCCTTTTTAAAACGCCAGTCGGGTGACAGCGCGACAGAGTGACGAAGCGAACAGGTGACGCTGCCGGCAAGCATGACGAGCTGCAACCGATTCAACGTGACGCGCGCCGCTGGGCCGAGGGGGCATCGGCGTGCGCGCTGCGCCACGCCCGGCGCAGGCTGCGGGCGCTGCCATACCCCGTCAGCTCGGCAATCCGTTCGACCGAATGGCCACTGTCTTGCAACAACCGGCGCGCATGATCGAGCCGAATGCGCTGCTGGTATTCGTGCAGGCTGATGCCCGTGGTGTCACGAAACACCCGGGTCAGGTGCCGCACCGATAAATGCGCCGCCGCAGCCAGCTCCTCCAGCGACCAGCGTTTTTCCGGATGCCGGCAGATCTGATCCTGCACGCGATGGATTTTGCTCTGCATGTGGTTGCGCCAGCTGAGCCAGGGACTGAGTTGCGGATCGTCACCGCTGCGGCGCAGGTACACGACCAGATCACGGGCAACTGCAATCGCCGTGTCCTGGCCACACCATTCGCCGATCAGATACAGGGCCAGATCCATGCCGGAGGTCACGCCGGCACTGGTGTGGACATTGCCGTCCTGAACAAAGATGCGATCGTCACACACCTGCGCGGTCGGTTCGATCTGCGCCAGCCGTTGACACAAATCATGATGGGTCGTGCAGCGACGATGCGCCAGCAAACCGGCTTGCGCGGCCACCAGCGCACCGGCGCAAACTGCTACCAATTGGTGCCTGGGCTGCGGGGGTTGCTGCGGGGTTTGCAGCGAGGGTTGCTGCGGAGTTAGCAGCGGAGTTAGCAGCAGGGTTTGCCGCAACCACTGCAAGGCCTGCCGGCAGGCCGGCGTCGTCAGCGGATCGGTTTTGGCGCCGCTGATGTGCAGGCCCGGGATCACCAGCACGGCCTGTTCCGGCAGCGCTGCCGGCAATGGCGCAATCTGCGCGAGGTGCACACCTTCGCCGACATCGAGCGACGATTCAGGACCAATCTGATGCAGACGAAACTGAGCGCCGGCCAAGGTGTTGGCGGTGCGAAACGCTTGCCACGGTGCGACCATGTCGAGCAGCAACACACCGGGCAGCATCAGAAAATACACATCGCGCATGCGTTCGCTCCCGGCGGCGCCCGTGCCAGCGCGCCGCCATCGTTTGTATCGCAGTTACGCCGCCTGCTCCACCTGCCATTCACGCAGGCAATCGGCAACGGTTGCGATCCGGGCAAAGCGGTTATGCAACACCAGTTCGGTGTGCGCTTTCAGCTCCGCCGTGCTGTACCGGCGACCGCTGACCGGATGGGTCATGGCAAAGGTCAGCGTGGCTTCGGTGACGTAGTCCACCGCATAACCGAGATCCGATGCCACTCGCGCCGTCGTTTCGCAGCATTGCTCGGTGCGGATGCCGGTGATGACCAGATGATTGATGTCATGCTCAATCAGCCAGCGCTGCAGACCGGTGGTGCTGAAACTGTTGTGGGCCGATTTGTGGAACTCGGCGGTGCAGTCTTCCGGCAGGAATGCCATTGGCTTGACCCAGCCCGACGCCAGACTGAACTCGCCATCCGGGTCGACGTGCAGTATACGCAAGACCGGGACATTTCGGGCCTTGGCGGCGGCAATCAAGGCCAGCACGTTACGCTGGAAGGCCGGCAGCTCGTCGGTCTGCCAGTAAGGCTTGTGTTCAAATGACTGTTGGATGTCGATAAGCAGAAGTGCCGATCTTTTCTCGGTGTTCATGGCCTGTCCTCGATTGCGGTTGGGATCGCGGCTGGCCTCATGGCCAGCCCCGACGCCACCCAGACTACCGCTTCGGCGGCGCCGGCAAGACCCCCCGGCCAGCCGGGTAGCGGACATTTCCGGCCATCTTGATCGGGCAGCGCCCGGTGCCTGCGGGCGGCTGTTGCCCCCAGTTGACCGAGCCCCGGTTGACCGAGCCTTGGCTGGGCGGCCCTGACTGAGCCGCCCTCCGGCGAGCCGCTCCCTTCGGCTGATACACTGTCTGGCATTCCGGTTCCCGTCATCGATCCGCGTCATGTCTACCGACACCGTTTCCGCCACCACACCTTCGCACGCGCAACCGACCGGCACACCAGATTTGGCCGAGTGGTTTAACAGCGGCTGTGCCTGCGTCACGCTCGACCGCCGCGATTTGGCGACACATCTTGCCCAGCAACTCGGCGACGCCACGGCCGAATCGCTGGTGCACCATTTTCCCGGCCTGTTTTCCAATGTCGCGCTGTTTCTGCCAACCGGCGAATTTCGCGCCATGCAGCAGATCATCGAGGCGATTGAAACCGTGGCAGCCCTGCCGGCTTATCAGCAACATGTGCTGGTGCAGGCGCCCGCCATCGCCCATCGCGATCCGGGCGCCAGTGGTGTGTTCATGGGCTATGACTTTCACCGCGCCAGTCAGCGCGACGGCGACAGCCCAAAGCTGATAGAAATCAACACCAATGCCGGCGGAGGGTTTCTGAATGCCGCGCTGCGCCGCAGCCAGCAAGCCTGCTGCCCGGAAATGTCGGCCCTGTTGTGGCCGCCTATCAGTCAGGAATTCGAGACCAGCGTGCTGGCGATGTTTCGCGAAGAGTGGGCACGCCAACGCGCCGACCGCCCCTTGCAGCGCATTGCGATTGTCGACGATGCACCGAGCGAACAATTTCTCTACCCGGAATTCCTGCTGGCGCAGCAGCTGTTCCGTCGCCATGGCATTGATGCCGTCATCGCCGACCCGAGTGAACTGCAGCTGCGCGACAATCGACTCTATGTTGGCGACCAGGTCATTGATCTGGTCTACAACCGGCTGACCGATTTTCTGCTCAGCGAACCCGGACATGCCGTGTTGCAACAGGCCTATGAGCAGGATGCCGTGGTGCTCACACCACACCCGCACGTCTACGCCCTGTACGCCGACAAGCGCAACCTGATCACCCTGCGTGACCGCGAGCAATTGCAGCGCTGGCAGGTGCCGGATGCCCTGCAGCAGACACTGAGTCAGGGCATACCGGAAACCGTGGCCGTCAATGCCGACAATGCCGAGCTGTTATGGCAGCAGCGCAAACATTGGTTCTTCAAACCGGCGCGTGGCTATGGCAGCAAGGCCAGTTATCGCGGCGACAAATTGACACGGAAGACCTGGCAAGAAATTGTCGCAGCCGATTACATCGCGCAAGCGTTTGCGCCGCCGAGCGAGCGGGTCATTGCGCAGGACGGCGCCACGCTGGCCCTGAAAACCGATGTCCGCGTTTACCGCTACGCAGGCCGCACCTTGCTAGTCGCGGCGCGGCTGTACCAAGGCCAGACCACCAACATGCGAACCCCCGGCGGCGGCTTTGCCCCGGTGTTTCTGATCTGAGTCGTGCCAGATAATCCGGTTACGCTCAAGGCAAGTAGAACACGTGCTCCTCGCCGCTAACATTTTTTCCGACGCTGACTACACTCTGAACAAAGCAGACGCATCGGAGTCGGTTCATGCGGTGGTGGTCGCTACTGTGGTGCCTGATCGCACCAGGGATGGTTCCCGCGTACGGGGCAAGCACTACCGAACTGTTTGATCTGTCGCTGGACGAGCTGACCAAGATCATGATCACCTCGGCATCGCGCAAAGCCGAGCGTCTGATCGACGCGCCAGCCACGGTGATCGTGCTGACTCAGGACGATTTTCGTCAGCGCGGTTATCGCGAATTGTCGGAAATGTTCGACGACCTGCCCGGCATGGACGTCAGCCGTCCGTACGGCGACACCTGGTTTCAGAACCAGTGGCGCGGTATTCGCAAAAGCATCTCCGTGCCCTACTTGTTGTTGCTCGACGGGCTGCCGCTGAATCATCTGTACTTCAACCAAGCCGAAATCATCAGCGCACTGCCGATGAGTCAAATCCAGCAGGTTGAAGTGGTCTATGGGCCGGCGGCTGTGGTCTACGGTGCCAATGCCTTTGTCGGTGTCATCAATGTCATCACCCGGCAATCGGTCGCAAAAGACGGCTCGCATTTTTCCGGTCATGTCCGGCGCGGCAGCTTTGATCAGGAAATTCTCGACTTCCATTACCTGCTGCAGCAAGGCGAGTGGCAACTGAGCGCGGCCGGCCGGCTGGATCGCGGCAATCTGGATCGTGACCAGAATGACCGCTATGAATGGTTGCAGGATCGCTACTACGCGGACCGTGAGCTGTGGGGCGCGTTTGTCGATGACCGCGATTACGCCGGTCGCTATGACTCACCGCACCAGCATCGCGGCCTGGATCTGCGGCTGCGCTGGCGTGACACCGAGTTTGCGGCGCAGTACTTTGAGCTCGAAACCGGCTTCGGCAATGTCTATGCCGCCGACGCCGCCCAGAATCGCGCGGTCTGGGCCGAACCGGATCTGGCGGTATCGCTGCGCCAGCGGCATCGTGGCGAACACTGGCAAGGCAATACAGTGCTGCGCTACCGCGAAAGTGGCGTGGCCGATGACTCGTATTTTCTCGAGGGTTACAACGTTACCGACGATTTCGGCAACACAGTGCGGGTGGTTGATTTCTCCTACTGGGGCACCGAAAACGACAGCCTTGCGCTCAGTCACGATGGCGAGATGAACCTGACCGAACACTGGTCGCTGGTGGCTGGTGGTCGCTATGAACGCAAGGATCTGCAGAAAGCCTACCGGACCAACTACGGCCCGAGCGTTGATCCGCGCACGCTGCTGTCGTTGGCGGATTACCCGTTTCCGGACCATGCCTCATACGACACCATTGCCAACAACCACATCACGACCCGTGAATGGTCGCTGTACAGCCAGCTGCGCTACACCGGCGAGCAGTGGTGGGGCGAGCACGATCAGCACATCCTGACCTTGGGTGTCCGGCACGACAAGCACAGCGAATACGCCAGCGCCACGTCGCTGCGCGGCGGCTATGTCGTCAACAATAAGCGCTGGACCGGCAAGTTGCTGTACGGGGAATCGTTCAACGAACCGGCACCACGCGAACTGTACGGTGGCTGGCGCGGCAGTGGCAGCGATCCGGATCTGGATCCGGAAACCGGTGAAACCGTTGAACTGCAACTCGGTTACAGCGGCGAACACTACAGCACCTGGCTGTCGCGCTGGCAACTGCGCACCCGCAATGACATCGTCACGTTCAGCGGCGGTGCCCGCAACGAAGGCGAACGTCACATCGATGGCTGGGATCTCGGCTGGCGCTGGAAGCTGGCGCCGGGCACATTCTGGCAAACCCAGTTGTGGGGCTATTTTTCGCTGATCGACGCGGAAGAAAGCCAAGCCGATAACAATGGCGGCACCGAGCAAGTGCCAGTGGGCGATACGGCGGAAGACAAACTGCAACTCGGCCTGACCTGGACACCAACCGGACAGCACGCACTAACCTTGCGCGGTCGCCACATCGGTGCACGCGACACCGTCAGCAGCAATCCGGCTGACACCGTGCCGTCCTATACCGTCGCCGATCTGACCTGGCTTTGGCGCGACATCAGCAACAGCGGCATCAGTCTGTCGCTGAGCGCATTGAATCTGTTTGACAAAGCCTACGACCATCCTGGGGTGCGCGAAGCTGCCGCCGGTTTCGCGCCCGGCACGCGTGACGGCAATGATGTCTGGCAGGGCAGCGCCAGTTTTTACAATTCTTTGTTACCGCAACAAGGCCGCAGCCTGCAGCTGACGGTTTATCTCGACTGGTAATCGGGCGAAAAACTGACTGAATCCCAGCTGAATGGCGCGTTGGCAGTAATACCAAAGCCGCCAATTTGCCATTCATTTTTCGTTCAGAGCCACAACTCTACAGTGACCTCCGTTGCGCGCTATTGCGCAGAAACCACCGCACCGAGCAAGACGGTGTATACAACGGAGTGCCAGTTCATGATGAAGCAAACCCTGATCGCCTTGTCCGTTTTTGCTGCGAGCCTTGGCGCCGCGCAGGCCAGCGATTTTTCCTACAACTACGTGCAAGGCAGCTACAGCCAGATGGAAACGGATGTTGACGGCGACAGCGTCGACATCGACGGCCTGAACCTGACCGGTTCGTTTGAGTTGGGCGATCACTTCTTTGTCCTGGTCGACATCGGTCGCGCCGAAGGCAGTGAGAGCCTGTACGGCGTAGATATCGACACCGAAGTCGATAGCCGCAGCCTGGGTTTTGGTTTTCACACCGCCTTGACGGATCGACTGGATCTGGTGACCAGCGTCAGCCGTGCCGAAGCCGACATCAGCATTGATATCGAAGGTTTTGGCGAGCTGGAGGGCGATACCGATGCCAACCTGCTGTCGGTCGGCCTGCGCGGCATGGCAACCGAGTCGCTGGAGTTGTTCGGCAATGCCGTTTACGTCGATGGTGACGAGGACTCCGACACCCAGCTCAATGTTGGCGCGCTCTATCAATTCAATCCGAGCGTTGGTGTCGGCCTGAGCTTCACCACCGCCGATGACTCCGATGCGGACGTCACCGGCCTGTTTGCCCGCGTCAACTTCTGATTCGCTGACGATACGACTGTAGCCCGCAAAACGGCGACGCCATGGGTGTTGCCGTTTTGCATCGCCGTTTTGCATTACCCTTTTGCATTATCATGGCGGCTTCATCCGCCACCGGAGCGGCCACATGGCCCCAACCGCCCCCGCTCTCTGCCCCTGTGACAGTGGCAAACCTTATTCACAATGCTGTGGCCTTTTTCACGCCGGCGCCGTGGCAACGACCGCGACAGAATTGATGCGCTCACGGTACAGCGCCTATGTGCTCGGTCTGGAAGCGTATCTGCGCCAAAGCTGGCATCCGAGCAGCTGCCCGGCCGATCTCAGTCTGCAGGAAACGCCGATGCGGCGTTGGCTCGGCCTGACGATTTGCCGCAGCGAAACGCAGGACGCCAGCCACGCCACCGTCGAATTCATTGCCAAATTCAAAATCAATGGTCGTGCTTATCGCCTGCACGAAACCAGTCGCTTTGTGCGAGAAAATGGCCGCTGGTGGTATCTCGACGGCGACATTCACGCGTCCTGACCGCGCTTGCCATCAAGACGCGGCTCGTGCAGGAGTGGTCTCACCATGCCTCATCCGCCTTTTGATACCAGCAGCCAGCCGGCCACGCGAGTCGAACTGATTGCAATGCACGCCATCAACAGCCGCGAGTGCAGCGGTAATCCCGCCGGTGTCGTGCTGGCTGGCGCGGCGCTCAGTCACGAACAAAAGCAGGCGATTGTGGCCATGCGGCCGTCGCGGCATTTTCGCGGCGGCGTGATCGCGGCTAGCTCACCACAGGAGCGGCCGGAAAAAAAGAATCGGTGACCTGCATTGCTGCCGGCGTGCGCGGCTGTTGGCTGGTGCAAACGGCCCGCGTCATACCCCGCGCATTCTGGCTCGCCCACGGCGATGCCATGCCGCCCCCTCGCCGAGTTGGTGGCAGTGCCCGCATCGGCGGTGTCCGGCGGTTGGTGCAGGCCCAAGCTCACGCCGGGTTTGGTAAACACAGGGCGAAACCAGCGCTGGATGAGACAATCGCTGGACTACACTGACACCGACACCGACACCGACAGATTCATCCGCAAGTGCGGCGCGCACGCACCGGCCAAGTGATCCTTCACGCCTCAGTCATGGTATCGCGCGGCAACTGTGCCATCATGGCAGCGCACCGTCCCGCTGTAACGCTTGCCCTATTCGTCACCACCGAGACTACCCCGAGGGCCATCATGAGCCAGAGCAAAGCCGATTTTCCCTACATCCACGGGTTCTCCGACACCGAGCAGCAGCGGCTGCGCCGACAGGCACGTTTCTCCGAGCACATGGTCTATCGCGATATCGATTTGCGTGACGCGCTGTCGGTGCTGGAAGTCGGCTGCGGGGTCGGCGCCCAGAGTGAAATCCTGTTGCGCCGCTTCCCGCATATTGAGCTCACCGGCATCGACATGAGCGAGCGGCAACTGGCCGCGGCCAACCAGCATTTGGCCACGGTGCCATGGGCGGACGGCCGTTATCAACTTCAGCAAATGGATGCCGGGGCCATGTCGTTTCGCGCGCGCAGTTTTGATGCGGCATTTCTGTGCTGGGTGCTGGAGCATGTGCCGAATCCGTCGCTGGTGCTGTCGGAAGTGCGCCGGGTGCTGAAACCGGGCGGCGTCGTTTACATCACCGAAGTGATGAACGCGAGCTTCTTCCTCGATCCCTACTCGCCGCATCTGCTGCAGTACTGGATGGCATTCAACGACTATCAGCTCGAATGCAACGGCGATCCGTTCGTTGGCGCCAAACTCGGCAACCTGCTGCTGGCGCTCGGCTACGAAGACATCCGCACCGAATTGAAAACCTGGCACCTCGACAACCGGTATCCGGACAAACGTCAGGAGATCATCGAGTACTGGACCGAACTGCTGCTGTCCGCGGCCGATCAACTGATCGCGGCCGGCAAGGTCACGGCGGCCCTGGTCGAGGCGATGAAAGCCGAACTGGCCAGCGTCCAGAACAATCCCAATGCCGTGTTTCTGTATTCGTTTGTCCAGGCCAGCGCCCGGGTTTATCGCTGAACCGGCGCCCGATTGGCAGTCGGCGCAGAAGCCGGTAAGGTACCGGCCACGCGTTTTTCCGGAATCGGCTCATGGACTCTTACGTTGCCAAAGTACTGACCAGCGGTGAAAAAGTGCTGCATACCGGTCAGGTGTCGTGGTGGACCTTGTTCGGTCCGCTTTCGCTTTCGCTGTTGCTGTTGGCCGGCGCCCTCGCCTGGCAGTTGTGGCGGCCGACGCCGATCCTGCCGCTGGTGGTACTTGCCGCGTCGGCCCTGGTGGCGGCCGTTGCCTATGTCCGGCAGCGCTCAACCGAGCTCGCCATCACCAACAAGCGCTTGATTGTCAAACGCGGCTTTGTCCGGCGCGACACCATCGAGATCAATCTGGTCAAGGTGGAAAGCTTGCAGGTCGAACAGAACCTGCTGGGCCGTCTGCTGAATTTTGGTGACGTGGTGGTGTCTGCCGGTGGCGGACCGATGGCGCCGATCCGCGGTATCGCCGATCCGCTGGTGTTTCGCCGGCATTTCAATGAAGCCACCGACCAGAGCCAGCAGGCCGACGACAACCGCTGAGCGACCCACACGCGCCATCCCGTTACCTCGCGGCGGCCAAACCGGTCGCGCTGGCAAATTCCCGAGCAAAAAAAAAGCGGTATCGCGTGGTGTTCACGATACCGCCGAAAAACCGGTGTCACTCTTCATGAGCAACACCTTGCACAAACACCAGTCTTGAACCGTTACTGCTCGCACAGGCTACGCATGCCACGCTGGCCCGGCGCTTGCCGCCCTGTCGGTCAGCACCGGAGCCTGAGGCATCCATACTCCAATACGCACCGTCGCTGACAACCGATCACTTGGCATCGCTTCACTGCTGGTTCGTGGAAGACGCAGTTTTCGTCCGGCCCGGCCGGCGGTCGGCTGTAACCGGCACGGCCTGCCGGCTGGACCGCAGCCGCGCCCGTGCCAGCAGCAACCCGGCAACCACCCCCAGCAACAGCAGGCTCATCGAACCACCACCGCCACTGCCGTCGGAATCGCTGTCACCGCCGCCACCGCCACCACCACCGCCGGGGCTGTCGTCACGGTCGGCATCTTCCAGCGGTACCCGCGACAACTCCGGCCGCTCGCTCGACACGCTGGCGACCAGCTGCTGGCTGCCAGCGTCGTACAGATCGATTTGCATGTCATAACGGGCGGTCGGATAGCCACTCTGCCACTCGGCCGTGAAGCTGTAGCGATCGGCATCACCGCTGACATCGATGGTGAAGATTGCCGACGTGTGCTCGGTTTCCCAGTCACCGCCCGGCTCCCGGATCCGCAGCACGGCATAAGCGGCGCGGCTGCCGCTGTCATGATCCGGATCGAAGCTGACCGTGAAGCGCGAGTAGTAACCGTCGTTGTCGCGGTCAGTCAGCAAAGTGGTGTCGACATCGCCGATCGAGAAACCGGCGTAAGGAATGTCCAGATCGAGGCCACTGTCTTCCAGCGGCAAATCGCGCAAGGAGCTGTCTTCAAAGGGACCCATGGTGGCAACGATGCCGCTGTAACCGCTTTCATACAGATCCACCAGCACATCGTATTCGGCGGTCGGGTAGCCATCGTTCAACAGGGTTTCGACGTAGTAGTCGTCGCTGTCACTTTCGCCATAAATCCAGAAATCATCGGTTGTGTAGTAGTGCTGCCAGTCACCGCTGTCGCCGACCCGGCGCAGGTAGAGCTTGGCGTACACGAGCGCATCGCCGTAGCTGACATCGGCATCAAAACGGATTTCAAACCGGCGGAAATAGCCGTCGTCATCGACATCGCTGATCAGGCTGCGCCCGGCATCCCAGAGCCGGAAATCATGGCTGGCACTCTTGCGCAGCGTGACTTGGGCCGGCCGGGTCGGCTCGGTCGAGGTCTGCGGGTTTTCGCCGGCAAGTTTGCTGTCGCCCGTCTGCTTGCTGGCAGCCGTCTCGGCTGCGCGTTGCGCCGCCACCCGGAGCGGATCACGATGGCTGATGCCGACACTGGTTTTGTTCGCCGCAGCCGGGCCAGCCGCGCCATCCTGATAGCGGGCCTGCCGCGAGCTTGCCATTTTGGCAAGCGATGCCGGCCGATCGGCCTGATAACCGGCCACCGACTGGGCCACCGGCACATCCGCAGCCCAGACGGCGGACAGGCCACTGGTGAGGGCAAAAGCGATGGCAGAGCGCAACATGATGAAAACTCCCTGAGTGGATTCGAACCGCTGCCGCGAACCGACGCCGGGTAGCGTCGTAGCCCGGTCAGCGCAAGCATCGTCAAGCTGATGCCATTTGGCGGCACGCGCACTGAATCGATCCTGAACGGTGGACGCTCGCCAGCCCGGGCCCCTACACTGTGCGTCCACGGTGCGTCGCACCATTCAGGATCGGTTCATGCTTGCGACCCCCATTCGTCTGACCGACTCGGTCATGATCAGCCGCAATGTCCGGCGGCTGCGCTTTGTCCGCTGCGATGGCGGCCATTTTTCTTACCGCCCCGGCGAATTTGTCTCGCTGCATTTGCCGGACGAAAACGGCGAGATTTTCAAACGCAGTTACAGCGTCGCGACACTCACGGACACGCCCAGCGCCGCCGAGACACTCGAACTCGTTGCCAGCCATGTCGAGCAGGGCAAGGCAACGCGCTGGTTATGGTCGGCGCAACCCGGTGCCGAGATCGCGTTTTCCGGTCCGCATGGCCAGTTGGTATGGCCCGACACCCTGCCCAAGCGGCTACTGCTGATCGCCACCGGCACCGGTGTCGCACCGTACCGCTCCATGCTGAAGCAAATGCAGCCGGCCTTGCAAAACGGTTTGCAGGTCGAGCTCCTGTTCGGCGTGCGGGATCAGGGCGAGGCATTTTATCTCGACGATTTCCGCGCCCAGGCGGCCGCCTTTCCCGGTTTTCGCTTCAGCTTGTGCGTGTCGCGAGCAGCCGTGAGCGGCGCGGACGAATTCGCCGGTCGCGTTACCGAACGGTTGCAGCAGCTGGATCCGCAAGCCGGCAATGACTTGGTCTATCTTTGTGGCAACCCGGCAATGGTCGACGAAGTGTTCGAGCGCCTGAAAGGCATCGGTTTCGGCGTCAAGACCGTCAAACGGGAAAAATACATTTTCTCGCGCGGCTGATCGCGGCCGCCGGTAGCAGGCCGCACGAGGCGGTCTGTCTTGATGACGTCTTGTGGGGGATGACCAGCACATGCTGTTGCAAGGAATCATGCTGCTTGGCTTGACCGTGCTGGTCATCGCGATCCTGCTGCGTTGGCAGTTGCCCGCCATTCTCGGTTACCTCGCCGCCGGCATCGTGCTGAGCGAACTCGGTTACTCGCTGTACGGGGAATCGTCCGAGCTGCGTCTGCTTGGCGAACTCGGTCTGGTCTTCCTGCTGTTTTCGCTCGGCCTCGAATTTTCGCTGCCGAAACTGAAAAGCCTGCGCCGCGCCGTATTTGTGCTCGGCCCCAGCCAGATGCTCGGCACCGCTGCCGCGTTCGGGCTGCCGCTGGTGTTGTTTGGCCTCGACAGCAAGATTGCGTTGGTGCTGTCGCTGGCGCTGGCGATGTCATCAACGGCGCTGGTCAGCAAACAATTGGCGGCCCAGCGTGAACTGAACACCCGGCATGGTCGCAACGCGATCGGCGTGTTGTTGTTCCAGGATTTGGCGGCGGTGCCGCTGCTGATTCTGGTGCCAGCGCTGGCCGTGTCGGATCAGGGCCAGATCACCCAGCATTTGCTGCTCGCCTTTGCCAAGGGCCTGACCGCAGCCGCGGTGCTGGTGCTGATTGGCCGGCGCATTTTGCCGCCGCTGTTCCATTGGGTGAGCCGCACCCGCAGCGATGAGCTGTTCGTGCTGGTGTGCCTGCTGGTAACACTGGTTGCCGCTGCCGTGACCCACGAGCTCGGCTTGTCGATGGCGCTCGGCGCGTTTCTGGCCGGCACGCTACTCGGCGAAAGCCAGTTCCGCCATCAGATCGAAGCCGAAATCCGACCGTTCCGCGATGTGCTGATGGGGCTGTTCTTTATTGGTATCGGCAACCTGTTGACCTTGAGCGTGCTGGTCGATCACACGCTGGTGATCATGCTGGCGCTGCCGCTGATCATCCTGATCAAATTGCTGGTGGTGTACCTCGCCTTGCGGCTGATGAAAGAGCGCCGGCGCGAAGCGATTGTGTCCGGGATGGTGCTGGCGCAAGTCGGTGAATTTGGGTTTGCCTTGCTGGCGCTGGCATCAGACACCCGTCTGATGGATGCCAATACCGTGTCGGTTGCCCTGACGGTTGGCATCGCCAGCATGCTGCTGGCACCGCTGGCATTGCGGCACAGCAACCGACTGACCGATATCGTATTGCGACGTCGGCACAAGCAGGATGAAGACGGCGATCCGCTGCAAGTGATCGAACAAGCGGCGCAGGAATTGAACCACCACGTCATCGTCTGCGGCTTCGGCCGAGTCGGCCAGTTGGTGGTGCGCTTCGTCGAACACGAGGGCTACAAAGCCCTGGCGCTGGATCGCGACAGTCAGCGCGTGCAGGAAGCGAATCAAGCCGGCGTGCGGGTGTTCTTTGGCGATGCCAGCCGGCCGGAGATCTTGCGCGCCTGTGGTGTGGATCGGGCCCGCATGGTGGTGGTCTGTGTCGACAGCGCCGAACATGCCGAACTGATTGTCCGGCGCGTGCGCAATCTGCATCCGGACTTGCCGGTACTGGTGCGCACCCAGGACGACAGTCACCTTGATGAGCTGCGCGAAAGCGGCGCCACCGAAGTGGTGCCGGAAATTCTCGAAGGCAGCCTGATGCTGGTGTCGCATGTGCTGGTGATGCTGGATGTGCCGGTCAACAAAGTGCTGCATCGGGTGCAGCAGGCGCGCCGCGCTCGCTACAAACAGCTCAAGGGTTTCTTTTACGGCGCTGGCGCTGACATGACCAGCGACAGCGGCAAGCGGCCGCAGCAATTGCATCCGGTGACGCTGGCGCCCGATTCGGCCGGCACCGGCAGCAATCTCGGCGCACTCAATCTGGAAGCAATGGGTGTTGAAGTCACCTCGCTGCGCCGCGCCGGCATCGAGCACCCCTATCCCGCCAACAACGAATTGCTGCGCGCCGGCGACACCTTGGTGCTGATGGGATATCCGGAGCACATCGAAGCCGCCGAAGCCTGTTTGCTGTCCGGAAATCGCCGGTTCAGCCGATTCTGATGAACTACCGCAGGCGATCGGCGACGCCGATGGCGACGTATCAGCCGCAATGTATGACGGGTCATTTGAAACCGCTCGCGCAAACAGGAGCACGGCATGATCGCGTTTGAGCCCTTGCCGCAGAAACCATTGGTTGGCATCAGCACTTGCCTGCTCGGCGAGCCGGTGCGGTTCGATGGCGGCCACAAGCGCGACGATTACCTGAACGATGTCTTGGCGCGCTATTTCGATTACCGGCCGTTCTGCCCTGAACTCGGCATCGGTCTTGGCGTGCCGCGCCCGACCATTCACCTTGCCAACATCGGTGGTGAGATTCGGCTGCGCGGCGTCAAAAACCCGGACGACGATTTCACCGATCAAATGATCATGTGGACCGATCGGCAGCGACCGCGGCAACAGGCGCTGTCCGGTTATGTGCTGAAAAGCAAATCGCCAAGCTGCGGCATGGATCGGGTCAAACTGCACGGCGCCAGCGGTGGCCTGCCACAACACACCGGCGGCATTTACGCGACCCGGCTGGCGGCGCATTTTCCGCTGTTGCCGATTGAAGAAGAAGGCCGCTTGCACGATCCGGTGCTGCGCGAGAATTTCATCACCCGCGTTTACGCCTACGCCCGCTGGCAGGCGTTGCGGGCGAGCCAGCCCGGCAAGGCCGAAGTCATTGCCTTTCACACCCGTTACAAGCTCATCCTGCTCGCCCACAACGAAGCCGCCTATCGCCGGCTCGGCCGCATGGTGGCCGAACTGAAAGGCCGGCTCAGCAACGACTGGCTGGACAGCTACGCCAGTGAGTTCATGGCGGCACTGAAGCGCAAGGCCACCCGCAAACGCCACGTCAACGTGCTGCAACACATCGCCGGCTACTTCAAGCGCAGCCTCGACAGCAGCGACCGGGAGGAACTGGCCAGCCTCATCGACGACTACCGGCTGGAGAAGATCCCGCTGGTGGTGCCGCTGACGTTGCTGCAACACCACCTGCGCCGCCAACCCGATGCCTACCTGCAGCAGCAGTACTACTTCGCGCCATGGCCGACCGAGCTTGGCCTGCGCAATGTGCTGTAAGTGCGTAAGCGCCTGTAAGTAATTGATTCCCTGTAAGTAAGCACTTCTAACTACGCCACAGCCAGCTTGAATCGGCGCCCTCGCCTGCCATGGGCGCCGGCCGCCGGTTTCAATTTCCTTCGAGAATCCTGCTATAGTGCCGGCGTTTTTGTGCATTGCAGCAAACGCCAATCGCGGGAGACGTCGCCATGCAGATTCGGGATTCCATCATCGCCATCACCGGTGCCGGTCAGGGCCTTGGCAAAGCCATGGCGCTCCGGCTGGCGCAGCAAGGCGCAACGCTGGCCATCATTGATCGCAACGGCGAAGCCGTGGAAAAAGCGGTGGCCGACTGCCGCCAGCTCGGTACCCGCGCCGAAGGCTATCTGGCCGACATCAGCAACGAAGCCGATGTGATCGCGCTGTTCGAGCGCATCAAGGCCGGCCTCGGTCCGGTCGATGCGCTGGTCAACAACGCCGGCATCATCCGTGACGGTTTGCTGGTGAAAGCCAAAGACGGCGTCATCGACAGCAAACTGAGCCTCAGTGACTGGCAGAAAGTCATCGACGTCAATCTGACCGGCGTGTTCCTGTGCGGCCGTGAAGCAGCGGCCCAGATGATTGAGAACGGCCGCGCCGGTGTCATCATCAACATCTCCAGCATTTCCCGCGCCGGCAACATCGGCCAGAGCAACTACGCCGCCGCCAAAGCGGGCGTCGCCGCAATGACCGTGACCTGGGCAAAAGAACTGGCGCGTTACGGCATCCGTGCCGCCGCCATTGCGCCGGGCTTTATCGCCACCGACATGACGGCGAGCATGAAGCCGGAGGTGATCGCGAAAATCGAAGCCGGCATTCCGCTGCGCAAAATGGGCCTGCCAGACAACATTGCCCAGACCGTGCAATTCATTCTGGAAAACGATTACCTGACCGGCCGCGTGCTGGAAATCGACGGCGGCCTGCGCTTGTAACAGCGTCTCGCTGACAGCATTGCAGGCAGGAAAAACAAAAACGCGGCTGAAGGCCGCGTTTTTGTTCTGTCGCACGATCGGCTCAGGCCGGTACGCCGCTGTGAAAGCGATACTGCGGATCCGGGCTGGCAATCAGCTCCGCCTCCCAGACACCAAATTGCCGCACCCGCTCACTGATATCCGCCTCGGCATACAGCTTGGCAAGATCCAGGTAATTGCGGAAATGCCGGGATTCCGAGCGCAGCAGGAAGCGGTAATAACTCGCCAGCTCGTCATCATTAACCACTTCAGCCAGTGCAGCAAAGCGCTCGCACGAACGCGCTTCAATGTAGGCGCCGATGATCAGGACATCGACCAGATACTCCGCTTCCGGCTTGCGGGTATGCGCGCGCAAACCGGCGGCGTAACGCGCCGGCGACAAGGTGCCGTAGCTGACGCCGCGGGCCTGCATCAATTCCATCACTTGCTCAAAATGGCGCAGCTCCTCGCGCGCCAGCCGCGACAGCTGGTGCTGCAAGGCATGCCGCTCCGGAAACCGGTACATCAAACTCATCGCGGTCGACGCGGCTTTCTTTTCGCAGTGGGCGTGATCGATCAGCAGCGTTGGCAATTCCGCGTTGGCACGCGCCAACCAGGCATCTGGGGTTTCGCAGTGCAAAAACGCCCGGATATCGGCAAGACTCATCAGAACCCATCCTGAAAACACACGGCCAGCTGCCGCTCTGGCGGCAACCGGAAGACTCAAGCGGGGGCATTATACCTGCGACAGGCCGGCAAAACGGCACGCCACGCCGGCAAGCCCCTTCACGATCACCGCAAGCACATCACAGGGCTTTCAAGCGGCGCCAACGCAACCGCCGCCACTGCTGCGCCAATTCGCGCTGGGAACCACCGGTGCCGTAACGCAGCGTGACATAGGCCTCGACGAAAGCTCGCAATTCGCCACGCTCGGCGGGGAAGGCCCGCTGCGCCCGGCGCAGGAAATCCTGCGGCGTTTCGTGCGGTTCACGCCGGATGCCAGCGCGCGCCAGCTTGGCACAGAACGCGGCATAAATGCGCGCCACCGGATCGCGGACCGGACGCGAGCGCAGGATGAGCCAGGCACTGATCGCCAGCATCAGCAACAATCCGATCACCAGAATGCGCACCAGATCGGCCATCGACAATTTCGGCAAGCCGAGATTTTCCAGCCAGTCGCGTTGGGCATCGGCATTGAACTGGACCACGTTCGCTTCAAACCAGCGATTGGCCTGTTGCCACCATTTCACCAGCGTCCAATCGGTGGCATCGCCGGTCAGCGTGACGACACTGTCCCAACCGGAGAAATTCATCAGGCTGTCACGCCGGGCAATGCGATCCAGATACGACTGATCGATACGCAGCGGCGACACTGCCGCGGTCGGATCCAGCCGTATCCAGCCGTCACCGGCGCGCCAGAATTCCAGCCAGGCGTGCGCATCGAGGTGACGCACGGTCAGGAAATTGCCATACGGATTCCACTCACCACCTTGATAACCGACCACCACCCGTGCCGGCACACCGCCGGCGCGTAACAGGAAGGTCACGGCGTTGGCGTAATGCTCGCAATAGCCGCGCTTGTGGTTG
>DASUEK010000247.1:0-4785 GCA_036275115.1 Permianibacter sp. | reverse complement strand
GGTGCGGCGGTCAGGTAGCAAATGGCAACGGCATTGGCATACCAGATGGCCGCAATGCTGCCGGGATGGCGGGCCAGCTCAAGGCAAAGCCAGGCGGTTGCGGTGTAGGCAACTGCCAGACCAAGCACCCATCCGATCTGTTGGCGCCAGATTGGAGCGCCTTGCTGTCGATCCGTCACGTTGTCACTGTCGCCCGGTCTGGGTTACTCGGCCTGCAGCAGAACGGTGAGTTTGCCGAGGATTTCATTGAACACCCTGTCGCGCTGTTCCGATTCGGCAAACAACTCGGCGAAGGCATTGTTGGCGGTTTCGACCAGGGTTTGCAGTTTGTCTTCCTCGGCTTCATTCAAAGCGAGTTCGGCGAGCGCAGTGCGCAAGTCCAGCAGCAGGTTCTCGAGAATTTCGCTGCTGCGCTGGGTGAAGGCGCGTTTGTATTCGTCCATGTCGGCGAGAATGCCGTGGATGACTTTGGCGGTCATCAGGCTGCGATGGGCGCGCGTGTTGGCGAGCTGTTCGGTGTGCAGGGCGGTGGCCCGTGCTTCGAGGCCATTGAACAGCAGGCAGAGGTGGTCCTTGAGCACGCCATAGCGCTGCAGATCGGTGAGCGGCATGTTGCGGATCAAGGCCGACACCCGTGGGTAATGAAACAGGCTGATCGCGCCGTGGTCGACAATACGGCCCTTGCTGCGGCTGTCGGTTAGCAGGTGCCGCTCAGCGTCGGTTGCCGTGCCGCCGTTGCTGTAATGGCGACCGCTGGCGTCAAACTGAATCACGCTGTCCATTTGCATGCTGTTCAGGCATTGCAGCGCGGCTTGGGCCAGCGCCGCTTCGTCGGCGCATTCATAGCTTTTTTCGACGAACTCCAGAATCCGGCCCAGTTCGGCATTCAAACTCATCGCGTGCATGGCGACGTGGGTGGAGTCGGTGACTTGTTGCTGCAGGCGGCGCAGCTGTTCGAAACCGGCGACGGTTTGCCGGATGCGCTGGGCGATGGCAGCGCCGCTCGCACTTTCGAGAAAGTTGATGGTCAGATCGGCGCTGGCAGCCGGGCTTTCTTCACTCGGCTGGAAGTACAGCGCCGGTCCGCCCTGATGATTGTTCGGCCAATGAAACGGTCGCTCGGCAGTAGCAGGCAAAAGCGCAAACCGGGTTTCAGCAGAGATCTCATCGCGCAACTCCAGTTGCGCGTCAGCAAAGGCATCGAGCAGAGTCTGCCGCAATGACGCCGGCAATGCGCCGACGTAGCCGACCAGCCGTTCCGGCTCGCTGACTGGCGTTTCGGTCGCGCTGCTGGCCGGCAGGTCGGTGAAGAAGATGTCATCCGTTTCGGTGCTCATGCTCAAACCCCAAGCCGCCGTATCCGTGCGGGCAGGCCGCTCGGGGCACTTGTGCGATGCAGCACGCACGTCCCGAAAACTGGCCACCATCGCTGAGCTTAGATCAGTTCGGACGGGACGCCAGTCGAGCCGATCAAGCGGCTTTCATCTGGCGCGACAGTACATAAAAGCCTAGACTTCGCCGGTGTCTCATACGCACGCAAGGTTGGACGGGATGCCACCATGCCTGCCGGATTAGCCGGGGTAGGTTGTGTCGCCGTTGTCGTTGCCCGCCGAGTTGGCGGTGCTGCCGTTCCCGCTGGGGCCGGGCAGCCTGATTTTTCTCGCCTTTGCCCTGCTCGTTGTCCACCTCTGTCAGCGTCTGGTTGAACAGGCCGCGCTCGCGCTCGAACCGCTGGAGCGGCAGGCAGCGTTCGCGCGCACGGCGGTGGCCGTCGGTAGCCTCGTCTGGGCGCTCGATGGCGGCGGTCTGCTCAACTACCCGGCGCTGGCCGGACGCGATATCCGTTTGCTGCCAGCCTTGCTCGCGCTGGTGACGATGATGCTGGCGGCGCGCTGGACGGTGCCGACATTGACCAGTACCCAGCGGCCGGAACGGATCGCGCTGGCAGCCGCCGGACTTGCCACCGGCATGTTGCTTGCCCATGCCGGCCTGATGGCCTCTTACGGCGCGCTCAGCGGCACGCTGCGCTGGCCGTTTGCCTTGGCGGCAGTGCTGCTTGCGTCCGTGTTGGCAGTGGTGTTGTCGCTGCGTCATCGTGCCGCTCGCCTGCGGGCGATGGCGACAGCGTTTCGGCCGTTGTCATGGTGGGACAAATCACTTGCCGCGCTGGCGGTGTTGGTGCTGCATTGGTTGCTTGCCAATGTGCTGCCGCTGCGTGCCGACAGTCTGGTGCCAAAGGTAGACAACGAACTGATGCTGCCGGTGCTGATGCTGGTGGTGGTGCTGATCGCGGCCTATCAAACGCTGTCGTTGCATGTCGATGCGGTGCGCCAGCGCCTGCACAACCGCGCGTTGTCCTTGTTGCGCACCATGCCAGCGCCGACCAAAACCGCACTGGAGCAACAGCTGGCACTGATCGCCGAGCGCTTGCCCATGCTGCAGCAACGGGACGCGCTGCAGCTGCACTATCAGCCCCTGGTACCGCAGCAGCAGTCCGCAGCGGGCATACGCTTCGAAGCCCTGCTGCGCGTGCAGGATCCGACGCTCGGGCCGTTGTCGCCGGAACTGTTCTTGCTCGCCTGCGAGCGGGCCGGGCAAACCATTGCCATCGATCGCGCCATTCTGTTGCGCGCGCTGCATGACTCGGCTGCTTGGCGCAGTCTGGCGCCGCTGTGCGCCGGCATCTCGGTCAACATGGCGCCGGACAGTTTGCTGGCGGCAGATTTTTTGCCGTGGCTGAAAACCCAGCTGAAGGTTCTGCACATCCCGCCCGGCTGGTTGCAACTGGAAATGACCGAGCATGCGCTGATGGCCGCCGGTTCCGGTCTTGCCGACGTGTTGCGGCACTTGCAGATGCTCGGTGTTGACGTGGTGATGGACGACTTCGGCACCGGCTTTTCTTCACTCGGTGTGTTGGTCGATTTGCCGATTCACGGCATCAAATGTGATCGCAGTTTTGTCCGCACCTTGGAGCAGGACAGCAACCGGCAAGTGCTGCTGCAGCATCTGGCCGCCATGGCGCGGGATCTGCGCTTGCACTTGACGGTGGAAGGTGTTGAAACGCCAGCCGCCCTGGCAATTGTGCGCGGTCATGGCGCGGATACCGTGCAAGGCTATGTGTACGCCAAGGCGATGGCACCGGCGTTGGTGCCGGGCTGGTTGCATGAATATCCGCGCGCGAACCGTGCACCGTTGCCGCCGCGCCTGCCCGCGATGGCTTGATGGCAGGTGGGCAGGCCCCGGGTGTCAGGCCACTTCGTGATGCCGGTGCTTCTGATACAAAAACGCCAGCAATTGCGCGCGCAACTGGTGATAGCGTGGCGACTCGGCCAGCGCCAGTCGCTCGCGTGGTCGGGGCAGATCCACCGCTACAATTTCGCCAATGGTTGCTGCCGGACCATTGGTCATCATGACCACCCGGTCCGACAACAGAATCGCTTCATCGACATCATGGGTGACCATCACCACGGTCGAGCCGGTGCGCGCAACGATCTGCAACAGTTCATCTTGCAAATGGGCGCGGGTCAGCGCATCAAGCGCGCCGAACGGTTCGTCCATCAGCAAGACTTGTGGCTCCATCGCCAGCGCCCGGGCAATGCCAACGCGCTGTTTCATGCCGCCGGAAATTTCCTGCGGCAGCTTGTGTGCGGCCGCACTCAGGCCGACCAAGTCGAGCGCTTGCCGGGTCCGCTCGCGCAGCCGGGCTTTGTTTTCCCGATCAGCAAACACCCGTTCGACCGCCAGATAGATATTGTCGTGGCAGCTGAGCCAAGGCAGCAGTGAATGGTTTTGAAACACCACGGCGCGCTCCGGCCGTGGTCCGGCGACTTCGCGGTTATTGCAAATCACCACGCCGCGGCTGGGCATTTGCAACCCGGCAATCAGATTCAGCAAGGTCGATTTGCCGCAACCGGAATGGCCAATCAGTGCAACGAACTCGCCTTTGGCGATGGTCAGATTGATATCGGCGAGCGCCTGAAACCGACCCTTGCGGCCCTGAAACACCATATCGACCTGTTCAACACTGACAAATCGTGAATTGAGTTTGTTCATGACCGACGCACCATTGTTTCGTTGGATTCAGCTGTAGGCGAAACGACGCGCCAGCAGCATCAGGCTCTGCTCCAGCGCAAGGCCGATCAGGCCGACGATAAAAATGGCGATCAGAATGTGGGCGACATTCAGGTTGTTCCATTCGTCCCAGACCCAGAAACCAAGCCCGATGCCACCGGTCAACATTTCTGCCGCGACAATCACCAGCCACGCCACGCCGATCGACAAGCGGATGCCGGTCATCAGATACGGCAGCACCGCCGGAAACAGAATGCGGGTAAACACTTTCCATTCGCTCAGGTTCAGCACGCGGGCGACATTCAGATAATCCTGCGGCACGCTGCGGACACCGTGTGCGGTGTTGATCAGAATCGGCCACACGCTGGAAATGCAGATCACCCAGATCGAGGCCGGATCGGCTTTCTGAAACACCAGCAGGCCGATCGGCAGCCACGCCAGTGGCGAGACCGGCCGCAACAGACTGATGATGGGCGCGCACATGCCGCTGACAAAAGCAAAGCGACCGATCAGAAAACCAAGCGGAATGCCGATGGCAGCAGCCAAACCAAAACCGACACCAACCCGCGCCAGTGAATGCAGAATGTTCCAGCCGATGCCCTGATCATTCGGGCCATTGTCATAAAACGGATCGGCAAACAGGCTGACGGCCGCGTGCCAGGTGCTGACCGGACCGGGCAGATCCGGGCGCAGCTGCGCCAGCCAGGACCACAC
>DASUEK010000246.1:0-16224 GCA_036275115.1 Permianibacter sp. | reverse complement strand
ACCGGCGGCCCGACACTCGGCCCGGCCGTGCTGTACTGGAGCGCGCTGCTGGTGTTCATTGCGCTGGCATTTGTGCTCGCGCGCAGCGGCCTGACCTCAGTGCCGTTCCGCGACTGGTTGCTGCTCGGGCTCGGTTTGTCGACCGTGTCGTGGTGGGTGCTGGCGCTGCTCGTGGTCTGGTTCCTGGTGCTGCGTTGGCGCGAACAGCAACTGACCATGCCGACAGGTGGCATCTTCAATCTGCAACAGTTTGCCCTGATGGCGTTCAGCGTGATCGCCGTGCTGGTGCTGGTTGGCTCGGTGCCGGCCGCGTTGCTGTCGTCACCGGACATGATGCTGACCGGCAATGGTTCGTATGGCAATCAACTGAACTGGTTCGCCGATTACAGCAGTGATGAGCTGCCGAATGTCAGCGTGATCTCGGTGCCGATGTGGCTTTACAAAGGCGCGATGCTGCTGTGGGCGATCTGGCTCAGCTTTGCGCTGCTGCGCTGGATCAAGCTGGCCTGGCAGGCGGTCAATGTCGGCGGCTTCTGGCAGAGCAAACCGGGCAAGGCCCGACTGGCCACCGGCGGCGAGCCGGACGCGGTGGCGGCGCCGGCGAATGACAATCAGGACAATTCAGGCAAACCGTCGTCGCAGTGATCGCGATTGCCTTCGCCAACGTAAACAGAACGGGCCAAATTGGCCCGTTCTGCTTTTTTGCTGACCGCACGCGGTTTTTGATCCCTGGTTCTCGGTTCTTGTTTTTCGGTTACTGGTTTTCGGTTATTGCTTTTCGGTATGACGGCGACGCTCGATGACGGCACTGCAACTGGTCTGGTTCAAGCGTGATTTGCGGGTGCACGATCACGAGCCATTGGCGCGCGCCGCCAGCGAAGGGCCGGTGCACTGCCTGTATGTGATCGAACCGTCGCTGTGGCAGGCGCCAGACAGCAGCAGCGCGCAACTGGCATTTGTTCTGGAAAGCCTGCGCGAGCTGGACCGTGATTTGCGTCGCCATGGCTTGTGGCTGGATGTTCAGATCGGCGAAGCGGTGGAGGTGCTCGCTGCGCTGCGTGCACGCGTTGCCATCGCGGCGCTGTGGAGCCATCAGGAAACCGGCAATGCGCTGAGCTTTGCCCGTGACCGTGCGGTCGCGGCGTTTTGCCGTGAGCATGGCATCGTCTGGCAAGAGTTTCGTCAGCATGGCGTCGTCCGTTGCCTGCCTAGTCGCGATGATTGGTCGGCACGCTGGCTGGCGCTGATGCAGCAATCGGTCTGGCGTTTGCCGGCGCAGCCGCAGTCAGCATTGGCTGCCGAGGTTTCACCGTTACTCACCCAGCCGACCGTCGCCATTTTGCGTAACGTGTCGACCGCTGGTGATGACAAGCCGGCTCGTCAGCGTGGCGGTCGCCGAGCGGCGGAAAACGTTCTCACCAGCTTCTGGCGCAGCCGCCTGCTGCGCTATCGCAGCGGCTTGTCGAGCCCGTTGACCGCCGCCAGCAGTTGCTCGCGCTTGTCATCGTATCTCGCCCACGGTGTGCTCAGCTTGCGCGCCGTGGTGCAAGGCACCTGGGCCTTGCAGGCGGAACTTGCCGCTGATCCGCGCCCCGGTGCCGCGCACGCTTTGCGGCAATTGCAGGCCTTTGAAGAGCGGCTGCACTGGCATTGCCATTTCATCCAGAAACTGGAAAGCGAATGGCAGATTGAACAGCGGCCGGTGCATCAGGGCTTCATCGGTCTGCGCGAAGCGGCATTTGATCCGCACCGCTTCGCCTGCTGGCAGCGCGGGGAAACCGGTTTGCCGCTGGTGGATGCCTGCATGCGCTATCTGGCGCACACCGGCTGGCTCAATTTCCGCATGCGCGCGATGCTGGTCAGTGTCGCCAGTTATCAACTTTGGTTGCATTGGCCGCCGCTTGCTCAGCATTTGGCGCGGGAATTTCTCGATTACGAGCCCGGCATTCACTACCCGCAAATCCAGATGCAGAGCGGCGTCACCGGCATCAACGTGATCCGGTTGTACGACCCGATCAAACAGGCGCGCGATCAGGACCCACAAGGCCAGTTTGTCCGGCGCTGGCTGCCGGCACTGCGCCGGGTGCCAGACAGTTTTCTGTTCGAGCCCTGGCGGATGCCGGTGTCATTGCAACAGCGCTGCGGTGTGCGGATCGGTTCGGATTTTCCGGCGCCGGTGGTTGACCCGGGCCAAAGCCTTATCGCGGCACGCGAGCGCATGTATGCCTGGCGCCAGCAGGTCAATGGCAGCGCCGAATCGGCCCGCGTGCTCGAACAACACGGCAGCCGCTGGCGTCAGCGGCGCGATGTCGACAGCCGGCGAAAGCGCGACGAGCAAGAAACCCCTCACGGCCAGCTGTCGTTGCAAGGGTTGTGAGTAAAAAAAACGGCGAGATGAATCTGAAAAAAAGGGGGGCCGTGTGATGCGTGGTGTTGCGAAAGCCAATTTGCCGGAAAAGCACTGCCCGGTCTGTCAACGGCCTTTCCGTTGGCGCAAGCGCTGGGCCAAGGTCTGGGACGAGGTGAAGTACTGCTCGGACGCCTGTCGCAGCCGTCGCATCTCCGCCGCCACACAGGAGCATGTCGATGACTGCCGTTCGTGAGGTCCGTTTGATCCTCGGCGATCAACTGCATGCCGGGCATTCCTGGTTTCGCGAACGGCGCGATGATGTGCTGTACGTGATGGCCGAGTTGCAGCAGGAAAGCTGTTACGTCAAACACCACGCCCAGAAACTGCTGGCGTTCTTCGCCAGCATGCGCGCGTTCGCCGAGGCGCTGCGCAAGGTTGGCCACCGCGTCCATTATGTGCGCATCGGTGAACCGGCGAGCCGGTTGTCGTTTGTCCAGCTGCTGCGTGACGTGCTGGTCGCGCAGCCTTGTCAGGCCGTCGCCTATCAACAGCCGGATGAATGGCGACTGGATCAGGAATTGCGATCACTCTCGGCTGATCCTGATCTGCAAGTCACGGTGTATGACAGTGAACATTTCTACACCGAGCGTGACGCGGTCGCACAGTTCTTTGGCAGCAAGCAATACCGGATGGAGTATTTCTACCGGCAGCTGCGCCAGCGCCACCGCATTTTGGTCAGCAAGGCCGGCGAGCCGGTCGGCGGTCAGTGGAATTACGACGCCGACAATCGCGAGCGCTGGGACGGTGAACCGGCGCTGCCGCTCGAATCCTGGCGTAAGCAGGATTTGTCGGCATTGTGGCAGGAAATTGTCGAGGCCGGCGTGCCGCATTTTGGCGCACCAAATGCTGAAGCGTTTTTCTGGCCGACCACGCGTCGGATGGCGCAGGCCGATTTGCGCAATTTCATCAGTCATCGCCTGCCATGGTTTGGCCGCTTTCAGGATGCACTCGCCGACGGCGAAAACTGGCTGTTTCACTCGCGCCTGTCGTTTGCGCTCAATGCCAAGCTGATCACACCGCAGGAAGTGGTCGACGCCGCCATCGCTGCCTACGAGGCAGAGCCGACCCGTTATCCGCTCGCGTCGGTCGAAGGCTTTGTCCGGCAAATCCTTGGCTGGCGCGAATACGTGCGCGGTGTTTACTGGGCCAAAATGCCGGGCTACCGTGAACAGAACGCGTTGCAGCACAAGCGGCCGCTGCCATGGTGGTTCTGGACCGGCGAAACGAAAATGCGTTGTCTGCAACAGGCCATTCAAGGCTCACTGCAAAACGCTTACGCCCATCACATCCAGCGCTTGATGATCACCGGCAATTTTGCCTTGCTGGCCGGCTGCGATCCGGACGAAGTGGATGCCTGGTATCTCGGCATCTACATCGATGCGCTGGAATGGGTCGAGCTGCCGAACACCCGTGGCATGAGTCAGTTCGCCGATGGCGGCTTGCTCGGTTCCAAGCCCTATGTCTCCGGCGGTGCTTACATCCATCGCATGGGCAATCACTGCGAGCAATGCCATTACCGCGTCAAAGACAAAACCGGCGAGCGCGCCTGCCCGTTCAATAGCCTGTATTGGCATTTCATTGATCGCCATGCCGAGCGCTGGCTGAAGAACCAGCGCATGGCGCCGATCGTGCGGGGTTGGTTGAAGCGTGATCCGGCTGATCGCGCAAACGTCTTGCGCGCCGCCGAACAGCACCTCATTGCGATGGAGCGCTTGTAAACAGCGCCGCTCACTTGGTGGGGTCGGTGTCGGTTGCCGATTTGGTCTGAAGGTAGCGTGTTTCGATTCGGCTGAGGCTGCCGTCCTGCTTCATGCGTGTCAGGCCGGCATTGAGTGCGGCCAGTGCTTCGGTGTATTGAGTTTTGCGAGAAAACGCCATGTAGGTCGGCGCATCGTACGCGCTGGACAGTTCGAATGGCTGCCGTTGCAACCGATGTTCCAGGCCGAGTTGCTGGATTTCCCACCGACCCGCAATCGCATTGACAATGATGAGTTCGGTGCGGCCGCCGAGAAGTTTGCGCACCGTCGATGACATGTCATTGCCTTCATTGATGACGATGCCGGGTGTCTCAAGAAAAAGGGTGGGGTAGAAAAAGCCGGCGGTGCTGCCAACGGAATGGCCTTGCAGATCCTGCAGGCTGCGTATGGTCAGTGGACTACCTTTGACGGTGTAGAACAGGTAGCGCGCGGACTCCCGGTAGCCGACGCTGAACACCAGAAAGTCTTCCCGTTGTGCGGTGTGGCTGATCGAGGTAGTGAAGTCCGCTTCACCAAATTCCAGCATGGTCAGTGCCCGTTTCCAGGGCACCCGTTTGACGACCACGGTGTAGCCTGCGTGGCGTAAGGCTTCCCGTGCGATATCGATATCAATGCCATCACCGAGCGGGTCATCCTCGTCGTTGACGAACGGCGCATACGGTGCATTGACCATGACCAGCTGCCGCCCGTCGCCGGCAGTGACGATTCCGGTAAGGAGCACGGAGAACAGACAAATCGCAGCGCGTAACCCCATCATCCGATGTCCCAAAACGGTATCCGTACGCTGAACGAAGGGTCAGGCCGGTTCGTCCATCACTCCTCGCGATAGAGCAAGTATAGTTCTGAAATCGAGTCCGGGATCTGCGCCAGCACGGTGCGCAAGCGATGCGGGTCTTCGTAAATCTGATCGAGGTGATCGTCTTCGAATACGCCAGCGGCGAGCGCGATCGGCAGCAACAGTTCGCCGACCTCTTCTTCGTCCGGTTCGAACCAGGCGTCTTCGCGCAGGTTGACGCCATCCATGAAGCCGAGCGCCCAGCCGCGCAGCGGTGCGGCATCCGGATCGTCGCCGAGCAGCAGCGGGCAGGGTAGCCGCAGCGGTTTGCCGGAGTACAGTTCACGGGCGATGTAATCGGCCAGGTTGCGCAGCGTGCCTTCGATTTGTTGCTGCTCGTCCTCGTCGGCGAACTCCGGCTCTTCGACAAAAATTTCGGCCAGCCATTCGTTTTCCGGCACCTCCACGGGCGAAATGGCCAGCGCGGTCAGAAAGCCATGGGTCTGGACATAGTCGTAGCATTCTTCGCTGACAGCATCGGAGACCAGAAACGCTTGCAACGTGGCGAGATCGGCCGGGGTCGGGATGGGCATGATGGCGCTCGGTGGCGACAGGGCAGGCCGCCATTGTCGCACTGCGATGGCTGGCGTGAAAGCGCTTGTGCCGGCTTATCCGTATACTGCGCCTTAGCACTCCGCTTTCGGTTTTTTGCCATGCCTCGCCTGGAATCACTCGATTACCAACCGCACTTCGCCCGCCTCGGCGAGCCGTTCTCGGTGCCAGTGACGCCGACGCCGCTCGCCTCGCCCGCATTGGTCGCGTTCAGCGCCGAGGCAGCAGCCTTGATCGACCTCGATGCCAGTGAAGCCGAGCGGCCGGAGCTGCCCGCCCTGTTCAGTGGCGCGGCCTCGATCACCGGCTGGCAGCCGCGCGCGATGGTGTATTCGGGGCACCAGTTCGGTGTCTATGTACCGCGACTGGGCGACGGCCGGGCGATGTTGCTGACGGAAGTGCGCAACAGCCGAGGCGAACCGTGGCAGTTGCATTTGAAAGGCGCTGGTCAAACGCCATTTTCGCGCATGGGGGATGGCCGCGCGGTGTTGCGGTCGTCGATCCGCGAATTTCTCTGCTCGGAAGCCATGCATGCGCTTGGCATTCCCACCACGCGCGCGCTGTGCGTGATCGGTTCGCAGGAAAAAGTCTATCGGGAAACGGTGGAAACTGGCGCGACCGTCGTTCGGATGGCGCCGAGCCATACCCGTTTTGGCACGTTCCAGTATTTCGCGATGACGGGACAGCATGATGCCTTGAAGCGCTTGCTGGACTTCACCATCACCGAACATTTCCCGCACTACCTGCACGACCAGCAACCGGGCCTGCGTTTCTTTCAGGACGTGGTGCGCCGGACTGCCTTGTTGATGGCGCAGTGGCAGGCGTTTGGTTTTGCCCACGGGGTGATGAACACCGACAACATGTCGGTACTCGGGCTGACGCTCGATTACGGACCGTTCGGATTCATGGATGCGTACAACCCGGGCTATGTCTGCAACCATTCGGATCACACGGGCCGTTATGCGTTTGATGAGCAGCCGACGGTGGCGCTGTGGAATCTGTGCCGGTTTGCCGAGGCCTTGTTGCCGCTGCTGGAAAAAGACGCGCTCGGCGAAGCCTTGGCGGACTACGAGCCGATGCTTGTCGAGCACTATTCCACGTTGATGCGCGGCAAACTGGGCCTGACGCATCCGGAGGATGACGACCGGGTGCTGTCGAGCGAATTGCTCAAATTGATGGCCGCAACCGGCGCCGATTATCCGCGTACGTTCCGGGCCTTGAGCCAGCTCGGCAATGTGGCGGACGCTTCCGATCATCGGTTTCTCGATGAATTTGCCGACCGCGAGGCGGCAGCCGCCTGGCTCAACCAGTGGCGGGCGCGGCTCGTTCGCGAAGGCAGCATCGCGCCGCAGCGGCAGGCGATACAGCAGCGGCACAATCCCAAATATGTGCTGCGCAATCACCTCGCCCAGATCGCCATCGAAAAAGCGCAGGCCGGCGATTTTTCCGAAGTGCAGAAACTGCAGCAGATTCTGCGCCGGCCATTTGACGAACAGCCGGAACACGAGGCCTATGCCGCACTGCCGCCGGATTGGGCGCAGCGGCTGGAGATTTCCTGCTCGTCCTGATGGCAGGAAGCACTGAGCAGGGCGGTGCGGCTATATCTGTGTGGCAACATGCGCTTGCATAGAATCCAATGCTGAAATCCAACGAGGGCGTTTGATGACGACATTTTTGCTCTGGTCTACCGTGGTGACACTGATCGGCATCGGTCTGGTCGGCATTGTTTTTCCGTTGCTGCCGGGAACCACCTTTCTGTTTGCCGGCATGTGGCTGGCGGCCTGGCTGGAAGACTACCAACGGATTGGTGTCGGTACGGTGTGGTGGCTGTTTGCGCTGATGGTGCTGTCGTTTGTGGTCGATTGGGTCGCGGCGGCGCTCGGTGCCAAAAAAGCCGGTGCCTCGAAAGCGGCCATCCTCGGTGCGACGCTGGGCTCGGTGTTTGGCATTCTGGTCGGCTTCTGGGGCCTGCTGGTATTTCCGTTTGTCGGCGCGGTGATCGGCGAATTGATGACCCATGGTGATCAACTGAAGGCGCATCAGGTCGGTTTTGCTGCCTGGCTTGGCACCATGCTGGGTTTGATCGCCAAGATTGCGATTGCCTTTACCATGCTCGGTACGTTTGTCTTTGCCTGGTTTTGGTGATGCTTTGCGACAGTGAAAAAAGGCACCTTGCGGCGCCTTTTTTTTGTGGTGCTCAGAAACTGAATCGCACACCGGCCTGCCAGGACCGCCCCATTTGCGGCGCGATATCTTTCAGGAACGACGTGTGCAGACGCACGTCTTCGTCAAGCAGGTTGCTGCCGCGCAGGAACAGATCGGCAGTGTGGTCGCCGACATAGACGCGGTAGATAAGGCCGGCATTGACCAGTGTGTAGCCGTCGGTTTCGGTTTCGAATGCGGTCACGTCATCTTGCTCGGCCACTTCGATCACATCGAGGCTGGTGCGCAGATCGCCGCTGTCGAAATCGAGACCGAGGCCGAGCCGTTCCGGCGGGATACGCGGCAGATCACCGCCGTCGTCGAGTTCGCCAGTGGTCTGATCGTAGAAGCCGCGCAGGATCCAGTCGCCTGCCTCTGCGCTGAAGAAAGTCCAGTCGGCGGCGAGCTCGATGCCTTGCAGCGTGGCGTCAGCCTGGAAGTACTGGAACACCGGCAGTTCATCGAGTTCGGCGCCGGTGGCGCTGGCATAGATGAAATCACTGACGGCGTTGCGGTACAGCGACAGGTTCAGGTTGGCACTGTCGCCGTGGTAGCGCAGGCTCAGATCGATATTGTTGGCGGTTTCGATGCCGAGGTTGACGTCACCGATTTCGTAACTCTGGGTTGCGACATGCGGGCCATCGGAGTAGAGCTCTTCGGCGCTCGGCATCCGTTCGGCATGGGCATAGGACAGCGCAGTCGACCAGTTGGCACCGAGGTCGTATACGCCGCCGACCGACCAGCTGAACGCGCTGTCGTCGTACCGTGGTTGCGCTGATTCCGGCGAGACCTTCTGCTGCTCGTAGCGGATGCCGCCTTCCAGATGCAGCTTGCCGAGTTCACGCTCCTCCACCAAGAACAGCGCATTGCTTTCGGTGGTCGACGGTGGCACGAAGGCTTCTTCGCCAATCGCGGTGAAATCGCGATCGGTCACTTGAACGCCAATCACGCCGCGCATGCCGGCCAGCGGTTTGTGGACCAGTTCCAGACGCGTGTCGGTGGCGGCATTTTCAAACGAGGTGCCGACCTCTTCGCCTTCGAGCTCGACGTGTTCGTAGTCATTGCGGCCGATGCGCAATTTCAATGCTTCGAAACCGGACAACGGTTCGTCCAGCCGGGCCTTCAAATCGGTGCGACGCTGCTCCAGATCGATGCGCACTGGCGGCTCTTCTTCCACTACAACCGGGGGCACTTCTTCATGGTGTGCATGGTGGCCCGGCACGCCGTAGTTGCTGTTGTACGCACTAAGGGCGATGCCGATAAAACCGCGTTCACCGATCCACGATGCGCCGATGCTGCCGCCATCGCCTTCGATGCTGCTGTTCTCCAGCGTGCCGTGTGCGAGTTCCTCGCCTGCGTGCTCGCCTTCCTCAGCGTCCGGAAAGCGCTCGGCGTCGCCCGGAATCTCGATGTCGTCGGTTTCGCGTGTGAACGCGTTGAGATGAAACGCGAGGTCGCCACTGCCGCCATCCAGCGCGGCGGCAACGCTGCGCTCATTGTTTGCGGTCTGACCGCGCAGCTCCACGGCGCCCTCAATGCCGTCTTTGCGGGTTTCCGGAATCCGTCGGTCAATGACGTTGACGACGCCGCCAATCGCACCGCTGCCATACAACAGCGTGGCCGGGCCGCGCAGTACTTCGATTTGCTCGGTGGTCAGTGGCTCAGCGGC
Organism: Permianibacter sp.; assembly: GCA_036275115.1. Taxonomy (GTDB): domain Bacteria; phylum Pseudomonadota; class Gammaproteobacteria; order Enterobacterales; family Permianibacteraceae; genus Permianibacter. The sequence goes on along the minus strand of DASUEK010000246.1, from coordinate 6,799 downwards.
AACATTGTGGTCGGCGGACACGGTCGACGCGTCGAGCGTGCCGACACCGTCTTGCAGCATTTGCACGCGCGCGCCGCCAAGCCCGCGGATCACCGGTCGTGACGAACCCGCACCAAACGACGAGGCGCTGACGCCCGGTTGGTTGTCCAAGGTTTCGCCGAGCGTAGCGCCACGTGCTTTCAACAGATCGTCACCGGCCAGCACTTGTGCCGGCGTCGCCATTTCCAGCGTGCGATGTTCGAGGGCGCTGGCGTTGACGACCACGTGTTCAACATCGTCGTCGAGTTGTACGGTCAGGTTCTGGTCCGTTTCGCCCACGGCAATTTCGCGGTTCAAATGACCGTGCCGGCCGGCTTCGATATCCAGCAGCACATTGCCGGCGCTGATGCCTTGCAATTCAAAGCGACCGTCACGGTCGGTCTGTACGGTTTGATTCAGTGCCGGTACCCGGATGCGGGCATTGGCCACGGGCTTTTGATTCGCGTCGAGCAATTGACCTCGCACCGTCGCGGCGTTGGCGGCGAACGGCGTCAGCAAGGCGCCGGCCACGGCCAGCGCCATCAGGGATTGGTTGACGGTAAGAGCGGTGGTGCTGAACGTGCGATTGGCAAAACGAAACATCGAATGACGGGACATCTGTGCAAACTCCACAAGCAAACCCGCAGTGCTTGACGCAGTGTGGCGGGTTTGCAGATACACCATGCAAACCGGTTGGCGACGGGCCCGCGGCCAATGTTGGCAACAGGGCGCCGCTCGCCAGGTAGCGGTTGCGATCGCAGTGACGGCCGCGGCGCTGCACGCGTGGCGGCGAGTCAGACTCTCCATCAGCAATGCAGACGGTAGCGAGTCGTGATCAGGCGTGGAATGACTGCGGTGGGCCGCGCGCCGGTGGCGGTTGGCTGCGGAAGACAGACGCCGTTACGGACGTCTGGCTGAGATAAACGGAGGGTTGAGGGGCCGGTGTTGCGATCGGCGGTACGCTCGCAAGTGGCGTGCTGCCTTGATCTGCGTGGGCGCAGATTTCGCAAAGTGTTTCGGCTGGGTGGTGAACGCTGTCGAGCCGGTGAACAAGGCCGAACGACTGACTGACCAATACCAGCGCCAACGCAAGCAGCAGCAGGCCGCGCCAACAATGGCGCAGCCTGTGAAAGACGAAATGCGGTGACGGGGAGATGGTCATGGCGCGCAAGTCTGGCATAACTGACTGCACCCGCAAAGGCTTTCCGGCGCGAGCGCTGACGCCAGACTGTTACAGATCGTGACGGCTTGGTTCGCTGTTTCGAACGCCAGTCTCAGCGCCGTTCGCTGCCGTGTTGGTGCAGGCTGGTGCTCGACTCGGCAAAACCGGCAATGAAGCCGTCGCGCGCACTTTGCGTGAACAGCCGTTCGGCCGAACCGAGGGTGTCGCGATAGCCGAGCGTGAACACCTGCGTATGGCCGGCTGCGGCAGTGGCGCGCAGGTCGGCTTCGATGCGCTGCGTCCATGGATCGTCGCTGGCGTAGGCGTTTTCATACAGCACGATATCGGGGTTGTGCGGATGCGGCTGCATGAGCGCCAGCCCGGCCAACGTGTCGGTGCCGTCTTCATTGAGCCAAATCGCTTCGCCAATCAGATTCAAGCCGCGATTGAGCAGGACAATATCGTCGGGCCGCTCGGCTTTGAATTCGCGAATGACAGCCAGCATGGCCTGCACCTTTTCAATGCGGGTGGCGCGCGACCAGTGCGGGTGACTGAGGTAGCGATCGACGGTGTCCGGCGTGTCGAGAAAAACGCCATGCAGCCCTTGGCGAACCAAACTTTCGTGCTGGGCTTGCAGCCAGCGCTGCCAGACCGGGGCGCTGACATCAATACGCCAGGACGCGAATTTCTCGTTCCATTCCAGCGCCACCTGCTCGAACGGCTGTTGCTCCGCGGCGGGCAAGCTGGCAACGAAGGCCTCGAACGCCGGTTTCTCCCGGCTGTCGAGTTCGCCAATGCTGAGATAGCCAATGACACGGGCATTGCGTTTGGCGGCGTGGTCGAGCAGGTCGCGCAACTGCGTTGCCGACAATTTGCGGCTGTCGAGGATCAGCAGTTCACCGGTTTGCAGGGTTTGTTGCAGGCGCTGCAGCTCGGCGGCGTCATGGCCGTAATACAGTTGGTAGCTGCGGGCCTCGAACGGGCTCGCCGGTAATGGCGTGCGGTGCTGACAGGCGCCCAGCAGCACGACCGACAGCAACATGGACAGCAATCCAGTCAGCCGGACGCGTGGCAGGCCGTGCAAACGCCGTGACTGCGCTGAGCTGAGCTGCGAGAGCGAGCGACACGCGAACACGGTTCAGCGTCCTTGGTTGAGCAGGGCGATCAGATCCTGACCGACCGTGAGCTGTGGTCGCTCGACGATGCGGCCCAGCTCGCGGCCATTACGCTGGACAACGATGGTCGGCGTCCGGGTGATGCCGGCGGCCTCGGCGCGACCAGCCGGGTCGCGTTTGTCGTGATCGAGGTTAATCAGCTGCAGCTTGAGCCGCTCCGGTGCCTGCGCTTCGACCAAGGCCAGCAGCCGCGGCAGCTCCCGAACACTGTCATGGCACCAATCGGCGAAGTAAACCGTCACTTCGGCCGGACCATGCTTTGTCAATGCCTGCTGCAGTGCGGCGACTTCATCTGCCGGTGCGGTTTCCGACCGGGCGAAGGCCGGGGCGGCGGCGCGCAGCTCGGCCGGATGAATCGGACCGATGGGGGCTTGGCTGGCGCAAGCGGCCAAGACCAGACCGCAGGCCAGAAGCAGGGAACGGAACATGGCAAAGGCGTCTAAAGAAGCGAAGGTCGACATGCTAGCGAGCGAGCCGCAGGCTGGCAAAGCCGGCATGGGAGAGTTGGTGATATAACTGGTACAATTAAACCAATATTGCTTTGCCAGCGTACTGGTCTGAGTTGCCGCTCGGGTTCTTGACATCGCCAAGGTGCAAGCGAGTCAGGCTTCCGTTATGCTTGGCCTGACCCGAGCGGGCAGGATTGGCCCAAGAGACGGCTGTGTTTTCCAACAGTCGTTGGAGAACTGCAGGAATGTCGTACCAAGGAGATGCTGCCAAGATGGCGCTGGTCCTTATCGTGGATGATGATCCCACGGTGCTGCGCATGCTGACCCAAGTCATGCAGCGCGATGGCCATACCGTGATGCAAGCCGAAGACGGTGACGTGGCAATGAAGCTGTTCCGTCTGCAGCCGGCCGACATCATCATCACCGACTTGCTGATGCCCAACAAAGAGGGCTTGGAGCTGATTGCCGAGGCGCGGGAAATCGCGCCGGACGTCGGCATCATTGCCTATTCTGGCGGCGGCAAAATCCAACCGGAAAATTACCTCGAGTTTGCCGCCGGCATGGGCGCCGATCGGGTGTTCACCAAACCGGTGCCGATTACCGATTTGTCGGTCGCGGTCAAAGAGCTGCTGGCCAGCCGCCCAACCGCGTGAGTGCGGTTTCGGCACGCATGCCTGTACCCAAAAAAACGCCGGCTCATGCCGGCGTTTTGTCTTGTTCGGAGCTGGTTTCCTGACTGACCGGTTCCAGCGTCATCGTGAACCAGAACCGGCTGCCCTTGCCGACTTCAGAGCTGACACCGATTTCGCCGCCCATCAATTCCGCCAACTGCTTGCTGACGATCAGCCGCAGGCGGCCGGCGAAGCTGGCATTGGTCAGCCGTGAGCGGCTGTCGAGCGAATCGAACAGCCCGGCCTGGGCATCTTTCGGAATGCCTTGTCCGGTATCGCTGACCGAGAAGCGCAGCCGCTTGCGCTGGTCTTTTTCCAGCACATCGACGTAGACACCCACTTCGCCTTCCTTGGTGAAGCGCACGGCGTTACCAATCAGGTTGCCGAGAATTTGCTTGACCCGCGCCTCATCGGCCAATGCTGCCGCCGGCACATCGAGATTGATGCTGTGGGTCAGTTTCAGGTTCTTGGCGCTGGCGTGATGGGCGTATTCGGCGACTACCGACTCCAGCATCGGCTGCAATGGCATCGGTTGCTTGTTGAGCTTCAACAGACCGGCGTCGAGTTTGCTGAAATCGAGAATATTGTTGAGGTTGTCGACCAAGGTGCGGGCGGCACGGCTGGCGATCGTCAGCAGCTCGCGCGGCTCTTGTGGCAGGCGATACTGATCGAGCAGGTGCAACATGCTCATCATGCTGTTCATCGGCGTGGTGATCTCGTCGCCCATGCGCGACAGGAATTCGCTCTTGGTTTTCGGCGCATTGACGGCGACATCGCGTTCGCGCAGCACATGCCGGGTCTGCTCGACCAATTGATCATGCTGGCTGCGCAGTCGAGTCAGTTGCACTTCCAGTTGTTGCGCCTGCTGGCTGGTTTGCTGCTGCCATTGCAGCATCGCCTGCTGCAATGGCGCAGTTTCCGGCACGCTGCGCAGGCTGGCGAGCGCGCCACGCTGGCCTTCGTTTTCGCGCTGCACGGCTTGCAACAGCGCGGCATGGGCTTGCTCTTCACGCAGGCCGTCCTGCCAGAGCCACCAGGCGCCACCTGCGCCCAGAATCAACACCACAATGGCGCCCAGCCACCACAGTGATGACTGACTCGGCAATTCGGCCAGCGGTGCCAAGGTCAGGCGATGGCTGCTTTCGATGCCAACCGGCCAGGCAATGCGATCACCAGCGAGGCTCTCGCTGACATCAAACTGGATATCGAGACCGGTTCGGCTCGACAAGGTGCTGGCGAGGTTGGCATCGAGCGGCAGCCCGAGCATCATGACGGCGACGGTTTGGCCTTCACTGCGAATGGCTTCGCTCAGCATCAGCAGCTTGCGCTCGCGCAGCGCCTGTTCCACCACCTGCGTTGACGGTTTGTCGCTGTACTGCTGCAACAGGTAATCGCCGAGACCGTAGAGCTCGCCCGGCCGGCTCGGCGCATCGGACAGATACAGCGTGTTGCTGGCGCGGTCATGCAGCAAGGCGATGTCGAAACCGAAGCTGCTGCGGGCATTGGCGAGTTCACGGACGACGGCCGGTTGCGCACCACTGCGGATCAGATCTTTGGTGCGCGGGTCCTGGGCGGCGCGGCGCAGGAATTGTTGGCTTTGTTCGATCAGCTGCAGTAACGCGCGGTTGGCTTGTTGGCTTTGTTGTTCACGCAGCGCATCAACCGCAGCGGCGCGCACGGTTGCGGCTTGTTGGCCGACGGCGATCAGCAGCAGACTGGCAAGCAAGGTCAGAATGGCAATCACCAGGACCTGGCGGATACGCAAACTCATCATCGGAATCAGACTCTTCGTTGTTGTTTTGCCGGCCACCAGCAGACCGGAGAGTGCCGGCGCGAGGGCCGGCGAGTATCTGCAAGATTGTAGGCAGGATTTGCCGGCGTGGGGCTGACAATCGTCCGGGCTGTGACCGCAGTCAAACTCCGAAAGCGTGTCGGTGTTGCACGCGCGTCAGCAATTCCGCGTGGTGCGGTAGCTGCAATTGGTGGATGGCCGCGGCCCGCAACAAGCTGCCGGTAATGAAGTCGATCTCGGTCGGCCGCTGATGCAGATAATCCTGCTGCATGGAATTGTAGTTGCTGGCGGTTTGTTCGGCGATTGCACGCACCCGCTGCAACAATTCGGCACTGCTCAGACCATGACCGATTGCCGTCAGTACGGCGGCTGCTTCACTCGCCAGCGCCGGCAGCCACTGCGCCGCCACCGGATGCTGCAACAGCTCGCCATTGCGGCAGTTGAGCAGGGCGGTCAGCGGGTTGATGCAGCTGTTGATGGCGAGCTTGTGCCAGAGCCGGCTCTGGATCTGCTCGTCCCACTGCACGTTCAGCCAGGTTTGTTGCAGGCTGGTCAAGGCGGCTTGGTGGCGCTCTGTCGGCAACTGGCCCCGGCCCGGGCCGAGCCAGATACCGCCGACGCCGGCATGGGTGACAGCATTCCGCGCGGTGCGGAAACTGCCATGGGTGCTGGTACCGAGCCAGATGACGGTGTCCGCCGGCAGACAGGTGCGGGCGATGGTTTCGGCGCCGATGCCGTTTTGCAGCAGCACGACCAGTTCGAGCGCATCGGCATGCGGGCCGAGGGCACGCAAAGCGCTATCGACATCGGTGGCTTTGACGGTGACCAGCAAGCGCTGCGCATCGGCCGGCAGTGGCAGCGCTTGACTGGTGACTTCGACGGTTCGACGCGTCGTTTTGCCGGCTTGATAGGTCAGCGTGTGCAATGGGTCACGGCCCGGTTTGTCGAGCAGGCAAACCGGTTGCCCAGCTTCAGTCAACGCCCCAGCCCACAGCAGACCTTGTGCGCCGGCGCCCAGCACATGCCAATTGCCTTTCGATGCCTGCTTCATTACCGTGCCGTCATCCTTTCATTCGGAGCGCGCTGGTCGGCTTGATCCGGGCCAGTCGTTCACTTGGGTGCGCCTTGTGATGTTGTCTGAGCGTTTTACCTTTTGGCGCCGCCATACTGCCATTGTTCTGCTCGGCTTTGCCTCCGGCATCCCGCTCGCGTTGACCGGCCAAGCGATGCAAGCCTGGCTGACCACCGAGGGGCTTGATCTCGCCACCATTGGTTTTCTCGGTCTGGTGGCGATGCCGTATGCGCTCAAGTTTCTGTGGGCGCCGCTGCTCGACCGGTTTGAGCCGCCGTTTCTCGGTCGTCGCCGGGGGTGGCTGGTCTGCTTCCAGCTCGGCCTTGCCGTGGTGCTGTGGCAGATCGCGCAACTGTCGCCGGTGCAGCAGCCACTGTTGTTCGCCGCGCTGGCGGTGGCAATCAGTTTTTTGTCCGCATCGCAGGATATCGTATTCGATGCGTGGCGGACCGACGTGTTG
>DASUEK010000245.1:0-10096 GCA_036275115.1 Permianibacter sp. | reverse complement strand
CGCGATTGCCGCCCATCTGCCGCTGCGCTGGCGCTTGGTGATAGCCCTCGCGCAATTTCGGGTGCTGCGCGCGCCATTTGTCCGGAATCAGCATCTCCACCGACTGGCCCAGCAATTCGCTTCGACTGTAACCGAACAGGTTCTCGGTCTGACTGTTGACCAGCTCGATCGCGCCGCTGGCATTGACCAGCACAATGGCGTTGGGCGCCGCTTCCACCAGCATGCGGGCGCGCTCTTCGGCGTGTTTGCGCGCGGTCAGGTCAATGATCGAGCCAATGGTCTTGATGCCGTCATCGGTGTGCACCGGACTCAATCCAATTTCGACCGGCACTTCGCTGCCATCCTTGCGGCGGGCAAACAGTTCGCGCCCGGAACCCATTTGGCGCGGCGATGGTGCCTGCTGGAATGCCAGCCGAAATCCGACATGCTGCTGGCGATAGCGCTCAGGCAGCAGCAGCTCCATTGGCTGGTTCTGCAACTCATCCTTGCTGTAGCCGAACAGCGATTCGGCTTGCGGATTCAGCCACTCGATGCAGCCATTGGCATCGACCATCAGCATCGCATTCGGTGCGCCGTCCATCAGCATCCGGAACCGCTCTTCGCGTTGCTTCAGCTGCTCGGTCAACCCAATCTGCTGACGATGCAACCGCTCGCGCTGACGCGCGTAGAGCACCATCATGGTAGCCAGCAACATGGCGAAAAAACTGCCGGACAGCAGCAAGGTAAAGGCACTGCCACTTGGCAGACTGGCTTCGAAGTAGGGGGTGCTGGTCAGGTGCAACTGCCAGCTTCGCCCCGGTATCGACAATTCACGGACGGCGGCAAAGCGTGCGATTCGCTTGTCGTGTGCTGTGCTGAACAGAATCGCGTTGTTGGCACCGGCTGTTGTATCGGTGACGATCAGATGCAGCTGTTCCAGTCGCGAGCCCAACGCGCCCTGGATCAAATCGGCGATTGCGAACCGGCTGAAAACAAAGCCATGCAGCAATGCGGCGCGCGGCTCCGGTAGCGCACTGCGCCGGTACAGCGGCCAGAACATCACCACGCCCAACGACGCCGGCTGGTTGCCGACGGCGCTGAGCGGCAGCGCCGCGGTCAGCATCGGCCGGCCCTCATCGCGTGCCTGCTGCATGGCCTGCCAACGAATCGGGTCAGATCCGGCATCAAATCCAAAGCTGCGCAAATTGCGCCAATCGACCGGCTCCAGAAAATAGATCGGGAAGTAATCGTGCGAGGCCGATGCCTGCTCAGGTTGCACTTGATACTGGCTCAGGCCTTCAGCGCGCGCCTGCTCGATGTGCCGACGCAACTCGGCTTTCGGCACCCGCGGCGCATAACCAATGCCCTGTAAACCGGGATGACTGAGATCGAGCCGCAGGCTGGCGGTGAATTCGCGCCACTCGGTACGGGAGACATTTTCTGATGCCGCATAGAGGGCCGCGGCGCTGCGCAGCACCGCTTCGTAGGACTGCATGCGCTGATTCAGGACTGCGAGCAGTTCATCGGCTTCGACGTCGAACCGCTGCTGGGCGATGGTGCTGTCCTGTTGACGTCCGTATTGCCAGACGAACACTGTCGCCAACATGGCAACGCCAAACACCAGCCCAAACAGCCCCGCCAGCCGCCAGAATGCACTGGATGATGGCGCCTCCATGCCGGTTCCCTCTGCATGCGAATGGGTACGTCAATCTAGCTAAGCAGCAACGTCAGCTTTTTGCCATGCTGCTATGCGCCAAAATACCGCCGACTTCACAAATCGAAGCGAGGCCCAAGCCGGTCAACCGCGTTTCTCAACTGACAACTACCGCCATGCCCGTGGTGCGGGCCACTCGTAAGCGCTGACCGCCGGGTACTCTTCGGCGCAACGCTTGTGAAACCAGGTTTCATAACAGTCGAGGCCACAGTAATGCTCAACGTATTGCTCCCCTTCCGGGGTCAGGGCAGCGCTGAGCGGGATTTCACTGCGGCAGACATTGCACGCGACCGGGGCATCCTCACCAGCAGCGACAGCAGCGGTTGTTGGCTTCACGATTCGGTTCCTTTGCAGACAGATGGCAAGCCCATCTCTGCTGTTTGATATGACGAATCGCCGATTGGTGCACGCCTTTCCCCCCGATCGGAACCAAGTGTTCTAACGGGCAAGGTAAAGAGAACAAATTGCTCCTGTGCTGCCGAGCAAGCTGGTGAGCAACCGGCCGGCAAAACAAAAACGGGCAGCCATGGGCTACCCGTTTTTGCGTCTCGTGGCAGGTGACTCAGCTTTGCCAGCCGCCACCCAATGCCCGGTACAAATCCACCGTGGCATTGAGCTGATCAAGCTGGGCTTGTACCTGTTCCTGCTCCACTTGTCTGAGCTGACGCTCGACATCGAGCAATTCGAGATAGCCAATGCGGCCGGCATCGTAACGCAGTTTGGCGACGCGGTAGCCGTTGCTGAGTGCTTCGACGCGGCGCTGCTGCGCTGCTTGAATCTCCCGCGTGCTGCTGAGTGTGCTGAGCGCATCCAGCGTTTCCTTGAACGCAGTTTGCACCGTGTTCACATACGCAGCCGTCTGCGCTTGCGCGTTGGCTTCGGCGGCACCGACATTGGCATTGACCCGGTACAGACTGGTCAGCGGCTGGGACAACCCGAGCGCCACTTCCCAGGCTTTCGCCGGCGCATCGAGCACGCTGCTCAATGCATCGGACACGCCGCCAGCAAAACCGGTCAGCGACAGCGACGGCAGGTAATCGGCTTTTGCGACACCGATGCGGGCGTTGGCGGCTTTCAGGCGCGCTTCCGCTTGCCGGATGTCCGGACGACGATTCAGCAACTCCGACGGCAGATCCATCGGGACAACGGGCGCGCTCGGCAACACCGTGCTCGCGTCGCCATTGGCCGCTTGTTGCCAAGCCGTCACCATCGCTTGTGGCGATTGGCCACGCAGCACCGCCAGCGCGGTCTGCACTTTCGCGCGCGCCGCCTTCTGTGCCGGCACTTGCGCGGCGACCGCTTCCGCTTCGCTGCGCGCCTGCTCGAAGTCGTACGGCGAGATCAAACCGCTGTCGAGCCGCTTTTGCTGCAAGCGGACATTTTCCTGCCTCGTCTGCAGCGTGCGCTCGGCGAGCGCAATCTGCTGATCGAGCGCTTTCAACTGGAAATACGCTTGCGCGACATTGGCCGCCAGCACCGAGCGCACGGCATCGTGCGCCGCGACGTTAGCGTCGAGATCGGCCAGCGCCGCTTCGTTGGCACGGCGGATCTTGCCCCAGAGATCGATTTCATAATCGAGCACCAGACCGGCCTGATAGGTGGTCGTGGTCAGCGGCTGTCCGGCTGGCGTCACCACTTCACTGGTGCGCGCCTTGACGCCATTGACACCGAGATCCACGGTCGGCCAGTAATCGGCGCGCGCCAGTTGCAGCTGGGCAGCGGCGGCTTCCACCGCTGCCACGGCCGCTTTCAGGTTGCTGTTGTGGCTGAAGCTTTCTTCGATCAGCGAGGTCAACACCGGATCGTTGAAACTCTGCCACCACTGTTGCAGGCCACTGACCTGTTCGGCCGGTGTTGCTTGCCACTGCTGCGGCAGCGCCAGTTCCGGTCGCTGGTAATCCGGGCCGATCGCGCAAGCGCTGAGCACGGAAACCGACAGTAGCGACAACGCGAGCCGCATATGACGTGCATTAATCATGAGCCACCTCCGGTTTCACCGCCGCGCTGACGCGCGAACGCCGGATACGAAAATCCGCAATCAATTTGAAGAACAGCGGCACGAAGAAGATCGCGAGGAAAGTCGCGGCCAACATGCCCCCCATCACACCGGTGCCGACCGAAATGCGCGCCTGGGCACCGGCGCCGGACGAGAACGCCAGCGGCAATACGCCGAGGATGAATGCCAGCGAGGTCATCAGAATCGGCCGGAACCGCAGCCGCGCCGCCTCCAGTGCCGCTTCGACCGTGCCCATGCCTTCGTGCTTCTTCATCATCGCGAACTCGACGATCAGAATCGCGTTTTTGGCGGCGAGACCGAGCAGTGTCACCAGACCAATCTGGAAGTACACGTCATTGGTCATGCCGCGCGCCCAGACCGCCACCAGCGCCCCGAAGGTTCCGAACGGCAGCGCCAGCAGCACCGACAGCGGCAGCGACCATTTCTCGTACTGCGCCGCCAGAATCAGGAATACCATCACCGCGGCGAGACCCAGCGCGATACCGCTCGAACCGTCCGATTTCTTTTCCTGGAACGAGGCACCGCTCCAGTCGTAGCTGAAATCGTTTGGCAGGGTTTCTTTCAGCAATTGCTCGACCCGTTCGATCGCCTGACCTGACGACACGCCCGGCTTGCCGCTGCCGAAAATCTTCACCGCGGGCAGGTTGTTGAAGCGATCCTGCGAGTCCGGACCGGCGGTGTATTTCACCGTGGTGAACGCCGACAGCGGAATCATCCTACCGCGATCGGAGCGGACATAAATCGCACCGATGTCTTCCGGCCGGGTTTTGTAATCCGGGTGCGCCGACATCAGCACCTGCCAGGTGCGGCCATATTTGTTGAAGTCGTTGACGTAGTACGAACCGAGCGTCGCCGACAGCGTGTTGAAGGCTTCGTCAATCGACACACCGAGCGCTTTCGCCTTTTCGCGATCAACATCGACGTACAGCTGCGGAGTACCGGCGCGCCACAAGGTCGCCACGTTCATCAGCAACGGATCCTGATTGGCTTTCGCCAGGAATTGCTGACTGACTTCCTGCAGACGCTGGGCACCGCCTTCACCCCGGTTTTGGATGAACAGTTCAAAACCACCGGCCGCGCCGAGACCGAAAATCGGCGGCGGGTTGAACGCGAGCACCAGCGCTTCCTTGATGTGGCCGGTCTTCATGTAGACCTCGCCGACCAGCATGTCGGTGTTGACGCCGGGGCGCTCATCCCAATGCTTCTGGGTCACGAAAATGGTCGCGGCGCTGTTCTTGTAGCCACCGCCGAGAAAATCGAACCCGGTGAAGGCAATCGCGTAGGCGTTGGCATCGTTCGATTTGATCGCATCGACCACTTCCTTGACCACGGCATCGGTGCGATCGAGCGTGGCACCGTCCGGCAACATCACGGCGGTCATGAACCAGCCTTGATCTTCGTTCGGCACCAGCGAGCCCGGCGTCGACTTCCACAGCCAACCGGTTGCGAGCACCATGCCACCGAACAACACCACGCCGACAATCGCGCGCTTCAGCATCCAGGCAACGCCCTGACCGTAGCGATGGGTCACCCGCTCAAACCAGCGGTTGAAGGCATCGAAGAACCGGTTCGGCACTTTGTGTTCGTGTTTCAGGATCAGCACACACAATGCCGGGGTCAGCGTCAACGCGACCACACCAGAAATGATCACGGCGATTGAGATGGTGATCGCGAACTGACGATACAACTCACCAGCGAGGCCGCCGAGGAAAGCAATCGGCACGAACACGGCGGTCAGTACCAGCACGATCGCGATGACTGGCCCGGTCACTTCCTGCATGGCCTTGATTGCGGCTTCGTAGGCCGATTTCTTCTCTTCGTGCATGATGCGCTCGACGTTTTCGAGCACAACGATCGCGTCATCAACGACGATACCGATTGCCAGCACCATGCCGAACAGCGTCAGCGTATTGATCGAATAACCGAGCAGGTGCAGACCGGCAAACGCGCCGATCAGCGACACCGGCACCGCAATGGTCGGGATCAGCGTGGCGCGCCAGTTCTGCAGGAACAGGTAGACGACCAGGAACACCAGCACCATCGCTTCGGCCAGTGTCTTCAGCACTTCCTTGATCGATACTTCAACGAAACGGGTGGTGTCGAAGACAACGGTTTTGGTCAAGCCGGCCGGAAACCGCTCGGCCAGCTGATCCATGTTGCTGTTGACTTCATCGGCCACCGCCAGCGCATTCGCGCCCGGCTGCAGGAAGATACCGACCAGCACGGCAGTCTGGCCGTTGACGCGGCCACGGAATTCATAATCTTTCGACCCGAGCTCGACTTCGGCGACGTCTTTCAGCCGGACCAGTGAACCATCCGGATTGGCACGAACGATGATCTGCTTGAACTCTTCGGCATCGGCCAGACGGCCTTTGCTGGTGATGGTGTAAACCAGTTGCTGACCATCGCCCACCGGCGGCTGACCGACTTTGCCCGGGGCAAACTGGGCGTTCTGTTCCTGAATGGCACGAGCAACGTCGCCCGTGGTCAAGCGCAGCTTGGTCAGCTGATCCGGTTTGACCCAGATCCGCATCGCATAGTCTTTGGCACCGAAAATCTGCACGTTGGTGGTGCCGGGAATGCGCTTGATCCGATCGAGCACGTTCATCGTGACGTAGTTGGAAATGGTCACGTCATCGAGGCTGCCATCCGGCGACGCAAACGCCACCACCTGCAGGAACGAGGACGAACCTTTTTCCACCGTCACGCCTTGCCGCCGGACTTCCTGCGGCAAGCGCGCTTCGGCCTGCTTGACCCGGTTGTTGACGTTCAATGCCGCTTTGTCGACATCAGCGCCAATTTCAAAGGTGACTTCGATCTGCACCACGCCGTTCGACGCCGAGGTCGACTTCAGGTACAGCATGTCTTCGACGCCGTTGATCTGGTTTTCCAGCGGTGCCGCGACCGTTTGCTCCAGCACCTCAGCGGAAGCGCCCGGATAGACGGCAGTGACGGTCACTACCGGCGGCGCGATTTCCGGATACTGCGCGATCGGCAGTGTCCGCATCGCGGCGAGGCCGGCGATGACGATGAACAACGACAGCACGGTGGCGAACACCGGGCGGTCGATAAAGAAACGCGAGAACATGATTCCAATTCCTTACGCGTGAGCGAAGGCGCGACTGGGGTCGCGCCGTGATGGCAGCAGGCTTAGCTCGCTGGCGCCGCAGCTTTGTCGACCGCTGCGGTGGCCGCGGCTGGCGCAGCGATCTGCACCGGTGCCCCCGGGCGGATCTTGATCAGGTTGTCGAGAATGACCTGATCACCATTACCGAGGCCTTTGCGAATGACCCACTCGCGCTGCTGACCGTTGCCGGTCCACTCGCCAACTTCTACCGGCCGGAACTCGGCAACCGCAGCGCCGCCTTCACCTTTGCCAATCACATACACAAATTTGCCGTTCGGGCCTTCCAGCACCGCTTTCTGCGGCACGGTGATCGCATTCGGCCGCACCGCGCCGTTGACGATGACCCGAACAAACTGACCGGACTTCAGCGCGCCGTCACTGTTCGGCAAGCGCGCGCGCATGGCGACGGTGCCGGTTTCGGTGTCGATGCGGGCGTCGTTGAAATTGACCTTGCCGACGCGATCGAGCACGCGCCCGTCAGCCAGCTTCACTTGCACCGACAGTTCGGTTTCGCGCGGCGCCTGCAAGCTGCCGTTTGCCAGTTCGGTTTGCTGTTGCAGCCATTCGTTTTCCGATACCGAGAAGTGCACATCCATCGGATCGGTCTGGGTCAGCGTGGTCAGCTGATCGCTGCCGGCGGCAACCAGCGCGCCTTCGAATTTCTGGGCAAGACCGGTGACGCCGCTGATCGGCGCCGTGACCTTGGTGTAGCCGAGCTGGATGCGCGCTTCGCGCAGTCGCGCTTCGGCCGCTTTCACTGCGGCTTGCGCCAAATCGAACGAGGACTGCGCGTCGTCGAGCTCTTTGCGGCTGGTCGCCTGTTCGGCGGCGAGCGGCTTCAGCCGGTTCAGTTCGCGCTCGGCTTGAGCGGCCTGCGCTTTGGCACGGGCAAGCTCGGCATCGGCAGCGGCGACCTGGGCTTCGAACGGCTTGGCGTCGAGCTGGAACAGCACCTGGCCAGCCTTCACCACGGTGCCTTCCTCGTACAAGCGCTGTTCGATGATGCCGCCGACCCGGGCGCGGATTTCGACTTCGCGCGAGCCTTTGGTCTGGCCGACGTACTCGCGGGCGACCGGCAGGTTCTGGCCGTTGACCGCGACCACGGTGACTTCTGGCGGCGGGAAGGCCATGCCGCCACCTTCCTGAGCGTTACCGGAGCAACCGGCGATGGCGATCACCAGTGGCAATGCCACCAGCGCGAACGGCAGACGGGTGCGCAGACGTTGAGATTTCATGGTGTGACTCCATTCCTGACAAAACAAATCGGGTTCGGATGGGCCAGACACCGCTGCAGCCGTTGGGGTAGGTGGGCTGCGGGCTGAGGCAGGCAGTCGTGGCGGCTTTAAGACGACTGGTCATCCGAAATTGGGCGCATCATACATACAGACGTGAATGTTTGTAAATTCCAAGTTAGAATGCTTGCCACGTGGGTATTAGAACCCAACCGAAATCAAGTACTTGGGTACAGCTAACGGAGGTCGTCAGTATCCGCCAGGGCTACTGACAGCGAGGTGACAGGTGGTTAGACGGACCAAAGAAGAAGCGCTCGAAACCCGCACCCAATTGCTGGATGCGGCCGAGCGGGTGTTCAGCGACAAGGGCGTGACCAATACCTCCCTGAACGAGATCGCCGAA
The DNA here is from genome assembly GCA_036275115.1 of Permianibacter sp. GTDB lineage: Bacteria > Pseudomonadota > Gammaproteobacteria > Enterobacterales > Permianibacteraceae > Permianibacter. The sequence goes on along the minus strand of DASUEK010000245.1, from coordinate 1,624 downwards.
GCGGCTGGCGTCACCCGCGGCGCCATCTATTGGCATTTTCGCAACAAGATGGATCTGATCGACGCGCTGATGGACCGGGTCCGGCTACCGCTGGAAGATTTGCGTGAACAGGCGATGGCCATCGCCCCCGACGACATCGTCGCGCAGATTCGCATCAACGCTGTGCATGTGTTGCGTCAGGCCGTGCTCGATCCGCACCACCGCGCCATTGCCACCATCCTGCTGCACAAGTGCGAATACGTGGACGACGTGTTGCCACTGAAACAGCGCCATCTGGAATCGCGCAACGAATGCGCCGCCGATGTTGAACAGCGCTTTGCTTACGCCATTTCGTTGGGCCAATTACCGACCCAACTGAATCCGCGACTGTTGACGATGGCGCTGTTCAGCTATGTCGATGGTTTGATCTACAACTGGCTGCTCGACCCGGATTATTTCGATCTGGCCGCCGAAGCCGAAACCCTGATCGACATTTTCTTCGATGGCCTGCGCAAGCCCATGACGCCGGTACGCGGCAACTGAGGGCAGACCGGCTCAGCGCAACACGCCGGCGCGGCGGCGATCATGCAGCATGCAGCCGATCTTGCCGCCGGCAAACAGCGCCGACAAAAACACCGGCAACAGTGACCAGATAAACCAGTCCGGATGTGGCAGAGACAGCACATTGAGCAAGGCGAGCAGCGCAACGATCGCCACCACCAGCGCGGCATGTCGCCACGGTTGTTGCGGCGCCAACCAGGCGGCCAGCATCGCTCCATCGCATGCACCAAAGGCATACGCGATCAACACCATCAATAAAGCTCCGCGCGGCGCCTCCGCCCAATAACGCGCCCATTGTGCCGGCTCATGCCAGTCGAGCGTTGCAGGCAGTGGAAACAGGCGATGACCGGCCCACTGCAAGGCCATGATGATGATCAGGGCAACCGCCAGCCCCAGTGCAAGCGATCCCAGCGTGCGCAGCACGTTACCAACACCTCCATTGCGCGAACGATGCCGAACTATCGCACCGCCCGGCTGCGCTTGCCAAGGTGGGCAAGGTTCCGAAGACGATCGGACATGACGGGACGGCGTGGTGGGCCAAAAAAAACGACGGCCTCTCGGCCGCCGTTTTGATGAGTCGCAAGGTGGATTGCTGACTCGCGTTGTCCGTCAGTTTTTGCGCGGACGACGCAGCGAGAAGGCCAGCAAACCGATACCGAGCAGTGCCAAGGTTTCCGGAGTCGGCACGATGTAATCGATGCGGGCCTGGGTGATCAGACGGCTGAAGCCTTCCGAATACACTTCACCTTCGCCGCAACCCGCTTCGCCATCGGTCGAGCACGCTTCGGTCGTGTAAATGGTGAACGTGCCATCGCCATTGTCGACCACCGTGGTGCCCGGGCCGGCAAAGAACTGGAAGGACAACACATACCAGCCGCCGCCGTCATAGAAGAACGGGATCGAGCCTTGCAGACCACCGGTGCGGAAAATGTCGTCACAGGCGCTGTCGTTCGGGTTCGGGCCGGGGCAGTCATCCGAATCCACGTTGAACGTTTCGTCGAACAGCACGCCGTTCACACCGCCGACCGGGAAGTACAGCGGCGCAACCAGTTCGAACAAACCGGAGACGCCAACCGTTTCCATG
>DASUEK010000244.1:0-2613 GCA_036275115.1 Permianibacter sp. | reverse complement strand
CTGCCGGCCATGTTGCCCGGGTGTTGCGGCTGAAAGCCGGCGATGCCGTGCAACTCTTCAACGGTGACGGCCAGCAATACGCCGCCGAGCTGGTGCAGGTCGACAAGAAAGCGGTGCGTGCCCGCATCGACAGTGCCGACGTGGTGAACCGCGAGTCGCCGCTGCAGATCACGCTGATGCAGGGCATCTCGCGCGGCGAGCGCATGGATTACACCGTGCAGAAAGCGGTGGAGCTCGGCGTGACCCGCATTGAGCCGGTGATCAGCGAACGCTGTGGTGTATCGGTCGATGCCGATCGCTGGGAGAAAAAACGCGAGCATTGGCAGCGCGTGGTCGAAAGCGCCTGCGAGCAATCCGGCCGCAATGTGGTGCCGGTGATCGCGCCGGTGCGCAAGCTCGATATCGCGCTCAGTGAGCTGGAAGCCGGCAATCTGCGCCTGATGCTCGATCCGGAAGGCAAGCAAGGCCTGCGCGATCTGAAACTGAGCACATCCGTTGTACTCCTCGCCGGCCCCGAAGGCGGCCTGGGCGACATGGACATGAAATACGCCCACGCCGCGAAATTTGTCGGCCTGCGTTTGGGCCCACGCATTCTGCGCACCGAAACTGCGGCGATGGCCGCGCTGACGGGCTTGCAGGTGTTGGCGGGCGATTTCTGTTGAACCGCAGGGAGCTGGCGATGACGGAACATCCCTTGATTGGCGGGGCATGTACCTATGATGACTGGTTGCAACATGGCAGCGCATTGCATGCCGATTACACCTTTGTTTTCATTCCATCACTCGTTTCGAATTTGATCGCACTGGAGACCCGGCTTAACCGGCCGGCCTCCGAGGCCGAGGTGATCGACATTCGCAATCGCTCCGGTGGCTTGCCGATTCCGAATGACCAGCTCAATGGCTACACCGACCTCGATCCGCAGCAGTGTTGGCAACAGTGGTGCCTGTACAAAAGCGAAGCCACAGAGGTCTGAATTTTTCTGCACCGGGGACACCTCTCGCCATGTCATACCGATCCATCGTTGTGCTGACCGGTGCAGGGATCTCGGCCGAATCCGGTATCCGCACCTTTCGCGCCGCGGACGGGCTTTGGGAAGATCACCGCATCGAAGATGTCGCCTCGCCGGAAGGCTTCGCCCGCAATCCGGCGCTGGTGCAGCGCTTTTACAACGAGCGCCGGCGCAAACTGTTTGATCCGGCCGTGCAGCCGAATGCCGCCCATCTAGCGCTGGCCGAATTCGAGCAGAAATTTGCCGGTGAGTTTTTGCTGGTGACCCAGAATGTCGACGATTTGCATGAACGCGCCGGTAACCAACAACTCATCCACATGCACGGCGAGTTGCGCAAGATGCGCTGCGCGATGAGCCAGCAGGTGTATCCGGTGGATGACGATATTGACGGCCAGCGCCGCTGCCCGTGCTGCGCACTGACCGGAACCTTACGGCCGCACATCGTCTGGTTTGGTGAAATGCCGCTGGAGATGGACCGCATTTATGCCGCACTGGCGCGTTGCGATCTGTTCGTCAGCATCGGCACCAGCGGCAACGTCTACCCGGCCGCTGGCTTTGTCCAAGCCGCCCGCGACGCCGGCGCGCACACGGTCGAACTCAATCTGGAACCGTCACAGCAGCGCAGCCGTTTTGCCGAAGCGCGACACGGCAAGGCGAGTGAGTTGGTGCCGGCGTTCTTTGCCAAGCTCTAACGACGCGCAACGGCACGAATGACCGCGCTTCAATCGTCGCGATTGGCAGGCCCGTTGTTCACTGGCGCTCGTCAAAAGGATGAAACCACTCATCGCGATCTTGTCGTGCGGCTTTATCAAGCCGGTATTCGATCGTGGCCGCCAGGATGTCGGCCATGACTTCCGATTGCCAGCAATCCTCACCGGGGCAGGTGGGTGCACCGGCAACGTTTGGCAGACGCGCGTTGCGATTGGCAAGTTCATTGTTGACCGATTGACTGGCACAAGCGTTTAACAATATCGGCAGGACGATCGCACAAATTAGACTACGCATGAAGGGTTCCGGCGCAAAACAAAACGGCCGGCATGATGCCGGCCGTTTGCTGAATGGGCGCTGTCTGCGCTAGCACTCAGCTCATTTTTTCCGGACGATACACCAAGGTTTCGCGCGCCATTTCTTCGAGCTTGTCGAGATCCGGAATCTGAATCGTCTGACCGGCCATGAAGGCGCGCGCCTTGGTGACCGGACCACCACCTTCGACCGCTTGCAGCAAACCGGGCATGACCCGGGTCAGGCGTGGAATGCCGCCCACGACGATCGCCACGTGCGGCACGTCGGCACTGCCATTGGCCGTGTTGAGGATTGCCAGACGCGACAGGCGGGTCAGGTTCGGCAACTCACCGCCGCCGATCGCTTCCATCGCCATCAACGGCACATGGCGACCGCGCCATTGCAGATAGCCGAGCAGCCAGTGCGGTGCGCCCGCCAACGGCTTGTCGACGTTACCGAAATACGGCACCACTTCGGCGACCGCGATGTTGGGCAGCAGCACGCTGTCGCCGGCGGCCGGCATCAGCAGGGAGTAAATTTCGTTCTGACGGGTTTCCATCGTTTTACCTCACGGTCGCGCCACGCGGGTGCTGGCAACGCCA
>DASUEK010000243.1:0-3633 GCA_036275115.1 Permianibacter sp. | reverse complement strand
CAGCAAGTTCCCGAAAATCCGGGAAACCCGGCCGCCGAAAATCAGCGAGCTGAAAACGGTCAAGGATCAGTTGCACGAAAAATTCCGCTATCTGCTGCAAGCGCCGGAAACCGATCCGGAAGGCAATGTCACGGTGCTGCGGTTCTCGCGCAAGAGCGGCGTGCAGTTTGTTGCCAGCGAGAAAGACGGCAAGCAAACCGGCTGGAGCGCGTTCTACATCGACGGCAAATGGCAGCAGAAAGCCGAAGAGGCAGATGACGCCAAGCCGGCAAAAGTCAGTAAAGCCGCCGCCGCGAAATCGGAATCGGCAGTAAAGGCCGAACCGAAAACCGTGACGAAAACCAAAGCAGCACCGAAAGCAGCGGCCAAGGCGAAAAAGCCGGCAGCCAAGAAGTCGTGATGTAGCGACACGCGCCACACAGGCGTGTGCTTGTAATGAATCCGACCCCGGCGCCAGCCGGGGTCGCTATTTGACAGTACTGAGCTGGTTGGCCCGGCCCGTTGGAAAGCCTCATCTGATCCGGTTGAGGCCAGGGGCTGTTGCGCGTTATCGAACGAGTGGCCGACCCTTGATTCACCTTGGACAGAGAAATTCGTATGTACGCCTTGGCCCGTTCCCTGTTGTTCCGACTCGATGCCGAAACCGCCCACCATGTAGCGCTCGGTGGTTTGCGCACGCTGGAGCGCACGCCACTGCGGGGATTATTGTCGCAGGAGATTCCGGCTGACCCGGTCGAGCTCTGGGGCCTGACATTCCCGCATCGGGTCGGTCTTGCTGCCGGCCTCGACAAGAATGCTGATTATCTGGATGCCTTGGCGATGCTGGGTTTTGCTTTCATTGAAGTCGGCACGGTGACGCCGCGGCCGCAACCGGGCAACCCGAAGCCGCGCATGTTCCGGCTGCCGGAAGCGACCGGCATCATCAACCGGCTTGGGTTCAATAATCAGGGCGTCGATTACCTGCTGGAGAATGTTCGCAAGAGCAAGTACCGCGGCATTCTCGGCATCAACATTGGCAAGAACTTCGATACCCCGGTTGAGAAAGCCAATGACGATTACTTGATCTGCCTGCGCAAGGTGTACGAGTACGCACACTACATCACGGTCAATATCTCGTCGCCGAATACCCAAGGGCTGCGCAGTCTGCAGTTTGGTGAGGCGCTCGATTCGCTGCTGGGTACCCTGAAAGCCGAGCAAGCCGTGCTGCAACAGAAGCACGGCAAGTACGTGCCGTTGCTGCTGAAAATCGCGCCCGATCTGTCACGCGAAGAAGTGGCGCAGGTGGCCGAGGCCTTGCTCAAGCACAAATTCGATGGCGCGATTGCGACCAACACCACCGTCGGCCGCGTCGGCGTCGAAGGTTTGCAACACGCCACCGAGACCGGTGGCCTGTCCGGCGCGCCGGTGTTTGCCAAGAGTACCGAAGTGCTCGGCTGGCTGGCCGCGGATTTGAACGGCAAAATGCCGATTATCGGTGTGGGCGGTATCACCAACGGTGAACAAGCTGCCGCCAAAATCAAAGCCGGCGCGAGTCTGGTGCAGGTTTACTCCGGTTTTATTTATCGTGGTCCGGCATTGATTCGAGAGGCCGCGATCCGCGCATCGAACGTCGCTTGATTGCCAAGGAGAACGACAAACATGGATCTGTTTGATGTGTTTCAACAGTTTCGTATTCGCCAGGCGGAGTCTTCCGCTGATCGCGCCACGGCCAAGGCGGCGGATACCGCAATCGATGTTCGCATGATGCAACAGCGGCTGGATCATCTGTCCCTGGTCTGCCTTGCGATGTGGGAACTGCTTGAGGAAAACGGCTATTCCAAGGAACGTCTGTTCGAGAAGATCGAGCGAATCGACCTCAAGGATGGCAAGCGTGATGGCAAAGCGGCAATGGTCGTGACGCATTGTGACGATTGTGGCCGAAAGGTCAGTGCCCGACACCTGAACTGTTTTTACTGCGGCGCTCGCGTCTCCCACAACGGCTTGTTGTAAACCGTCTTTTCATGCAAGCCCGGCGACTGGCCGGGCAGCATGACTTCCGGCACATCCGGAAAGCCTGCCGCTTCCTTAAGCTGAGGCCATTCCCTTGGTGTTGGAGTGGCCTCATGAAATCCTGTCTGTCCGTCAGTCTGCTGGTTGCCGTTTGGCTGGCAACGCCTGCTGTTGCCAACGAGGCGTCGCGTCCCGCGCCGAACCCGGAGCGCAATCAGCCATTGCTGGCCGAAGCCGAGAGCCAGTTCTTTCAGGCCCTCAATGAAAAGCCGAAGCGCGGCAAAAACAGTCTTGAGGGGTTGACGTTGGCCTATGCGGTGGCGCCGACCGATGGCCGCACGAACTTGTTGCTCGGTCTGAATCATCTTTGGCTCGCCGCGGAAGCGCCTCGGAACGATCCGATGACGCTGCAGCATGTGATTTTGTCCGATTACTTCCTTGATCGCGCTGAGCGTTTGACCGGTGATTACCGCATTCCCAGTTGGCGGATTTCAATCCAGTTGACGCTGGCCCGCCGTGATGGCGATCAGAAAGCAGTCGATCGCCATTACGCCGAGTTCGTGAAGGCCTACAAGAAGAATCCGGATTTCCATTCCTTTGTGTTGGCACTGCTGGCGTTTGACGAGCCGGTCGACAGCAAGGATTTCCAGCGTGGTTTGAAAGCGATGCGTGCCACGGAAAGCTGTGGCGAACACAATCCGTCCTGTCAGAACCTGCCGCGCTGGCCGCACAACGTCGAGGCCTATGCCGTGTTCATGGCCGATTTCGAAGCGAAAGCGGGCGATGAAGCGGCCGCCAGAAAATGGTTGGCGCTGGCCGAACAGTACGCAACCGCAACGGGGTGGGCTTATTTGCCGGCGATTACCGAACGTCAGCAGCACCTGCCGGAACGGATGGCGCGTTATGCCAACACCGATCGGCAAGATGACCCGGCCGGCCTGTTCGATGAGTACCAGCAGGAAACCTGTCAGCTTTGCCATCGGCAATAACCGCGCCAAACCAACAACGCCTCCAGAAACGCCTTCAGAAAAAACGCCTCCCGAACGGAGGCGTTTTTGATGACGGGGAACGCGTCAGCGGGTTATTTGCCGCTGGCGGCGAATTGCTCGACTCGCTCCATCACGCGCAGCACGTTGCCGCTCATGATTTTGCTGATGTCGGCTTCTTTGTAGCCTCGGCGCAGCAGTTCGGCGATGAGGTTCGGATACTGCGAGGCATCTTTCAGTCCGGTCGGCAGCGAGTCGCCGACGCCGTCGTAATCCGAACCGAGGCCGACGTAATCGATACCGACCAGCTTCACGGCGCGATCGATATGGTTGGCAACGTCGGCGACGCTGGCGAACGGATAGGGGTGGCGCTCGGCATAGGCTTTTTCAAACTGTGCCAGTGCCTCGGCGCTCGGGGCATCACCATGCAGTTTCTTGAACGCTTCCTCGGCGGCGTCGCGCTGTTCGGAATACTGACGCGCTGCGTCGCTCAGGAAGAACGAGCCGAAATTGATCATCAGCACGCCACCGTTCTTGGCCAGCGCTTTCAGCATGTCGTCGCTGACGTTGCGCTCCAGGCCCGGGGTGAAATGGCGCAGCGACGAGTGCGAAGCAATCACCGGCACTTTCGACAGTTTCAGTACTTCGTAGAACGCAT
>DASUEK010000242.1:0-9024 GCA_036275115.1 Permianibacter sp. | reverse complement strand
CTGCTCATGCCACTGCTGAGCGTGTTGATGAGCTTGGCTGGCAACGAACGCCTCGCCCAATTCCTGCTGCTGATGACAGGCCCAATGGTGGTGTTGGCACTGACAACAAACCCGCGCGACGAGCCATGACCACACCATGTTCACGCTGAATCCGCAATCCGGTATTCCGATTTACAAACAGCTGATCGATCAGGTGCGCTTGCTGATCGCCGGCGGTCAATTGAAAGCTGGTGCCGAATTGCCGTCGGTACGCGAGCTGGCATTGGCGCACGCGGTCAATCCGATGACCATTTCCAAAGCCTACAGCCTGCTGGAAGCGGAAGGCTTGCTGGAACGCCAACGCGGCAAACCCATGACGGTCGCGGCGCAAGCCCACAGCAAAGAAAGCAAAGCCGATCGACTGCACCGCCTGCAACCCCAAACCGAACAGCTGGCGCACGCCGCCAAGCAATTGCAATTGTCCACGGAAGATGTGCTCGGCCTGGTACGCCGGGCGATGGAGAAAGACCATGACTGAAGTTGTTCTGACCATTGATGGCCTGCACAAACGCTTTGCCGACAAAGCGGTGCTGAAAGGCGTTACCGCCAGCGTCCAGCGCGGCGAAGTGATCGGCCTGCTCGGCCTGAACGGTGCCGGCAAAACCACCTTGCTCGAAACTGCGCTTGGCTTTGCCCTCGCCGATGCCGGCAGCGTCAAGCTGTTTGGCAGCGAAAGCGCCCTCATCGTTGATGAAAAGCTGAAACACAAAGTCGGCTTTGTGCCGCAGCAGGACGAGCTGATGCCGCAGATGACCGGCAAGCAGTACCTGGCCCTGATCGCCGAATTCTACCCAAGCTGGAATCAGGGGCTTATCGACCGCCTGGCCCAGGAATGGTTGGTGCCACTCGACACCATGATCCAGAAACTGTCGGTCGGACAACGCCAGAAGTTGTCGATCTTGTCCGCGCTCGGCCACGAACCCGAATTGATCATTCTCGATGAACCGGTCGCCAGCCTCGACCCGATGGCGCGCCGCCAATTCCTCAAAGAGATTGTGGCGCTGGCCAGCAATGGTGACCGCACCGTACTGTTCTCGACCCATATCGTCAGCGATCTGGAGCGGGTCGCCAGCCGGGTCTGGATCATGAAAGACGGCGGTCTGTTGGTCGATGATGCGCTCGACACACTGAAGGAGCGCACCGTTCGTCTGCGCCTGCCCGCCGAAGCGAAACTGCCGGCAGGTTTTCAGGACGCCGGCATCCTGCATCGTCGCAGCGAGCATGGCATCCAAGTGCTGACACTGAGCCATTGGAGCGATTACCACCAGCAACTGCTGCAGCAAGCCGGTCTGAATGCCGTGGTCGAGCCGTTGTCACTGGAAGACATTTTCCTGGAGCTGCACGCATGAAACAGGTCTGGCTGCTGTTTCGCCACTACTTGTTTTGGCAACCGATCATGCGACCCGTGTTCGGTCTGGGTGTGCTGCTGGCACTGACGGGTGTGGTTTGGTTTATTTATTCCGGCAGCGACCCCGGACAAAAATTGCTGCTCTTGCTGGGCTCAGTTTTGATGTGCTTTTTCCCTGTCATGACTGGCGGTGCAGGATTTCTGCAAGCAGCAAGCAATCCACGTACGGCTTTATTGCCTCATTTTCGAGTCAAGGCAGGGTTGGCTCTGTTGTTGCTGGTCATTGCTGCGAGTGGCACCTTTGCGACAGCCGCTGCATTCGCATTTCAGGATTGGCAATGGCGAGTCTTTGCCGCCTGTTTTGTGATCGCATCGCTGTTCATTCAAACCAGCCAATGGCTGCTAAGCCGCCGCTGGGGAGCGATGGTGTTTTGGCTACTGCCTGTTACATTCAGTCAGCTCTGGCACTTGCCTACTGTCCGTTCATTTTGGCAAGACTCGCTCGCGCTCTCGGTCGCATGCTTTGCCGTCACCGTCGGCTGGTGTGCGCTAATTCTGTGGCTGCAACGAGCACGAAGCATTCGTCGCTTCACCGTTGGTTTTGTGCAGCAAGGAGCCTTCCCCGGCAACAACGAGGTCCATGTACATGCCAAGGTTCTCACGCTGGGTTTTTCCGGCAGCCGTTCGGCGACGAACACGATGCTGTGGGGCATGTACTACAACCTGAAGAACCGTCTGGGCTTGCAGGTCCTGATGCTTGCCATAATGCCTTTGATTATTGGCGTGGTGTTACTAATCCCGGCACTTATAAAAGGTAAAGCTCTGACAGAAATTGGAGTCAACCCTATCGTGTTGCTTGCAATGGGCCTGTACGGCAGCTTGATTGGCGGATTCATCAGTCGCGAAAGCGTTGCGCGCGTGCGCTTTCTGTGGCTGCGATGTCCGGGCGACCGGTCGACATTGTGGCAGCAACTCGACCGCATGCTGCGCGGTGAATGGTGGGTTTCGGTCGTGGCGAGCGCAACGTACGCTGGCGTGATCTGGCTTCTCACCGACATGCCAACCCATTATGGGATATGGTTTGTTCTGCTGTACGGCAGTAGTTTATTTTGCCTGCAGTACCTGAGCCAATACTTGCGGGTTCGCCTGACCAGCGGAGTCTTTACCGGACTCGCTTACTGCTCACTTCTGCTGGTCGCCGGCGCATTAATCATCACCACACTTGCAACCGAAGCGCTCTGGCCGATAGCCAGTTTGTGCGCGGGATTTGTCCTGCTTGGTGGCGTGCTGCGTCGCGGCAGTCAACAGTCCTTCCATCGGGTCGATTGGTGTCAGATCAAACCCATGACGCTCAGTCGCATGTCGGCGCTGACCCAGCCAACACGGTAATCGGACATCGAACGATGCGTGCAATCTTTAAACTCTGTCTTTACCTGATGTTCTGGCAGCGCATTTTGCGCGGTCTGTTCATTTTTGGCGTTTGCCTGATCCTGCCCGGCTCCTTGTGGTCACTGCTGAACCCCAGCAGTGCTGGCGGCCTGGTGTTGATGTCCGTCGGCACCGGTATCGCGCTGCTGTTTCCAGTCATGCTGATACCACTGGCATTTCGCCAGTTGCTCAGCGGCCGGCACATTGCCTTGGTTCCGAACCTGCGCGGTCTTGCTGGCATCAGCATGTTCTTTCTTTGCCTGCTAGTCACGCTGTGGTTGGCCTTGCTCTTGGAATTGGGTCGACATGCCAATCCCGTTGCGATGACCATACTTCTGTTCAGCACCGTCTCCGGGTACTGGCTGGTCGCGCAATGGCTGCAGAATTACAAAATGGGCGCCGTCGCCATCTGGATTCTGATTGTGGTGGTCGCACAAGTGCCCAGCAACAAAGCACTGGTCGCCTGGGCCATGGCCACCGAGGTGAGTATTGCATTGCTGGCCTTATCCATGCTGGCGTGGCTCGGTTTCGCTTGGTGGCTGCGCCATGCACGCCTGATTCGCGCGTCGGCCTATCTCATCAACCAGCTGCACAATCCTGAACTGAGTCAGCAGCAGCACCAAAGCTGGCTCGATGGCAAATTGAGTTTCAGCGGGATACGCACTGCCAGTGGCAGCGTGCTGCGTGGCGCCTACGACAACTGGCGCAACCGCCTGCTGCTGCATTTTTTGTCGTTCTTCTTGTTTCCGGTTCTGTTCAACACGATGTTTGAAGTGCAGGATGTTATTTCCGGTAACACAAGGCAACGCGAATGGCTGTCCGCCAATGCCTGGCTCACGCTCGGCGTGTTTGGCAGCTGCATGATCAGCTTCTATACCCGGGAATGGCTGGCGAGAACGCGTTTGCTTTGGTTACGAAGCGGTGGTGACCGCCATCACATCTGGCAGCGGGTTTCGCGCATGACCCAACAAGAAACGCTCATCGCCTTGTTGATCAGCGCGCTCTACTTTGGCTTGGTAGGCGCAATCACCGACTTGGGCTACGCCATGGCTGGTGCCACGGCGCTGCTTTGCACCAGTGCAGTCTGGTTCAGCGTTTACGCCGGGCATCTCGCGCGTTTGCGCGCCTGGAGCTGGGTCTCGGCAATTGCCATGATGATACTGTTGATGATCGTGCTCATTGTCACCATCGCGGTTGCGCAGCGGCAATCGAAGCTGTGGCTGCCGGTTGTCGTCGCCGTGGCGTTACTTATGCTTGGCTCGCTCATTGCAAAAGCCTGCAAACGACAGTTTGAGCGGGTCGATTGGTGTCAGCTAAGGCCGGTCATCAGCCGAACATCGACCACAGCGGCGCGCTAGGCAGCGACAACAACAGACCCAAAACAAAAGTGAAGGAGAGCCCGTTGTGGACGGCGCAAGTCGGTTGGTGATGTTCATGCTCCTCCTCATGCTGCTCGGTCTTGCCGCGCAGAAAGTGGCGAATCAATTTCGATACCGGCTGAGGGTAATGGAGAAAAAGCTAGATTTGCTGCTAAGCGCAGCCGACTTGACGTACGATGCGCTGGCAGACATTCCTGCCGACGTGATCCCGCTGTTGGCAAAAAACCGCTACAACCAAGCGGTAGGTCACTACTGCAAGCTCACGGGCGACACACCGGACAATGCAGACAGGACGCTGCGACGCTATCTGGAAACACCCCGGAATGTCAGCGAACACACTCGCTAACGAATGGCCGCTATCCGCTTATGTTTGCACCGTAACGTGCAACTGCAAAATCTGTGCGAAACCTTCCAGTGAAATCGGTTTGGCCAGATAGTCGGTCATGCCGGCAGCGAGGCAGCGCTCGCGATCGCCGGCCATGATGTTGGCGGTGACCGCGATCACCGGCGTATTGATGCCGCGCACGCGCAGTTGCCGGGTCGCTTCGAAACCGTCCATCACCGGCATCTGGCAATCCATGAAAATGCAGGCGAATTGACCGTTGTCCTGTACCGCTTCGAGCGCGGCCTGGCCATCATCCACGGCCACCACGCGGCAGCCCAATTTCTCCAGCATCCGCTGTGCGACTTGTCGATTGATGGCGTTGTCTTCCACCAACAAAACGGTTAAACCGCTCGGCAGCAATGCTTGCGCTGCCATGGCGGACGCGACATTTGTTGAAGATGCCGACGCGGTTGTTGCCGTGACCGGTGCGCGCGCAGGCGCGATCTCCGTTGCGATGGTTGCCGCTGGCTGGCGTGGCACGGCGCGGCGCTCACCGGTGACGCCAGTCATCGGATTGGCGGTTGCTGGCGGCGCCACCGTGGTCAACAGCGGCAATTGCACAACGAACTCCGAGCCGGTTCCGACAATGCTGTTGACGGTGATCCGGCCCTGCATCAATTCGACCAGTTCGCGCGCCAGGGCCAGTCCCAGGCCTTTTCCGGCATAGCGGCGGTTCCAGCCGGTTTCACCTTGGCTGAAGCGTTCGAACAAGTGTGCCTGGGTTTGTTTGTCCATGCCGATGCCAGTATCACGCACGATGATCTGGAGCGCGCTTGACTCGCCTTCGACCTGCACCAGCACTCCACCACGGACAGTGAATTTGATCGCGTTACCCAGCAGCTGCGTCAAAATCTGGCGCAGGCGCTGGCCGTCGGCCAGCCAATAGCGCGGCAAGGTCGGCGCCAGATTCAATTCGAGCGCCAGACCTTTTTCACTGGCGCGCGGCCGCTGCGCGGCCAACACCTGCTGCACCAGTTCCGGCAGATCAATCGGCTCCACCTTCAGCTCGACCCGGCGCGCTTCCAGGCGGGAATAATCGAGCAAATCGTCAATGTGCTGCAGCAGTTCGCGCGCCGAGCGATCCACCGTGCTGGCGTGTTCGCGCTGCTCTTGCGCCAGTGGTGTCCGCTGCAATAGCTGCAAGGAACCGAGCACGCCATTCAAGGGCGTGCGCAGTTCGTGGGTTATGGTCGCAAGGAAATCACTTTTCGCCTGCCGGGCCTGTTCGGCGGACAACCTTGCATGCTGCATTTCCCAGCGCTGCTTGCGCCAGCGCAGCAGCAGAATCAGCAAGACGCCAGCGAGCGCGACATAACCGAGATACGCCCAGCCGCTGCGCCACCACGGTGGCGCCACTTCGATGTGCAGTTGCGCCGGCGGGCTCCATTCACCGAAACGGCCATCGCGCGCCCGCACTTCCAGAATGTATTTGCCGTCATGCAGGCTGGAGAAACTGGCCTGCCGGGCATCGGCATTGGTGGTGATCCAGCGCTCATCCAGCCCTTTCAGGCGATAGCTGTATTCGAGTGTGCGCGGGTGGGCAAAACTGAGCGCGGAAAATTCGACGCTGAACAAGGTGTCGTCATAACCGAGTTTCAGTTCCGGCTCGGTGACCAAGGCCCGTTCGGCGCGTGCAGCGAACGGCACCGGTTCGTTGCGCAAACGCAGCAGCGTAAACACCGGTGACGGCAGCGGCGCCATCGGCACCAGCGCTTCCGGTTTGAACACGGTCAGGCCACTGACGCCGCCGAAATACAGCCGGCCATCGCGACCGGCGTGAAAGGCACCGAGATTGAATTCGTCACCCTGAATGCCGTCGGCCGGGGTGTAGGTCAGAAAGCGTTTGCCGGCTTCATCAAATCGCACCAGACCGCGGTTGCTGGACAACCAATACACACCGTCGCGTTCGCGCAGCACGCCCCACAAGGTGTCGACGGGCAAGCCGTCCTGCATGCGATAACTGGTGAAGCGCTTGCTGCCCGGATCAAACACGTTGAGGCCACCGCCTTCGGTGGTCAGCAGCAAACGGCCGGAATTTTCAACCAGAATCGACGTGACACTGTCCGAGCTCAGCGAGTGCGGATCATCCGGGTGGTATTGCCAGCGCTGAAAGGTCGCCGATTGCGGATCAAAACGCAGCAAACCGGCGCGGCTGCAACCGCCGAGCCAGAGTTCGCCGGACAAGCCGGGACTGATCGTGTACAGACAGCTGTCGCTGCTGTCGCCAGCCGCCCCCGGCGGCGCAAACAAACGGGCGCGACCGCTGTCAATGTCGTAGCGCACCAGCCCGAGCCGAGTGGCAAGCCAGAGGCTGTTGGTATCGGCTGGTTCGAGATCGTAAACCGTGACCGCGTGCAGATTGATCGGGTTCTCACCGGCCAGCTTGGCCGGCATCGCCTGACCGGTTTGCAGATCGATACGGGTGAGGCCGCGGGTGCGCTGACCGGCCCACAACGTGCCGCGCGGATGTTCCAGCAAACCGAGCACCAGATCATCGCGCTGGCCGTCCTGATCACGCTGCACCGGCACCAGCGCCAGCTGCTGCCGATCGGCGCTGAACCGATGCAGATGCGCGCCAAAGGTGCCGACCCACAGCTGACCGAAACTGTCTTCGTAAACGCTCATCACCGACGCGTTGCGCAGCGCGTTAGCGCGGCTGTGCTGACGCAGCAATTCAAATTGCCGGGTGGTGGGGTTGTGCAGCGACATGCCGTTGAGGCCACCGAGCCAGATCAGACCGTCGCGATCTTCGAGCAGCGCGAACGGCCGCTCATCGGCGAGCGACAGCGGATCGTTCGGATCCTGGCTGTAATGGGCAACGCGCTGGCCATCGTTGCTGCGCACCAGCACGCCGTTGCGGGTGCCGACCCACAGCTGGCCGTTGCGATCGCGCAACAAACTCAGCACATTGCGACCGCCGGCCGTGGTGTCAGGCGACCACTGCGCGAGCTTTTCTTCCAGGCTGCCGGTGTCGAGCCGCAACACAAACAGACCACTGTCGGTACCCAGCAACAACTGCTGTTCGCCATCGACAAACAACGTTTGCAAACGCCGGCCAGCCAGTGCCGCCAGCGCCGGAAAGCGCTCGACCGCGAGCCGCAGCTGACCGTCGCGCTGCTGCCACCAGAGCGCATCCGGTGCAATGCTCCAGCGGTTGTTGCCGAGCCGCACGGTTTGTCGCAGCGACAAGCCGGCACTGCCGGCGATTTGGCTGAAGCGACCATCCGGCTGCTGTGCCCACAAGCCGTCATCGGTGCTGGCCAGTACCTGTTCATCGAACAGCAAATGGTGAATGCGGCGACTGCCACTGGCGCCCGGCAACGCCACGCGCTCGAATTGCTGGCTGCGATCATCGAACCGCGCCAGCCCGTTATCGGCAGTGCCGATCCACAGCTCACCGGCGGCGGTTTGCATCAGGGTATTGATATCGGATGACGGCAGTGTGGTTGCGTCACCCGGGCGGGCGTAATAGCTCTGGAAACGATGACCGTCGTAACGGTTCAGGCCGTTGCGGGTGCCGAGCCAAAGAAAGCCGCGCTGATCCTGCAGCAGCGCTTTGACGTGGCCATCAGACAGCCCCTGCTCGATATAGAAGCGCTGAAAACGCAAATCGTCGGCAACCGCCGTTACCAGCGGGCCGCACAGCAGCAGTGCCATCCCAATCACGCGACTCCACACGGCAACGCATCCATCCTGAGGCCGGGCAAGCGCACACTATAAACCGAGACCGCGACGCTGGCGTGATCGGCGCCACGTTCACACCGATTTAGCAGAGCACCACCGACGGCGTGACAAACCGGCGCGGATCCACGCCAGCCAGGCGCTGCTCGAGCAAATCGAGCCAGCCGGCCAGTTCACGCGCGATGGCGCTCGGCCCGATTGTCGGCAGGTCGCACAGCCGTTGATGCAAGCGCAGCAGCAGAACGTCATCGCCCGGCAGCATCGGCACCAGCGCGCACGCCACCACCTGCAAACAGACGAGCGCACGTGGGTCATTGTGATGGCACAGCGCCGCGACAATATCGAGCGCCACATGCCAGCGGGCGAGCTGCAGCATCGGCCCGGTCAAACAGCCTTCGCTGGCCGCGCGTTGCAGCAACCGCCAGAGCGCCAGCGCTGCATCCGGGTCCTGCCAGATCTGCGCGCGGTGGCGAGGGCACAGCCAGGCATGGCTCGTCCCGCTCGCGTTCATCGCAACCGCTCCATCCGGTCATCGCCGGCATCCGGCAGCGCCGCCGATTCGTGCAGCCACAGTTCGCGAAGCATCAACTTGATGGCCGCACGGCTGGATACCCGCCGCTCGCCGCTGGCGGTACGCACGGTCAGCTCACTGCCGCGCCAGATGTAATGCAGCCAATCGGCACCATTGGCCCCCACGCAGAAATGCAGGCAGCCATTGCCATCGGCCATGGCTCTCAGCTCGCACATCATGTCAGCCGCCTCCT
>DASUEK010000241.1:0-3064 GCA_036275115.1 Permianibacter sp. | reverse complement strand
CGTAGCATTCTGCGTTCGCTCTACGAACACGCCCACCGGCGTGATATGCAAATTGTCGCGATCAACGAGCTGGCCGATGCCGCCGCGGTTGAGCATCTTCTGCGTTATGACAGCAGCCATGGCCGTTTTGGCGTGCCGGTGTCACGCGAGGGCGAGTGGTTGAGTGTGGCTGGCGACAAGATCCGGCTGTTGCGCCAACCGGATGCGGCGCAGTTGCCGTGGCGCGAACTCGCGATTGATGTGGTGCTCGAATGCACCGGCAGCTTGCACAATCATGAGGAGTTGAACCGGCATCTGAGCGCCGGTGCCAAGAAGGTGCTGCTGAGCCAGCCGGGCGGCAATGATCTCGATCTGACCGTGATATACGGCGTCAACCACACCGCACTGACGGCAGCGCACCGGATCGTCTCGGCCGGTTCGTGCACGACCAATTGCGTGGTGCCGGTCATTGCCAGCCTCGATCAGGCGGTTGGCATTGAAGGCGGCGCCATCACCACCATTCATGCCTCGATGCATGATCAAAACGTCATCGATGCCTACCATCCGGATTTTCGTCGGGCGCGCGCCGCCAGCCAGTCCATCATTCCGGTCGATACCAAACTGGCGCGCGGGATCGAGCGCATTCTGCCCAAATTCACCAACTGTTTTGAAGCCATTGCGGTGCGGGTGCCGACCACCAACGTGACCGCGATGGATGTCAGCCTGACCATGCGCCGTGATGTCGTCGCCAGTGAAATCAATCAGGTGCTGAAAGCCGCGGCCGACAACGGTCTGCGCGACATTCTGGCCTATACCGAAGAGCCGCTGGTTTCCATCGACTTCAACCACGATCCGCATTCCTGCATCGTTGATGGCTCGCTGACCCGGGTCAGCCACAAACGCTTGGTGAAGACCTTGCTCTGGTGCGACAACGAGTGGGGTTTTGCCAACCGAATGCTGGATGTGGCCCGGGTCATGGCCCGGATCTGACCGGTTCGCCGGGCGCCAACATCAATAGATTCACAATAAATGCATCTTATTGACCGCGATCAAGCCTGCCCAGACAGGGCAGGCGGACACTCTCCACAACGAAAACCCTCGTTGCTTCCAAGGAGAATGTCATGCGTCGCGCATTTCCCAAGGCTCTGCTGGTACTGCCACTGCTGTGGAGTGCCATGGCCAATGCCGCTTTGCCAGTCGAAAAGGCCGTACTGGCCGAAGCGCCTTATGTACCGGCCCCGATCACCCGCAAGCACAACGCCAAAGTCGTAGTGCATCTGGAAACCAAAGAAGTGGTCAAGCGCATGGCCGACGGCGTTGACTACACCTTCTGGACGTTTGGCGGCAACGTGCCGGGCAGCTTCATTCGCATCAAGGAAGGCGATGAGGTCGAGTTTCACCTCGCCAACCATCCTTCCAGCAAAATGCCGCACAACATCGATCTGCATGCGGTGACTGGCCCTGGCGGCGGCGCGGCGGCGTCGTTCACCGCGCCCGGCCACAGTTCGCAATTCAGCTTCAAGGCGCTGAATCCGGGCCTGTACGTGTATCACTGCGCGACGGCACCAGTCGGCATGCACATCGCCAACGGCATGTACGGCTTGATCCTGGTGGAACCGAAAGAAGGTCTGCCGAAAGTCGACAAAGAGTTCTACGTCATGCAGGGCGATTTCTACACCAAGGGCGCTTATGGCGAGGCTGGTCTGCAACCGTTCGACATGGAAAAAGCGATCAAGGAACAACCGGATTACGTCGTGTTCAACGGTTCGGTTGGCGCGCTGACCGGTGACAATGCCATCACTGCCGAAGTCGGTGAAACGGTGCGTCTGTATGTCGGCAACGGCGGCCCGAATCTGGTATCGAGCTTCCACGTGATTGGCGAAATTTTTGATCGGGTGTTCATTGAAGGCGGCACTGCCGTCAACCGCAACGTCGAAACCGAACTGGTGCCGGCCGGCGGCACGGCGATTGTTGATTTCAAGCTGGAAGTGCCCGGCACATTCATCATGGTCGATCACTCGATTTTCCGTGCGTTCAACAAAGGCGCGCTGGGCATGCTGAAAGTCAGCGGACCGGAAAACAAGACCATCTACTCGGGAAAGCAATCCGACACCGTTTATCTGCCGGAAGGTGGTGCGGTTCAGTCGCTTAACGGTGACGCACCGAAGAAGGCGGTTGCCAAATCGCTGGATGAGCAAATTGCTGCAGGTCAACGCGTCTATGACCAGAACTGTGCCGCGTGCCACCAACCCAATGGTGAAGGTGTGCCGGCAGCGTTCCCGCCACTGGCGCAATCGGACTTCCTGCTGGAAGACAAGCAGCGTGCTATCAGCGTGGTGCTGAATGGGCGTCAGGGTGAAATCAAGGTCAACGGCAAGACCTATGTCGGCGCGATGCCGGCGGTCAAGTTGGATGACGAATCCACCGCCAACGTGGTCAATTACATCCTGAACAGCTGGGGCAACAAGGGCGGCAGCGTCTCGGTTGACGATGTCAAGAAAGTGCGTGCCACTACCAAAGCCGCAGCAGACATTCACTGAGTCCGTAACGGGTAAGCCGTGTTGTTCCGCGATCCGGTTGATGACAGTGTGCAGTCGTTATCAACCGGCATCGCAACCGGTTTCGTTTGATCTGCACCCGACAAGCCGATGCGGCAGGTCGGGCCTGCCACCAACGCGGGAGTGCGACCATGTGCGTGAGCGTCAACAGCAAACGGCTGGAGATCAGCGCCGTGTTGTTTGCCGTCGGCACGGCTGTCACTGCGGCCGAGCGGATGAACATTCCGGCAGGGCAATACCGGGCCTTGTTCGCTACCGCCGAACAAGCGCCGACTGAAATCACGCCATTCAAGCTGGATCGCCTGCCTGTAACCAATGCCGAGTTCGCCGTATTTGTTGCAGCTCAACCGCGTTGGCAACGGGGCCGCATCGCCCCACTGTTTGCCGACT
This sequence comes from Permianibacter sp., assembly GCA_036275115.1. Taxonomy (GTDB): domain Bacteria; phylum Pseudomonadota; class Gammaproteobacteria; order Enterobacterales; family Permianibacteraceae; genus Permianibacter. The sequence continues at coordinate 137 of DASUEK010000241.1, read as the reverse complement.
CCCGTTACCTGCAGGCCTGGCAATCCGATGGCAACGGAAACCACAATCCGCTGCCTGAAGAAGCGCAGGCGCCGGTAACGCATGTTTCGTGGTTTGCAGCCAAAGCATTCTGTCAGGCTCGCGGTGGTCGTTTGCCC
>DASUEK010000240.1:0-23037 GCA_036275115.1 Permianibacter sp. | reverse complement strand
GAGGCCGAAAACGTCAGCACCGCATCGGCTGCATGGCCAACAGACGGCAACAGTGCGGCCGTAACGCCGGCAACAACAGGCGAAAGGCGCCCAGCAAAAGAAGAAACGAACACCGCATTGGCCATTTATCAGAAACAGGTTGTCTTCGGCCCGGCCGGACTATAGCGGCTATAATCCGGCGCTCGCAATCGAGATGGCGAATTTTTCGCCAAATACTTGCCAAATGCCGAATCGGTCACGACTTCTGGCCCGGCCAGCCTAGGCCAGTCTCCGACCCATCAATTTGATCAACAACAGGAATGCTGCCGATGAGTGCCCTTCCGGCTTTGCAACTGACCGGCCTGCGCAAAGTGTATGGCAACGGCGTCGATGCACTGAAAGGCATCGATCTGACCGTTGCAGCCGGCGACTTCTATGCCCTGCTCGGCCCGAACGGTGCCGGCAAATCGACCACGCTTGGCATCATCAGCTCACTGGTGCGCAAAACCAGCGGCCAGGTGAAGGTGTTCGGGATCGACATCGATCAGGACTTCAATGCCGCCAAGCGCTTGCTCGGCTTGGTGCCGCAGGAATTCAATTTTTCCCAGTTTGAGAAAGTGCAGCAAATTGTCGTCAACCAGGCCGGCTTTTATGGCGTGCCGCGCGCGATTGCGCTGAGTCGGGCCGAGAAACTGCTGAACCAGCTCAATCTGTGGGACAAACGCAACAGTCAGGCACGGGAGTTGTCCGGCGGCATGAAACGCCGGCTGATGATTGCCCGCGCACTGATGCACGAACCGAAACTGCTGATCCTCGATGAGCCCACCGCTGGCGTCGATATCGAACTGCGCCGGTCGATGTGGACCTTTCTGCGTGAGCTGAATGCGCAAGGCACCACCATTGTGCTGACCACGCATTATCTCGAAGAAGCGGAAATGCTGTGCCGGCACATTGGCATCATCGACAAGGGCATGATCATCGAGAACACCAGCATGAAGGAGTTGCTGGCGCGCTTGCATCAGGAAACCTTTGTGCTCGATTCACCGCAATTGCCGGCCATGTTGCCCACCCTGCCCGGTTATCCGCTGCGTCGGCTGGATGATCATTCGCTGGAAGTCGATGTCGAGCGCAGCCAGGGCCTGAATGCGCTGTTCAGCGCGCTTGGTGAACACGGCATCCAGATCACCTCGATGCGCAACAAAGCCAACCGCTTGGAGGAACTGTTCGTGCACTTGGTGCAAGGTAAATCGACCACCACCGCGGAGCATGCCGCATGAAAAGCCTGCTGCAACCCGCCAATCGCATCGCCTTGCAGGCCATTCTGAGCAAGGAAATTGCCCGGTATATCCGCATCTGGCCACAGACATTGCTGCCGCCGGCGATCACCACCACGCTCTATTTCATGATTTTCGGCAACTTTGTCGGCAGTCGCATCGGCTCGCTCAATGGCGTCAGCTACATGGCCTACATCCTGCCGGGTCTGGTGATGATGTCGGTGATCACCAACTCCTATGCCAATGTGGTGTCATCGTTCTTCAGCGCCAAGTTTCAGCGCAGCATCGAAGAGTTGCTGGTGGCGCCAGTACCGAACAGCGTGCTGCTGCTCGGCTATGTGCTGGGCGGGATCAGCCGCGGCCTGTTGACCGCAGTCATCGTCACCGCGTTGTCGCTGTTTTTCGTGCCACTGCAGGTACAGCATTGGGGCCTGATGCTGCTGCTGGTGATTTTGGCGTCGGCGCTGTTCTCGCTGGGTGGTTTCATCAACGCGGTCTACGCCAAGAAGTTTGACGATACCTCGATCATCCCGACCTTCGTGCTGACGCCGCTGACCTATCTCGGTGGCGTGTTTTATTCGATCAGCTGGCTTCCTGAGATCTGGCAAACGATTTCCCACTTCAATCCGGTGCTGTATCTGGTCAATGCCTTCCGCTACAGCTTCATGGGCCAGAGTGATGTCAGCATCGGCTTGGCATTCGGCCTGCTGACTGCCGGGTTGGTACTGCTGACCGGCTATGCCATGTGGCTGTTGCAGCGCGGTACCGGCCTGCGCAGTTGAGGGCGACTGCAATGCCGCAATAAAAAAGGCCAGCAATGCTGGCCTTTTTGTTTCATGGGCAATCAACGCCCGCTGGGTGCGCCGACCCGCAATACCTTGTCAGTTTCGGCACTGCGCTCATCGTCACCCACCACCGCCCGGTACATAGTGCGGCAGCGGCGGCACTGCCAGTGTTCAAATCGGTGCAGTCCGATCCACAGACCGAGGAGAAAAAGCGCCATGCCGAACGGCCAACGGTGCGCACCGAGTACCGCCATCAAGGCAATGCCGGTCACCATCAGGGTGGCGCTACCGGCCGCCCATAGGTGCAAACCGCCAGCGATCGGGCGCCGGTGCACGCGCATGAGCTGACCACCGCAATGGTGGCAGGCACCACGCCACGGCGACGGAGCAGGCGTGTGTCGGACGTCAGTCATGATGTTCGCAGGTCTCGGCGAATACGGAATCAGAAGCCTGCATAGCAAGCCTGATGCCGTCTGGTTAAGTGACTGAAAATAAACAATTTAATGCCTTCCCTCAGAAAAACCCTCTGACGTCGGGTAAAGAATGCTGACACTGTAAGAACAAATTCTGAGCAGTACCGGACTTGGTTCACAGGCTCGCTGCTGCATTGCAGCACAAGAATTCCGCAAAAGAACTGCGACGGCGCATCCTCGCTGTTATCAATTTCGGGTATAACCAACTCGGCGCCACGTGCGTACCCGTTACAACGCACGGACGCCAAGACCGACCGACAAGGGGTGTCGAAGCCAATTCGACAGCGGCCGGCCTGACGCAACACCCTTGGAGCAAAGCAAAACCGTCTTACTGAAAAAACAAACGGCTGCTCCGGGAAGTTCAGGCGTTGCTGTGGTGAAGCGTGTGGGAGGAAACACGCTTCGGCGCCACGGCAGGTTGTCGCCAGTTTTGTTGGAAATCCGTCATGGGGTTTTGATGACACCATGACGTGGCTTCAACGAATTTCTCGTTCGTCTTCTCGCTGCAGCCGGGCTACAGATCCACGCCTGTGTGGATCCGGTTTGTACTGCCTGAAGGAGAACGTTGGATGTCTGGTCTTACTTTCGCGCTGATATGCGCCGGCGTTGCCGTCGTGTACGGCGTGCTGATGAGCAAGTGGATTCTCGGCCAAGCGGCTGGTGATGATCGGATGCGGGAAATCGCCTCCGCGATTCAGCAAGGCGCGCAAGCCTATTTGAATCGGCAATACACCACCATTGGCGTGGTGGGTGTCGTACTGTTTCTCATCATTGGTTTTGTCCCCGCGTTGGGCTGGCCGACTGCAATCGGCTTTTTGCTCGGCGCCGTTCTGTCAGGCCTCGCCGGTTACATCGGCATGAACGTGTCGGTGCGCGCCAACGTGCGCACGGCCGAAGCGGCCAAAAGCGGTCTCAATGCGGCACTCAATGTTGCTTTCCGTGGCGGCGCCATCACCGGCATGCTGGTGGTCGGTCTCGGCCTCGGCGGTGTGGCCGGTTACTACGCTTATCTGCAAGCGACGGCAGCGGAAGGCGTTGCCATCAGCGACATGATTCATCCGCTGATCGGCCTTGGTTTCGGCTCCTCGCTGATCTCGATTTTCGCCCGTCTCGGCGGCGGCATCTTCACCAAGGGCGCCGACGTCGGTGCCGATCTGGTCGGCAAAGTCGAAGCCGGCATTCCGGAAGATGATCCGCGCAACCCGGCGGTGATCGCCGACAACGTCGGCGACAACGTCGGTGACTGCGCCGGCATGGCGGCTGACTTGTTCGAGACCTATGCGGTGACGATCGTCGCCACCATGTTGCTCGGTGCGCTGATGATCACCGGCTTCGCCAGCGAAGCGGTACTGTATCCGCTGGTGCTCGGCGGTGCTTCGATTCTGCTCAGCATCGTCGGCTGCTTCTTCGTCAAGCACACGCCCGGTCAGAAAATCATGACCGCGCTGTATAAAGGCCTGATCGTCTCGGGTCTGCTGGCGATTCCGGCGTTTTGGTATGTCACCAGCTGGGTCATGCCGGATACGGCGCTGAACAGCGTCATGGGCATCGACGGTGGCGCTCAGCTGCGCTTGTTCCTGTCATCGGTGATTGGTCTTGCGCTGACCGGTTTGCTGGTGATCATCACCGAGTACTACACCGGCACCGATTTCGCGCCGGTCAAACACGTCGCACAAGCCTCGACCACCGGTCATGGCACCAACATCATCGCTGGCCTCGGTGTGTCGATGAAATCGACCGCTTATCCGGTGCTGGCCGTCTGCTTGTCGATTTGGGCCGCGTACGCGCTGGCGGGTTTGTACGGCGTCGCCATTGCCGCCACCGCGATGTTGTCGATGGCGGGCATCATCGTCGCGCTTGATGCCTACGGCCCAATCACCGACAACGCCGGTGGTATCGCCGAAATGGCCGAGCTGCCGTCGTCGGTGCGTGATGTCACCGATCCGCTCGATGCGGTCGGCAACACCACCAAGGCGGTGACCAAAGGTTATGCGATCGGTTCGGCTGCGCTCGCCGCGCTGGTGCTGTTCGCCGACTTTACCCATGCGCTCGAAGGCGTTGGCAAAACTTACGAGTTCAGCCTGAGCGATCCGGCGGTCATCATCGGTCTCTTTATCGGCGGTCTGATTCCGTATCTGTTCGGCGCGATGGCGATGGAAGCGGTCGGTCGCAGCGCCGGTTCAGTCGTGGTCGAAGTGCGTCGGCAATTCAAGGAAATCGCCGGCATCATGGAAGGCACCGCCAAGCCGGATTATTCCCGCGCGGTCGACATGCTGACCAAGTCGGCAATCAAGGAAATGATGATTCCGTCCTTGCTGCCGGTGCTGGTACCAATCATCACCGCGTTCGCGCTGAACTGGTTGATGGGACCTGGCGCCGGTGTGCGCGCGCTCGGTGGTGTGTTGATGGGCACCATCATCACCGGTTTGTTCGTCGCGATCTCGATGACCACCGGTGGTGGCGCCTGGGACAACGCCAAGAAGTACATCGAAGAAGGCCATCATGGCGGCAAGGGCAGCGAAGCCCACAAAGCCGCGGTGACCGGCGACACCGTCGGCGACCCCTACAAGGACACCGCCGGCCCAGCCGTCAACCCGCTGATCAAGATCATCAACATCGTGGCACTGCTGATTGTGCCGCTGGTGGCCTGATCGGTATCGCGTTTGGTAACGCGCGTAACGGCATGACAATGCCGCAACAAAAAAGGGGCAGCTCGGGCTGCCCCTTTTGTTTTTCCGTTACGACGCCAACCGTCAGTTACGTCACCAGAGCGAGCTGATCGATTTCACTTGCTGGTGTGGGTGAACACGCCGTCCCAATCTGCTGGTGGCGGATTGTTGCGGTAATGCTCGATCCGCTGCAGATACAGTTTGTAGAGGTAACGGTTCGGTTCGTCCTTGGCGAAATCGCGCAGGCGTTTTTCTGCCAGATCCCACTGCTGGGCACGATACTGGGTCAGCACATGATGGAACCGGGCCAATCCTTCCTTCATCGCAGTGGTCGACTTCTCGGCCAATGCCACCGGTTCATATATGGTCACCGGTGCATCCTTACCTTTGACCCGAACCCGATCCAGCTCGCGGAATAAAAATTCCGGCAAACGTTCCTTGGTGGTTTCGCTGACGATGATGTCGACCCCATACAGCTTGGTCAGCCCTTCGAGGCGTGATCCCAGGTTCACCGCATCACCCAGCACGGTGTAGGCCATCCGGAATTGCGAGCCCATGTTGCCGACGCTCATGACGCCGGTATTGAGGCCAACGCCAATCGAGATCGGCGGCCAGCCTTTCTGCTTGAACTCATCGTTCAGCTTGACCACGACCTGCTGCATTTCAATGGCGGCCAGCAGCGCGTTACGCGCATGCTGCGGGTCATCCAGCGGCGCGCCCCAAAACGCCATTACTGCATCACCCATGTATTTGTCGATGGTGCCGCGATGGCGGTGGATCACTTGCGTGATCGGGGTCAGCAGCGCCTGCATCAGTTTGCTGAGCTCTTTGGGCGGCACTTTCTCGGACAGCGTAGTGAATCCGCGCACATCCGAGAACAACACCGTCATGTCGCGCGCCTGGCCTTCCAGCGTAATCTTCTCCGGATTCTCGGCCATTTCGCTGACCAGCTCTGGCGGCACGTACTGGCCGAACAGGCGGGCCAGTGAACGCTTGGAGCGCGACTCGACAAAGTACGCGTACGACACGTTCATCAGGTACAGCAGGACAATCAGCAGAATCGCGCTGGTGACCGGCAACAGCACACCGTTGTTCCACGCCACAATGCGCAGCAGCAACACCACGCCGATCAATGCCGTTACGAAGACAATGCTGAATAGCGGCGCCAAGCGCGCCGAGACAAACAGCATCAGTAACGTCAGCACGATCAGCAGCAACACCTCGGCGCCGAGCATATATTCCGGCTGATGCAGCAGACGTTCATCGAGCATGCCGCCGATCAGATTGGCATGCACTTCGACACCGGGGTAGACGTTCTGCACCGGCGTCGGCCGCAGGTCGACCAGACCCGGCGCCGTGGTGCCGATTAAAACAATTTTGTCCTGCAGCGCCGATTGCGGCAGGCTGCGATTCAGGATGTCGCTGATCGACACATACGGGAAACTGCCGCGCAAGCCGCGAAACGGCACCAGAACCGCACTACTGGCATCCACCGGAATCTGATACTGACCGAGCGTGACCGAATCGACCGCAAACAGCGTGTCAGTCACCGCGCGCACATCCACTTTGATCTCCGGCTTTGCCATCGCCGCTTTGGCCGTGGCGAGCGCCAACGAGGGATAGAGCTGACCGTTGAATTCCTGCAGCAGCGGCACGCGCCGGTAAATGCCATCGATGTCGACCGCCGGGTTGTCGAAAAAGCCGACGTGGCTGACTTCACCTTGCAGCACGGCCAGATTGGCGGTGTAGCCTTTCGGCTGTGGCACCGGCAGTTGGCCATGCAGATCCGGCGGCAACTCCGCCACCGCCGCCGGCAAGGCGTTGAGCTGATTGACGTGGGTTTGGTCGAACACATAGCCGAGCACGACATTGCGACCGCGCAAGGCCTCGGCGAATTTCTGATCGTAATTGACTTCGGCGAGCAGGCCGCTCAGCGCGGCCTGCGCCGCCGGGTCCTGACTGAACGCGCCATCGTGCAGCCGTTGCAGAATCGGGCCGGCATCGGAGCGATCGGCTTCCGGGAATACGATGTCGAAGGACACCACTTTGGCTTTGTAGTCATCGAGCAGGGTTTCGACCAGGGCGGCCAAGCGGTCACGCCGCCACGGCCACTGCCCAAGCACACCGATACTCTTCTCGTCGATGTCCGCAATGACAATGCGATCATCGGGCGTGTTCTGCAGGGTCGCATTCAGATGCAGGTCGTAGGCATCCAGCTCCAGCTCTTCAAGCAGCGACCAGCGCATCGCGCCGACCACATGCATCAGGAAAAACAGCAGCAGCACCAAGCCGGTGACAATGCGGAGCCAGGTGGACGGACTGATACGGCGCAAGGCCAGAATGAATCGCATCATGGTAGACGTTCTTGTTGTGATGGCAGATGGAACGACAACGGCCACTGCGGTGGCCGTTGTCCCTGGTTCAACTCAGTAACCCTTGCGTGGCGCCTTGTAGCCTTTGACCGAGGATATCGGTGGCACCCGACCTACCAGCGCCTCGATCAGCATCAGCTCTTCGTCGGTATGATTCTTCATCGGCGCCGGTGTGATCAGTTTGCCGGCAGCGCCATCGGCGGCGATATAGCGCGGGGCATCATGATGCCGCGAAACAATTTCTTCCTTGCTGGCATCATCGTTGTTGGCACCGATTTCGACCGCGCCATAGCAGGTGCAGACATAGCTGTGGTCACTGGCGGACTCGGTATAAACCCCGGTACCACGGATGCCGATGGTGGCGGTGGTCGTGCGCAGGTTGTAGCGCTTGCCGCTGTCACGCCGGCCGAATACCGACAGGATCTTGCCGGTCAGCAGATTCATGCTGTCGGCAAAGAAGCTGCTCTCTTCCTGCACCGACACGCTGGCGCGGTTGCCGGAAAACTGCACTCGGGTGTTTTCCCGCACCAAATGCGCATCACTGCCGATGATAAAACTGATGAAGCTGTTGCTACCGGTCTCAACCAAGGCGTTCGGGCCAATGCGGGTGGTCTCTGTCGCTTGCGCCCCATCAATGCGGACATCGCCACGAAAATCGAAAATGGAACGCCCCGGTGGCAGCAAGGTGCTGCCCGGTTTGGCAAAACCTTGCTGCGGCAACAACAAGCCACTGCCAGCGGCCAGACCAAACAGGCCGGTACTGATCGCGCGCATCAGGAACTCGCGGCGATCGGATTCATTGGTGAACTTCATGGCACACTCCTTGGCTTCACCCGCAATGCAGTTTGAATTCAATTACAGATACCGGCAGCGTCGCCACAAACGGCGCCTTCCCGGATCCAGTTAATCAAGGTGTTGTAATCGGCCTGACCTTGCTCGGTGCTCAGGTCAAGCTGAATGCCGCCCCCATGCCGCACGCTGGTTGGCTTGCGCAGCAGGCGGCTGTTTTCCGGATCAGCAAAGTTGATGCGCGCCAACACGTCACGGTATAGCGACGGATTGTTGTCATCGTACCGCACCGGGATGCCAGTGTTGGTGGTCGGACTGTTATGACAGCTGGCACAGCGCAGACCGGTGGCACTGCCAAGGATCGGGCGGATGTCGTCGGCAAAGGTGAGCTGCGATTGCGCGGTGACAGTGCTGTCGATCGACACGGTCAGCAACGCTGGCTCACTGGCACCACGGCTGTTGCTCACCACCAGTTCCAGCACGTAGTCACCATCGGCATCGGCTTCGAACACCGGTGCCGCGACGTTAGTAGACGACAGGCTGGCAGAGCCGGGCGCGCTGACAATACGCCAAGCATAGGTCTCGGCGAACAAGCTGGCCGAGGCATCCAGTTGCACCGGTGATTGTACGCGACGATTGGCGCCCGGCTTGGCGACCGGGGCGCCCGGCGCATTCACCTTGCCGGCGGAATCAAACAACGGGAAATCCTGCAGGAAGCTGGCAAGCAGCGTCGGCGCGCCGTCCGGATCGCGCCAGAAGCTTTCGTAATTGCGCAGACTGAGCGGCATGATGCCGCGCCGGTAGACGTAGTCGATGATCTGGTCGTTGTATGCCATGAATTTTTCATAGCTGGAGAAATTCACCGCGTTGGCCAGACTGATCAGCTCGCCGTCGACCAGCACCTGCTCATCTTCGCCGGCCTGATTGCCCTGCAAGGCATGACAGCTGCTGCAGTGCGGCTCGACCACCTGTTTGTACAACAGCTCCACACCTTCCGGTCGGTTGCCGGTTTGCTGCCAGCCAGTCGGCACATAGTGGTCGTCCGCCGTTAACAGCGGAAACGCATCACCACCGTAGCGACCGCCGGAGGTATCCAGCGCAAATTCGCCTGCCCACTTGCCCGGATTGTCGGCCGGCTTGTCTTGCAGCGTCTGCAGCGTGCCGTGGACAAACGCATTGAGTTCGCGCAGGCCCGCTTCCATGTCGTCGCGGCCGTAACCCGGCGTTGCCGAGTACTCCAGCGCGTTCACTTCCAGAGCGTTGTACTTGCCACTGCGCAGGCTTTGCAGCGGGAAACTGCCGTCTGCCTCCAGCGGCAGCAGGCGGCCGCCGTGACAAGCCAGACAGGGGCCGGGCATGAACTTTTTGCCACGACCATCGAGATTGGTTTCCAGTACGCGCTGCTGGGTGCCGTTCGGACCGGGCTCGAAAGTGAAGAACTTCAGCACTTTTTCCGAGTCCGGATCGTTCGGATCAATCGGACTGAATTCGATGGCATTGGTGCCGACGTGATGTTCGCGATCTTCCCGAATGGCCGCCTCCAGATTCAGCGGACCATAATTGCCGGGGTTGCCCGGCTGCAGTTGGACCAAATAATTTTCGACGAAAACGGCCACGCTGCCGTCGTCATTGCGTCGCGCGCGCATGTTGCGACCGTAACCGAGATCCTTGGCATCACGAAACACCACGTGCACCTGCTCGCCGGCGTCAAAACCATTCTTGCGCTTCCAGTCGGCCAACGTGGTGCGCTCATTGTCCGGGTCGACGAGCCGGTAATAGGCCTCGGCGTACGCAAGGCTGTTGATGGCATTGGCCGCCAGGTTGATTGCGGCATGGCTGCCGCCACCGCTGTTGTCATCCTCGGCAACCACCTGTTCGTTTTTGAGCAAGTAAAGGTACGCGTCCACCGTGCTGGTCAAGCTGAGCTGCAAACCGCCGGGCGCGGCCATGTCGACATCATGGCGCGGATTGCCGGCTGCCACTGGATCCTGGCCGCCCGAATTGCTCCAACTGCCATTGATGGTTTCTTCACTGCCATCATCGCGCCGAATCCGCAATTGGTAGCTGCCCGCGACACCCGCCGTGGCGGTGGCGGCAACCACGGTATAGCGGCCGGCGGCCAATGCCGGCATGGCATCAGGAAACTGCAAAAAGCGGTTCGGCACGTCGTCGGCAAGTGTCACCACTTCCGGTTCGGTATCGTCTCGTTTGGCGCATGCCGTCAGCACCAGTAACGCGAACAACGACGGCAACCTCAGCCAGCCATAGCGCATGATCAAAACCTCATCAAAATACTGGCACGAACAATCTGGCGATCGTAATAAGCGTCGCGGTCTTCAGTTGACGTCACCCGTGCCTGCAGCACTGACAGATCAAACGAGTAGGTGTCCGCGAACGCCCGGTTCACCCCCAGACTCAAACTGAGCGCGTCGGCCTCGCCGCGATAGGCCAGCCAACTGCCACAAAAGGTTTCGTTGAATGCCTCATCCGGTTCGATGGCGTCTGACACCTGCACCAAGGGATAAATGTCCGCGGCCGGCAGGCCGTTGCAAAACCGGTTCTGGGCAACCGAGTGCACGTCACCACGGGCATAGCTCAGGGTGCTATAGACCACCCAGTCCGCATCGACGCGATAATCCAGGTTGCCGAACAAACGGCTGGCACTGAGATCGAATACCGTGCCGTCGCTGTCGGTTTCCTTGTGTTCGACACCGAGGAGATAGGTCCAGTTGGCTGTCAACCGCTGAGTGCGCTGCAACTGGGCGGTATAGACGCTGGCGTCGCGCTGCGTTACCTCATAATCGTCATCCTGACCGCGCAACGTGAACTGATAGAACGGTTCAAAAAAACCGAAGTCACTTTGCCAACGGTAAATGAATTCACCGCCAAACGACGTGCGTTGCAGCGGCTTCATGACTTCCCGGCTTTCGCTTTCGGCCAGCGCGCGAAAGGTCATTGCCTTGCGCGGATCGAGCTCCAGATCGTAATTGAGGCTGGCGCTCACCGTGCCGAAATACTCGCCGACGATGTCGCGCCGGAACTGGCTGCGACCGACGTTATCGTCATAACCGCCGGTCACGTCCAGATCGACCGACCACGGCGACTCTTCCTCTGCGCAGACCGGCAACGCCAACAAGGCACAGAGAAGGAAAGAACTCCGACCGACGCCGCTCATGCTGCATATTCCCCTGTTTTACGCCGACGCCATGCCAGCAATAGCCACACACTCAACACACCGGCGATGCCCATCGTGCCGCCACCGCCGTTGGGGCCTTCGGTCGGTTCGCCCTCCGGCTCGCCCGCTTTGGCCACGGCAATGACACCGGGGTCCGCCACCACGCCGTTGACCGTAGCATCGGCATCATTGCGGCCACCATCACGGATGCGCAAACGCACACAACGATCACTGCGATTCAGGCCGATACGCCAGCTCTCATGCTCCAGCGACGGACACAGTCCGGTGTCGGTCAGCGGTGCCGAATAGATGTCATCGTCATCAATCATCACAAACGACTGCCAGCTGCCGTTGATAAGCTTCCGATACACGGCATCGGGCGGCAGACTTTGCGCCAGCGGGAGCACAACGCGCGCCATCGGCTGTACGTCGGTCAAACCGCTGACCTGGAAGTCGTAAATTTCGCCGATGGCATCGTAACGCGGGTCCGCAATGATCGCGCCATCACCATCGCGCAGCTCGGTGCTGCTGACGCGAGCGCCGCGCCGCTGCGCCGCCATCGCGTGCGGGCCCAGGCTTAACTGCAGGCCGGCTTCGGTCTGCAACAGCCGCTGCAGCCGATCGGCACCGGTCACGTTGATCTGCAACTGATGGGCGGAGGTGACCGGGTCGAGATAGTCGAGCACGCCATCGCCGTCGCTGTCTTGCAGGCCCTCGGCCAGATCGTCGACGCCGTCGTCATCGCTGTCGTTGCTGTCGAGCAGCACCGGCGCATTGGCCTGCAAAACGAACGAGACGATTTGGCTGACAGTGTGATCCGCATCGGACACCGTTACCGTCAACTGATACGCACCCGCCGCCACAGTAGCCGGGTCAAAACGCAGGACATTGGCTTCGGTGCTGTAGATGATGCTGTCATCACTGAATTGCCAGTCGTAACTCAGCACATCGCCGTTGGCATCGCTGGCAACGGCCGTCACCACCACCTCGCCCATGTCGGCAAAAATGTGCTGGCTGACATCACCACCTTGGCGCATCTGCAGCGTCAGCTGTGGCGCCACAGCGCGATCGACGATGGTGATGGCGGCACGCCGGTTGGCGCCGAGAACACCGTTGCTGGAAACCGCCGTCGCCGTCACCACGATGGTTTCGTCACTCTCGGTAACGGCATCGGGCAACGTCAGAAACTCCAGATAACCCTGCTCACCCGACGCAATGGCGATGCTGCCGCCAGTCAGGGTGTGGTCAGCATTGCTGCCGGTGCCACTGACGGTATAAATGACATGCAGCGGATACTCAGGCGCCGGGCCGCTGAGCAGGATCGGCAGACGGACCTGCTGATCCTCACCCACCATCATGGCCGCCGCGATATCCACTTGTGGCAACACCCGCACGGTTTGCTGCGCGGTGGCGACATTGCCAGCCGCATCCTGCGCGGTCCAGGTGACCACATGCCGCCCCGGCCGGAACGGTCCGCGCACATCGGCCGTCACCGCAACGGTGCCATCGACACCGTCTTCCGCAGCTGCCGATTCGCCGGCGTCGGTAACGTAACCGATGGCGGCAACCGTGATATCGCCATTCGTGGTGATGACAGGCGCCACCGAGTCGACGGCGATCGCATCGCAAACCGGATCATTGGCGGCTACGCAGCTCAGGTATTCATCGAGGTTGCTGATGCCGTCGCCGTCCAAATCGCCGGCGGCATCGCTGGCATCAAACGGATCCAAGCCGCGCGCCAGTTCGATGGTGTCAGGCATACCATCGTTGTCATCATCCAGGTCGCACGCATCACCTTGTGCATCAGCGTCGTTGTTGGCTTGGTCGGTGTTGGCGGTGTTCGGACAGTTATCCAGATAATCCGCCACGGTATCGCTGTCACTGTCCAGCTTCTGCACGGTCAAGGTAAAGCCGGTGCTGGCGACTGCGGCGCCGTCCTCACCACCATCGGCGACTCGCACCGTGATGGGATAGCTGCCCGCGGTGTTTTCGCCGGGCGTCCAGCTGATTCCGCCGGTCGCGCTGATCACCATGCCCGCCGGCGCACCAACCAGCGAGAAAGTCAGCGCACCGGAACCGTCATTGGCATCATCCACATCCGTCACCGAGGCTGCCGTGGCAAATGCACTCAGCTCGGTAACGGTGGCATTGCCAAGTGGTGCGAGTACCGGCGCATCGTTCACGGCAGTGACCGTCAGCACATAACTGTCACTCGCGGCGGCAAACAGCTCATCCTGCACGGTCACGGTGACGGTCGCAGAACCCGACGCGTTGGCAACCGGCGTCGCGGTCAAGGTCCGGCTGGCGCCGGTGCCGGAGAACACCAGATTGCTGTTCGGCAGTAACGTCGTGTTGCTGGAGCTGGCGGAAAGCATCAACGAGCCCACCGCCGTTTCGTTATCGGATATGGTGAAGTTCACCTGACTGCTGCTGTCTTCGTTTACCGTCTGATTGCTGATGTCGGATATCACCGGGTTGTCGTTCACGCCAGCGACGACCAGCGTGAAAGTATCCGTTGCGGTATCGACTCCATCGAATACCGACACCGTAATCGTTGCCGACCCCGTTTGATTGAGTGCCGGTGTCAGACTGATGGTGCGATTGCCGTTGCTGCCACCCAAACTGATGTTGGCGTCGGGCAGCAAAGTCTGGTTGCTGGAACTGGCCGACACTTGCAACGTGGCCGTGGCCGTTTCGAGATCGGTGATGGTGAAGGCAATCGGCCCGACCGGGACGTCCTCCGAGGTGCCCTGATTGCTGATGTTGGAAATGGTCGGCGCGTCGTTGACCGGATTGACCGTGACAGTAAATGTCTCGGAGTCGGTCGTGGTGCCATCACTGACGGTGACAGTGATGATGCTGGAACCGGAGAGGTTTGCCGCTGGTGTCGCCGTGATCGTCCGGTTACTGCAAGAACCGCCGAGCGTCAGGTTCGCGTTCGGAATCAGCGTAGTATCGGACGAGCTCGCCGTTACGGTCAGCCCACAAGTGGAAACGCCATCCGACAAAGTGAACGGGATGGCACCGGTATTGCCATCCTCATTGATATTCTGATCGGAAATCAGTGCAACACTCGGGCAAGCCAGCGTCGAAAAATTGGTGCCATTGGCTGAGGTGGTTGTACCAACCGCGTTGGTTCCCGCTGCGTAATAATTGTAGAGCGTGCCGCAATTGCCGGCACCGCTCAGACTGATGCTTTTACTGACCGCTTTGGTCGCCCCGTCACCGTCGAAATCGTTCCCAGGATCCCCTTCCTCCGTGCCGGTCACGCTGGCACTGGTGTAACCGGCTGCCGCGCTCTTCTTGTAGTAGAACGTGAAGGACGACTCTGCGCCATTCTCGCTGACCGAAGTATTCAGCGTGACCGAATATTTGCCGACGCCGCTTGCCGTTGGCGTCTGTACGTACGGCGCTATGCGTTGGTCACGACCGTCCAGAATCCAGTCCGCGAGCAAGTTCTTCTGCGCCGTGGATAAACAATCAACGCCCGGCGTACAGCCAAGCGGCATCTGGTTGGCATCGATAAGGAGCTTGGCGCAAGCGGAAACAGCCTGGTTCGAGGCGCCGCAAACAGCAATGCCCGTTCCAGTCGACGGAGTAAAATTCGCAGTAACCGCAGCGTAGGAGTCAAGATACGGCGTTGTTGCGCCGGCCGCACTGTGGCAGCCCGTGCATTGCACGAAAACATTATCGGCGACACCGTCATTGCCGAGATAGGTCGCCTCTGCCGTGCCGGCCGCCATTGCCGTTGGCGTCAGCAGCACCGCCAAGCTGCCCAAGAGCAGCATCAGAGCAACGAAGAACCAGTGTCTCGGCTCGCGGTTGAAATTCGATTTGCTTACGGCTGCTGCAACAGCCCTGCTACCCCGGTACCGCCGACCACCCCAGAGCATTGGTGTAACTCCCTTTTTTCGTTCTGCTTATCGTCTGGCATCTTGCGCATTACGCCAGGTGCCGACCGCTTGGTTGCTGGAGCCTGGTCTTGGCCGGGCAAGCACGCAACCGCACCGGCTGGCAAGCCGGCTGATCAATCTTAGCGCCGATTGTGCGGATTTCCGCCCCAACCAGATGGACGTTGCCAGCCGGTTCGTTAGCAAGGAGGTTGGGTTTTTGCTGGCACTGACCGCGGTGCTTCTCGGAATCCCCGGGTACGGCTCACAACAAAATCGGCATTGGCTTACACGCTTGCCGGCGGTTGACGGACGACCGGAAAGCAAAACGGGCTGTTTGCCACAGC
Organism: Permianibacter sp.; assembly: GCA_036275115.1. GTDB lineage: Bacteria > Pseudomonadota > Gammaproteobacteria > Enterobacterales > Permianibacteraceae > Permianibacter. Next base: position 7,284 of record DASUEK010000240.1, on the reverse strand, counting down.
CCGTTTTGTCATGCCCCCGGCCGCACCGCCGGGTAACTGACCGGTTTTCACTTCTTGCGGAACGCGATCTCGCCGCTGACCACCGAAGCCTGAATCCGGCCACCGCCGTTGCCCACCTTGATGTCGAGGCTTTCGGCGCCGGTGAACTCGGCTTCCTCGACCGCGTCATTGGTCAGCTGGTTGACAATGTCGCCGCCCGGGCCGGTTTCGGCTTCAATGCGGGCATTGACCTCGCCACGGGCAATCAGCTCCAGGTTGCCGCTGACACTTTCCAGCTCGATGTCGGTGTCTTCGGTGATGGCCGACTCGATGCTGACATCGCCAGACACCGACGAGAAATCGCCGCGCTTCAGCACGCCTTCGTTACGCAGCCGGACATCACCGGAAATACTCTCGGCTTGCAGCCGGTCAGCCGTGATGTGGGCGTAGATATTGCCGCTGACGGTTGCCACTGCCACATCCTTGCCGGCGCCGCGCAATTCGATGTCACCACTGACGCTTTCGGCATCGACTTCATGGCCGAGTTTTTCCAGCTTCAGGTTGCCGCTGACGCTGGCAAGCTTGCTGCTGCCGGCAACGTCGTTGACCTTCAGATCTGCCGAGACCAAGTCAACGCGCAGGTTGTTGCCACGCGGCACCTTCACGGTGATGCGAGTCCCTTCGCCACGATTGAGATTGTTTGGCACTTGGTCCTCGATGCGGATCAGGTTGCCTTGCCGCTCGAACACAAAGCGCTCACTCTTGTCGTCACGGGTGCCTTCGACACTGACCTTGTTCTGGTCCCAGCCAATGACGGTCACCTCGCCGCGGACAATTTCGATGCTGACTTCACCTTTGCTGTCGGCATCCAGGCTTTTGCTGACCGCCTCGCCAGCCCACGCGGCGCTGCCCAGCAGCGGCAGCAAGGCCAGAGCGATCAGGCTCGGAATACGCTTGTTCATGTCCTACTCCTCAAGTGACCGGCGCTGGTGCGCTTGCGCAACCGTCGCCTGATGTTTGCTGTATCGGCCGCGTTGGCGTCCGCTTGGTTCCATCATTCAGACGCGGTCAACGCGGCGGCGGTTTAAAACCGGCGAAAAAGTTTTCTTCTGCTCAAATCGACACGCGCGAGGCGTTCTCGGCGACCTGATAGACCTCAATTTCTTTTGCCAAGGTCTGCCGCATCAGCTGTTGCAAGGCCGGATCATCCGGTTGCTTCTGCAATGCCTTGACCAGCTCTTTGTGCGCCTCGCCAATGATCTGCAGGTTGCGCTCAACAATCGCCGCCGTCTCCGGATCGAGGTTGGCGCGCATGGTCGGCCATTGCTCGGCGTAACTGACCCGGGCCTGGCTGTACGGCGATTCAATCTGCTGCAACAGGCGTTCGGCATTGGCGATCGCCTGCTCGCTTTGCCGCTGCTGATACATCTGCCAGGTAAAAACTCCGGACAGCGCACTGACCAACACGCTGGCGGCCACCGCCATCGGCAACCAGCGCTGTTTCGGTTGCCGGTTGATCTGCTGGGCGATGTCCGGCCACAGATCGCGCGACGGGCTCAGCTCCGGGCTCAGCGTGTCGAGTTGTTTGCGCAGCCACTCGGGCTGCTCAGAATTCACAGGTTGATTCATGGTCTCTACCTCTCACGCCAACATCGCACGCAGCAATTCGCGGGCACGAAACAGCTGCGCCTTGCTGGTACCTTCGGCGATACCGAGCATCGCGGCGGTTTCGTCGTGGCTGTAACCTTCGATATCCATCAACACAAACACTTGTCGCGCCCGCACCGGCAACTTGGCAATCGCCGCTTCCAGATCGCGCGCTTCACCCGGGCTTTCATGCATCGGGCTTTCCGGGATCTCGTCATCACCACTGCCTTTCTTCAGCCAGCGCAACCACGGACTGTGTTTGCGCTGGTAGGAAATGACCGCGTTGGCGGTGACCCGGTGCAGCCAGGTGGAAAACTTGGCTTCACCGCGAAAACTGTGCAGCTGCTGCCAGGCCTTGATGAAGGCGTCCTGGGTCAGCTCCTCGGCAAGCTGGCGATCGCCAAGCAGGCGCACGCAGAGGGCGTACACGCGGCGATGCTGGCTGCGGTAAATCTGGGCGAAGGCGGCCTTGTCGCCGGTCTGGGCGCGGGCAACGGCCAGCGCCAACTGCTCGTCGGCCTGGTCTTGCTCGGTCAGTTCGCGCGCGGCGGGCCGTAATGGCGTCACCTTGCCCGGGCCGGTGCTTATTGCGTCCAAGTGGCTCGCCTCCGCGGCGGCGGTTCCGTACACGGTGAGTCCCCAGTGTTGCCGTGATACCCGTCTGACGCAACCGCCTCGTTGAGGGTTTAAAGCCCGAGGAGAAATTTTCGGCAAGAAAAAAGGCGTGCCGAGGCACGCCTTTTGACCCTGACCGCTATCGGCTCAGGACACTTTCTCGCCCGCCGCCTGTTTGTCGGCATGGTAGGACGAGCGGACCATCGGGCCAGACGCGACGTGAGTGAAGCCGAGCCCCTTGGCAATTTCGCCAAGCTCATCGAACTCTTTCGGCGTCACGAAGCGCTTGACCGGATGGTGGTGGCGCGACGGCTGCAGGTACTGGCCGAGCGTCAGCATGTCGATGTCATGGGCGCGCATGTCTTTCAGTGTCTCAACGATTTCCTCGTTGGTTTCGCCGAGGCCAAGCATCAGGCCCGATTTGGTCGGGATGCCGGGGTAACGCGCCTTGAACTCTTTCAGCAGGGTCAGCGAGTGCTGGTAATCCGAACCCGGCCGGACCGCCTTGTACAGGTGCTTGGCGGTTTCCAGATTGTGGTTGAACACGTCCGGCAAACCGTCCTTGAAAATCTCCAGCGCCACATCCAGCCGGCCACGGAAATCCGGCACCAACACTTCCAGCTTGGTATTCGGGTTCAGTGCGCGCGACTCGCGGATGCAATCGACAAAATGCTGGGCGCCGCCGTCGCGCAGATCGTCACGGTCAACCGAGGTGATCACGACGTATTTGAGTTTCATGTCACGGATCGATTCGGCGAGGTTTTTCGGCTCATCCGGATCGAGCGCCAGCGGCCGGCCGTGGGCGACATCGCAGAAGGTGCAACGACGGGTGCAGATGTCACCCATGATCATGAAGGTCGCGGTGCCGTGACCGAAGCACTCCGGCAGGTTCGGGCAGCTCGCCTCTTCACAGACGGTGTGCAGCTTCTTGTCGCGCAGCATGTGCTTGATGCGGTTGATCTGATCACCACTCGGCAAGCGCACGCGGATCCAGTCCGGCTTGCGCGGCATCTCGGTGGTCGGCTCGATCTTGACCGGGATGCGCGCCAGTTTGTCGGCCGCGCGCAGCTTTTCACCGGGAACGGCTTTGCCCGGCTTCACCGTTTCGGTGACGGGTTCAGCGGGAACGGCGTTTACCGGTTTCTCCACGGCTCGACTCCATTTTGATCAACACACAGCAGAAAGGGGCTGCCCCAGCGCGACCTCGGCCGGCGCAGAGCGGGCGGCATTATAGCCCAGCCGACCCCGCAGGGACTTGATGAGAACCGGCTCGACCGTGGCCAAATCGGCTGGTCCGCCCTCAAGGGCCAAGGTCGTCATCTGAAGGCCCTGATAACCGCAGGGATTAATCCGGAAAAACGGCTCCAGATCCATGTGAATGTTGAACGCGATGCCATGAAAGGTACAACCGTGCCGGACGCGCAGGCCGATGCTGCAGATCTTGGCGCCAGTGTTCGGCCCGGCGGTCACGTACACACCGGGCGCATCGGCACGTGGTGCCGCCGCAACGCCATAGTGCGCGCAAGTATCGACCACGGCACTTTCCAGCGCGGTCACCAATTCACGCACGCCGAGTTTCTTCCGGCGCAAATCGAGCAGGAAATACACCACTTGCTGACCGGGACCGTGATAAGTCACCTGACCGCCGCGATCGACCTGCACCACCGGAATATCGCCCGGCGCGAGCACATGCTCGGCCTTGCCGGCCTGGCCTTGCGTGAACACCGGCTCGTGCTCGACCAGCCAGATCTCGTCGTAGCTGTGCTCGTCACGGGCATCGGTGAAGGTTTTCATTGCCTGCCAGATCGGTTCGTAAGCGTGGCGGCCGAGTTGACGCAGGAGAACGGTTTCGCTGAATGCAGTCACGATCACGAGCAACCTTACAGAATGATGCGCACACCGCGCACATTGCGCAGCGAGGCGTAAACGCTTTCCACTTGCGCTTTCTCTGCAAAGTGTACGGCAACGGTCACCGACAGATATTTGCCGCCAGCACTGGGCGTACTGCGGTGAGCGTTTTTGTTGACCAGTCCGCCGGGATGGACCGCATGAATCGCGGCGATGACGTCGTCGGCAAAATCGTCGCGGGTATCCCCTAGCACTTTCAGATCCAGCCGGCAGGGAAACACCCAGGGATCTTTTTGCTCGGTCATGCTCTCACCTCTTGCATTGAAGTGGCAGGCGCGGCCAAGGCCGCTCCTGCCAAAACAGATCAGCGCCGCTTGTCGTCAAAGAACCACTGCGCGAATGTTGGGTACAGCGCGGTGCTGGCGTCATAGCGTAGCTCAATGCCATTGAGCCGATTGATCCGGCGCAGCTCGCGCAGGCTGCTGCTGACCCAGATTTCATCCGCTTGCACGAGCTCGCTTTCGGCGATGGCGCGCAACGCGATTGGCACCGCGTGTTGCTCGGCCAGCTCCAGCACTACGGCGCGGGTAATGCCGGACAACATGCGCGGCTGCTCGGGCGGTGTGATCAGCACGCCATCGCGGACAATGAACAGATTGCTGCTGCTGCCTTCGAGCGCTTCGCCGTCGCGAATCAGAATCGCCTCATCGGCGCCGGCTTCGCGGGCCTGCTGGCGAGCCAGCACATTCGGCAACAGGTTGACCGATTTGATGTCACAACGCTGCCAGCGCAGATCCGGCACGGTGATCGCGGTGAGCGGCGCCCGCTCGGGGCCTTCCAGTGCCTGCGGCCACGGATTGACGTAGGCAAATACCGACGCCATGCAACCCTCGGTAAAGAAATGATCGCGCTGACCGGCAATGCCGCCACGCGTGATCTGGAGGTACAGGCTGGCATGTTCAAGCTGGTTGCGCGCCAGCAACTGCTGGGCAATCTGTTCCAACTCGGCATCGGTCAGCGCGCAAGGCAAGGCAATGGCCGCCAGACTGCGCCGCAATCGCGCCAGATGCTGTGACCAGCGGTGCAAACGACCAGCGTAGATCGGCACCACTTCGTAGATGCCGTCACCGAACAGAAAACCGCGATCAAACGCCGAGACCGTGGCTTCCGCTGCCGGCAGATACTGGCCATTCAGATATACCGTGCTCATGAGTTCCTGCCTTGACTTGTCACCTGACACCAACTTTCAGCATGACCGAAAACGACAAACGGGCCGCGATGGGTATCCGGCCCGTTTGCATCCTGAATCTGTCTGTCAGTACAACTTAATCGGAAAACTTCTTGGCGAACCAGTCGCTGACCTGGCGCACCACACCGCCTTCCGGCACATCCTTCAATGCCACCAGCGGATGCTCCGCCACGTCTTTGCCATCAAGCTGCAAGAACAGTTTGCCAACGACCTGACCACGCGCGACCGGTGCTTGCAGATCCGGCAACAGGCTGTAACTGGCTTTCAAATCCTGACGGCGACCGCGCGGCAACACCAGCGTCGCCGGCTGGGCGAGGCCGACATCAACCGTTTCGCTGTCACCGTACCAGACCCGCGGCCGGGTCAGTGATTCGCCCGCTTTCACCGCCTGCACGGTATCGAAATTGCGGAAGGCCCAGTTCAGCAACTTTTTGCTTTCGACCGCACGTGACGCCATGCTCTTGCCACCGAGCAAGGCCACTACCAAGCGCATGCCACCTTGCGTTGCCGAACTGACCAGACAGAAACCGGCGCCACTGGTGTGACCCGTCTTGATGCCATCCACCGCAAGCGAGGTATCCCACAGCAAGCTGTTGCGGTTCGGCTGCTTGATGCCGTTCCATTCAAATTCTTTTTCCGAGTACCAGCGGTAGTCTTCCGGGAAATCGCGGATCAACGCGAGACCGAGCGTCGCCATGTCGCGCGCCGAGCTGTACAGATCCGGATGCGGCAAGCCGGTCGCGTTGACGAAGTTGCTGTTGTTCATTCCCAGTTTCTTGGCGTACTGGTTCATCAACTGGGCGAATGACTCTTCGCTGCCGGCAACGTGCTCGGCCACCACCATGCTGGCGTCATTGCCGGACTGGATGATGATGCCCTTGTGCAGATCGTCGAGCGACACCTGCTTGCCGACTTCGAGGAACATCAACGAATTTTCGGCCGGGTTACGGTTCAGCTTCCAGGCTTTCTCGCTGACCACGGCCATGTCATTCAAGCTGACCCGACCTTTCGCCACTTCGGCAGCCAGCACATAGCTGGTCATCATCTTGGTCAGGCTGGCTGGCTCACGCCGATCATCTGCGTTTTGCTCAGCCAGCACCATGCCGGTGTGATAGTCGATGACAATCCAGGCTGGCGCGTCGATCAAGGGCGCCGGCGCGGCGCCGGGAATCGGAGAGGTGCCGGCCTGCACCAGCGAGGACAGCGCCAGCAGCGACAGGGAGAGCAAACGTTTCATGCGTGGATTCAACAGATGGCGGGGCAAAAGCGCGGGCCAAATTGTAACCAAGCTGGCCGGAGCGATAAACCTTTCTGCATCACAATCTCGTCGATAGCGATAATGGCATCAGGGTCTGACAATGGCTGGTCGCTCGTAGCCCTTGTCTTGCAGATGCTCCTGCACTTTCTCGGCGTAATCGCGCCGTGACAGCGGCCCAACCCGCACGCGATAAACCGTGCCATCCGGGCCGTCGCCTTCGTAGACCTTGACCGGGTGACCGACCAGCGGCCGCACCTGCGCGGCCACTTCGTCGGCGCTGTCTTCGTTGCGGAACGAGGCGATCTGGACAAAGAACGGCCCATCGTTGTCGTTGCCAGCAACGTTAGTGTCGGCCGCAGGCATCTGATCCTCGTCACCGGTCAGCGCCCGGATTTCGACCCGGGCGGTGCCGGCCCCGGTCATCTCCAGCTTGTGGGCAGCGGCATAGGACAGATCGATGATGCGACCGTCCTTGAACGGACCGCGATCATTGACCCGAACGATGATCGATTTGCCGTTGTCGAGATTGGTCACCCGGACATGCACCGGGATCGGCAAGGTCTTGTGCGCCGCGGTCATCGCATACATGTCATACGGCTCACCGCTGGAGGTGCGGCGACCGTGAAACTTGTTGCCGTACCACGACGCGATGCCGCGCTCGACAAAGCCATCGGCCGAATCGAGTACG
>DASUEK010000239.1:0-8672 GCA_036275115.1 Permianibacter sp. | reverse complement strand
CAGGTCTTGCAGGGTGCGGCGCAGGGTGTAGCGGGCGGTGTCGGTGTGCAGGTGCAGGTAGTTGTCGTCGGCTTGGCACCAGTGGATGCGGTCAACGTCGAGCAGTTGCAGGCCTTCCCCGACCGGCACCAGCAAGCGGTTCAGCGGGCCATGTTGCTGTTGCAGGGCGCGGGCAGCGTGGCGGGCGCTGTCGATGCCGTTGTTGGGGTCTGTTTTGTTGTAGCCAGTTGTGCTGGATTCTGCTGTGTTGGAGTCTGTTTTGTTGGAATTGGCGGCGTCGGTGCTCGCTGCATTTGCCGGTGTGCTGCGTGTTTGCAGGCGCTGTTGCACCCGAGTCAGCGTGCGCAGCAGGCGGTCTTTGTCGTAGGGCTTCAGCAGGTAATCGACGGCGTTGAGTTCGAAGGCTTTGACGGCGTGATCGTCAAAGGCGGTGACGAAGACAATGAGCGGTGCTGGCGTGACGTCGATTTGCGCAGCGACTTCAAGACCGCTCAATCCCGGCATTTGGATATCGAGCAGCACCAGATCCGGTTGTTGCTGGGCGATCGCTTCGGCAGCACTCAGGCCGTTGTCCGCCTCGCCAACCACGGTGAACGCGCTTTGCTCGCCGAGCCAGCGTTGCAGTTTGGCGCGGGCCGGGGCTTCGTCATCGACAATCAAGACGCGGATCATGGCGACACCGGCAGGTGGATGTGGACGCGGTGAGCGTCGGCAGTGTGCTCAATCTGCAAATGTGCCCGCTCGCCATACAAGGCTTGCAAGCGTTCACGGCAATTGCGCAGGCCGATGCCGGTGCTGCCGTTTTTACCGCGTGGCACAAGCGGCGCGGACGGCAGCGAGTTGCTGACCTGCAATTGCAAGCTGTCATCGACGCGCTTGGCACTGACAGTGAGTTGTATCGGTTCGCGGCTTTGTTCGACGGCGTGCTTGAAGGCGTTTTCCAGCAGCGGTTGCAGAAGTAGGGCCGGTACCGGCAGCGCGAGGCAGTCGTCGCTGATCTGCCACTCAAGCGCGACACGCGGGCCGAAGCGTTCGGTCATGATCTCGGCGTAGAGTCGGGCGAGCTCAAGTTCGTCGCGCAGCGGGATGGTGTTTTGCTCGCCTAGCGTCAGGCTGGCGCGCAGCAGATCGGCGAGGCGAATCAGTAGCCGATCCGCACGATCGACATCGCTGTGCATGAACGAGGAAATGGTGTTCAGCGTGTTGAACAGGAAATGCGGCTGCAGCTGCGCTTTCAGCTGTTGCAGCTTGGCATCGGTGAGCGCCTGTTGCAGCGCGTGCAGCCGACTTTGCTGATCGCGCCAAGCCATGAAGGAATGCACGCCGAACAGCACGCCGAGCCAGAGCCCCATGAACAGTCCGATCTTGATCGTTTCATAAGCCCAGATCTGCCACAGCGGCGGGTGCGTGTAGTCCGCGCCGGCCGCGGCGTAAAGGAGATGGCGCAGGCTGTAGGCGAACGCGATGAACACGGTGGAGGCAAGCGGCAGCCATTGCAGGTGTTGCCAGAACCAGCGCCACGGCCGGCTCAGCAAATGCTGCTGGCGGCTGCCATACCAGAGTTGCAGCAGCATCAAGGCGCTGCCGATGAGCGCGGAGCTGCCTTCCCAGACCAGCGGCTGCCACCAGCGCACGCCGTCGTCGTCCCAGTTGTCCTGCACGGCGACGGCGATCATCAGCAACCAGAACAGGCACCAGAGCGCGAGCAGCGAGCGCCACAGCACGGGTGGCCAGGCCGACCATGGCAGGGCGTTGGTCGGCGTGGTAGACATCAGTCGACCTCGACCATCTCGAAATCTTCTTTGCGGGCCCCGCAATCCGGGCAGACCCGGTTCATCGGGATGTCGTCCCTGTTCAGGTTTGCCGGCGGGCGCATCAGTCGACCTCGACCATCTCGAAATCTTCTTTGCGGGCGCCACAGTCCGGGCAGACCCAGTTCATCGGGATGTCTTCCCAACGGGTGCCGGGGGCAATGCCGTCATCCGGCCAGCCTTTCTCTTCTTCGTACATCCAGCCACAGACCAGGCACATGAACTTGCGGTACGGCACAGCGATTTCTCCAAGGACTCAAAGGCTTGGCGGCATTGTAGTGGCCGGACCGGGGCCGTGCTCGGCTTTTGGGGTGAGCGGGACGGGCGCCTTTTCGGCGCCGCTGGCCTGTGCAAGCTGGTCAGTTTTTGGGCGATACGGTCGGGCGGGCACTGCCAGCGCCCACGTTGGCCCCAAGGCCGCTCTGGTATCATCGCCATCCGCAATTCTTTGGAACGTAAGTCATGCCCGGCCCCCTTCCTCCTGTCGTCCTTTGTTTTTCCGGTAACGACCCGTCCGGTGGCGCAGGCATTTCGGCCGATATCGAAACCCTGGTCAGCCTCGGTTGCCATTGCGCCCCGGTCATCACCGTGCTCACGGTGCAAGACACCAGCAACATTCACGAATTCGAACCCGTTGAGCCGGACCTGATCAAGGCGCAGGCGCTGGCGATTCTGCGCGACCTGAACGTCGCGGTGATCAAGATTGGTCTGCTCGCCAACCCGGCCGTGGTCAGTACCATTGCCGAGATCATCAAGAACCACCCGAACATTCCGGTGGTGGTCGATCCGATTCTGGCGGCCGGTGGCGGCACCGTCACTGCCGACGAAATTTTCATCAAGACGCTGAAGCGCGAGCTGTTGCCGCTCGCCACACTGGCGACGCCGAACGCGCGCGAAGCGCGACAGCTGTTCCCGGATGCCGACTCGCTCGATCAATGCGCGGAAGAGCTGCTCGATCTCGGTTGCGAGAACGTGCTGATCACCGGCGCCGACGAACCGACCGTGGTGGTGCACAACACGCTGTACAGCGCCGAATTCGAAACTGAGACCTTCCACTGGGAGCGGTTGCCGGCGATGTACCACGGCAGCGGTTGCACGCTGGCCTCGGCTTGTGCCGGTTTGATGGCGCAAGGGCTGAACCTGTTCGAAGCGGTCAACGAAGCGCAGGAATACACCTTCAACGCGCTGAAAGAAGGCCACGCGCTCGGTGGTGGTCAGCTGTTGCCGAATCGCCTGTTCTGGGCGCAAGGCAAAGAGACCGAAGCCGAGCCGGAAGCCACGGAAAAGAAAGACGAGTAAGTGCCGCCAACAGCGCGGACCAGTAGTGAAAAAAAGCCTGCCAACGTTCGCGTTCGCAGGCTTTTTTGATGGGGTTTATCAGCAAGTTTGAACAGCCTCCCGGTGGCTACAAAACACTACAAAAAATTTGTGAGCACCGTCGTTGCTTTCCGCACAGCTCAGGTCTAGTTTAACCGCACAAAAAATAACCACCATCGAGTTGTCCCGCACTGCGGAGTCGAATGGTCGTGGCAAGGGTCGGGGGGACTTATGCTGGCGGCTGTTTTGAGCGCTCTTCTATCGGTTGTTTCCCTTCTGGTGATCGCGACGGCGCCGAGGCGCTGACGATTTTCCATCCCTGCAAAAAAGAATTCGGCCCGTTGTGAACAGAGCCGGAGGGACGTGTGCGCCTCAGCGCCACGCGAAAGCAACGTTAGGAGAACAAGCAATAATGAAGAATGTCATGAAGCCCACGCTGGTTGCGGGCGCCGTGTTGATGGCCTGCGCCGCACAGGCGGGCGAAATCCGCGGCATGAATGCGCCGAATGTGATCCCGAATCGCTATATCGTCGTGTTCAAGGACAACCAGATGATGACGGCGCAAGGCGTGCAACGCAGCGCCGCCTCGGTTGCTGCCGACATGAACCGCCGTTACGGTGCGTCGGTTGAGCGCTCGTTCGAGCATGCGCTGAAAGGCGCCGTCGTGGTGATGGATCACGGCAATGCCATGAAGCTGGCCAGTGATCCGTCGGTGGCCTTTGTCGAGGCCGATGCCGTGGTCCGCATCGGTGCCACCCAGAGCCCGGCGACCTGGGGTCTGGATCGCATCGATCAAACCGATTTGCCACTCAATAACAGCTACACCTACGGCAACAGCAGCGGTGTCCACGCTTACATCATCGACACCGGCATTCGTGCCAGTCACAGCCAGTTTTCCGGCCGCATGGGCAATGGCTATGACGCCATCGGCGACGGCCAAGGCACCAACGATTGCCAAGGTCATGGCACGCACGTCGCCGGTACGGTCGGCGGCACCACGCATGGTGTGGCCAAGAGCGTTACGCTGCATGCGGTTCGTGTGCTCGATTGCCAAGGCAGCGGCAGCAACTCCGGCGTAATCGCCGGCATGGACTGGGTACGCGCCAACCACACCAAACCGGCGGTGGCCAACATGAGCTTGGGCGGTGGTGCCTCGTCAGCGGTGGATACCGCGGTGGCCAACCTGACCAATGCGGGTGTCACCGTGGTCGTTGCCGCTGGCAACGACAGCAGCAATGCCTGCAACTACTCGCCGGCTCGCGCCGCCAGCGCGATCACCGTTGGCTCCACCACCAGCTCGGATGGCATGTCGAGCTTCTCGAACTACGGTTCGTGCGTCGACATTTTCGCGCCGGGTTCCAGCATCGTTTCGGCCGGCATCAGCAGCAACACCGCCACCGCGACACTGTCGGGCACTTCCATGGCATCGCCGCACGTCGCTGGTGCTGCCGCGCTGTACCTGTACACCAACCCGACCGCGACACCGTCGACTGTCACGTCGGCGCTGGTCAACAACGCCAGCAGCAACAAGATCAGCGGCATTCCGTCCGGCCCGAACAAGTTGCTGAGCACGGTGTTCCTGAACGGTGGCAATCCGCCGCCGCCGCCACCGCCGCCGCCGCCGTCGGGTAGCAGCGAGACCGAGCCGAACAACTCGACCTCGGCTGCCAACGCGATTGCCAGCGGGCAAACCCTGAATGGCACGATGGCCAGCAGCAGCGATACGGATTATTTCAAGCTGACGCTGGGCGCCGGTAAAACCCTGACCGCCACGCTGACCCCGAATGGCAGCTCGGACTACGATCTGATCGTCTACAACTCGAACGGCACCGAGATTGGCCGCAGCGAGAAGAGCACCGGTCTGGTCGATTCGGTCACGGTCACCAACACCGGCACGTCGGCGTTCACCCGTTACATCCGCGTCGTGTATTACAGCGGTGCAACAGGCAGCTCCGGCACCTATACGATCAAGGCAACGTATTGATCGGAAAAGACGAAACGCCGTTCCGTATGGGCCGGCGTTTCGTTTTCCTGGCGTGCGGTTTGGTGCCGGTCTGACGTGCTGAACCGCTTGCTGGTTTGCCGGTACGAGCCGTCACCCGCGGCACGACTGTATAAAAAAATGACGTCAAAAAAATGCCGAGCCAATTGTTGCTGTCGGACTGAAAAAACGGCCTACAAAAAACTACAAAAATCCGTTTGCGTTGCGTTGCATTCCGTTGGCTGCCGGTCTAGCTTTACCGGCAATAAGAAAAGAAATGCCGTCGTGTTGCACCACGCGTGACGTGGGTACGAAGGGTCGTAGCTTGGTTCGGGGAGGGACTTATGCTTTCGGCTGTCGTAGACCTGATCGGTTTTGAAAAGTCCCATCACACCATCGCGATCGCCATCATCGATCGCGCTCGCAGGCATTAGCCGCATTCTCGCGGCGTTCACGCCGCCGCTCTCACCGTATTAAAGCATTCGGCCAGCCGTTATCAGAGCCGAAGGGAAGCGGGCATCACGCATGCCACGCTATAGCAACGCCAGGAGAGAACCCTACAATGAAGAAAGTGCTCAAGCCCACGCTGGTGGCCGGTGCAGTGATGTTTGCCTGCGCCGTGCAAGCCGGAGAAATTCGCGGCATGAATGCCCCGAATGTGATCCCGAACCGTTACATCGTGGTGTTCAAAGACAACGCGATGATGACCGCGCAAGGTGTGCAGCGCAGCGCCGCTTCGGTCGCCGCTGACATGAACCGTCGTTACGGTGCGTCGGTCGAGCGTTCGTTCGAACGCGCGCTGAAAGGCGCCGTGGTGGTCATGGACCATGCCAACGCGATGAAGCTGGCCAATGATCCGTCGGTCGCGTTTGTGGAAGCGGATGCGGAAGTGCGTATCGTCGCCACCCAGAGCCCGGCGACCTGGGGTATTGACCGCATCGATCAAACCGATCTGCCGCTGAACAACAGCTACACCTATCAGCCGAGCAACAACGTCCACGCCTACATCATCGACACCGGTATTCGCGCGACCCACAGCGAATTCTCGGGCCGCATGGGCAATGGCTATGACGCCATCGGTGACGGCCAAGGCACCAACGATTGCCAAGGCCACGGTACCCACGTTGCCGGCACCGTTGGCGGCACCACCTATGGTGTGGCCAAGAACGTCACGCTGCACGCCGTGCGCGTGCTGAACTGCCAAGGCAGCGGCACCAATTCCGGCGTCATCGCCGGCATGGATTGGGTCACGGCCAACCACGTCAAGCCGGCGGTGGCCAACATGAGCTTGGGTGGTGGCGCGTCGTCGGCGGTCGATACCGCCGTTGCCAACATGACCAATGCCGGTGTCACCGTGGTCGTCGCTGCCGGTAACGACAGCAGCAATGCCTGCAACTACTCGCCAGCGCGTGCGCCGAGCGCGATCACCACCGGTTCGACCACCAGCAGCGATGCCATGTCGAGCTTCTCGAACTACGGTTCGTGCGTCGACATTTTCGCGCCGGGTTCGAGCATTGTGTCGGCGTCGCGCAGCAGCGACACCGCCACCACCACGCTGTCAGGCACGTCGATGGCATCGCCGCACGTCGCCGGCGCCGCCGCGCTGTATCTCTACGCCAACCCGACGGCGACGCCGTCGGCGGTGACCACCGCGCTGGTCAACAACGCCAGCAACAACAAGATCAGCGGCATTCCGTCCGGCCCGAACAAGTTACTGAGCACGGTGTTCCTGAACGGTGGCAATCCGCCGCCGCCGCCACCGCCGCCGCCGCCGTCGGGCAACACGCTGAGCGATGGCGTGCCGGTCACCGGCATTGCGCTGTCGAGCGGCGCGACCCAGACCTGGACCATGACCGTGCCGAGCGGTGCCAGCAACCTGAGCTTCAACATCAGTGGCGGCACTGGTGATGCGGACATGTATGTGCGCTTCGGCAGCGCACCGACCACGAGCACTTACGACTGCCGTCCGTACCTGAACGGCAACAACGAAACCTGCTCGTTCGCGGCGCCGCAAGCCGGCACTTACTACGTCATGCTGCGTGCGTATTCGACCTTCTCGGGCGTCAGCCTGGTTGGCAATTACGACGAAGGTGGTGGCGGTGGTGGTGGCAGCTTCGAGAACACCAACGACTATGCGATTCCGGACAACAACACGACTGGCATCAGCAGCCCGATCAGCGTCACGGGTTCGGGTACATCCGGCACGGTGTCGGTGAACGTCAACATCGTTCACACTTACATCGGCGATCTGATCGTGGATCTGGTGCACCCGGATGGCACCGTCTACAACCTGCACAACCGGACCGGCGGCAGCGCTGACAACATCAACCAGACCTACTCGGTGAATGTTGGCAGCAAAGCGCGCGCCGGCACTTGGAACCTGCGTGTGCGTGACCGGGCGTCGATCGACACCGGCTACATCAACAGCTGGAAGATCACTTTCCCCTGAGTGATCCGTAGCACTCCTCTGCAGTGTGGAGGCTTTGACGGGCTCGCCTTGGCGAGCCCGTTTTTTTTGCCCCGGACGGGCCGGGGAGGGGCTGATTGACGCTGGCGCGAAAAGGCGCTCCGCTATACTGGCTGCCCATTTCCCGGCTGGTTGACTTGATTTGCTGATGTCCGCTTCCCTGCATGGCCTGTACGCCATTACCGACCCGCTGCTGTTGCCGGCCGACCGGTTGTTGCCGGCGGTGGCGGCGGCGCTGCGCGGTGGCGCCCGCGTGCTGCAGTATCGCGACAAGCTCGCCAGCGCCGCCGAACGCGAGCAACGCGCGCGTGCCCTGCTGGCCTTGTGCCGTGAACACGGCGCCAAGCTGCTGATCAATGACGATGTCGCGCTGGCGCTGGCGGTCGATGCCGACGGCGTCCATCTTGGCCAGAGCGATGGTGATCTGGCGGCGGCGCGGGCCGCGCTGCCCGGCAAGCTGCTCGGCGTCACCTGCCACGGCTCGCTGGAGCTGGCCGCCCGGGCCGCGGCGGCCGGCGCCGATTACCTGGCCTTCGGCCGGTTTTTCCCGTCGCAGACCAAGCCGTCGGCACCGCCCTGCGAGCTCGCCACGCTGACCGCCGCCCGCGCCCGCTTTGCCCTGCCCTTGCTTGCGATTGGCGGCGTGACCCCGGACAATGGCGGCCACTTGCGGGCCGCCGGTGCCGACCTGCTCGCCGCCATCCACGGCGTGTTCGGTGCCGACGATGTCGAAGCCGCCGCCCGGCGTTACGCCGCGCTGTTTGACTGACGCCGAGCCGGCCCCGCTGCCTCTCCTGTTTGCGTGCCGACGGCACGTTCGACAACCCGACACTGGAATGCCCACGATGAACCTGCTCGGCAGTCATATCCTCTCGGTCCAACAATTCGACCGCGCCAATATCGAATCGCTGTTTCAAGTGGCCGACACCATGCGGCCGTACGCCCGCCGCGAAAAAATGACCACCGTGCTGAACGGCGCCATTCTCGGCTCGCTGTTCTTTGAACCGTCGACCCGCACCCGCGTCTCGTTCGGCTGCGCATTCAATCTGCTCGGTGGCGAAGTGCGGGAAACCGTCGGCATCGAAAGCTCGTCGCT
>DASUEK010000238.1:0-5044 GCA_036275115.1 Permianibacter sp. | reverse complement strand
TCCGGCAACTCCGGTTCCGACACCAGTTGCACCCGCGGCTGCAATACCGTGCCGGTGACCGCGACACCCGCCGGCACCGGTTGATTGCGCCGCATCGCGAGCACATCGAGACCGGGATTATCGATGAGCCCGGCAAAATTGAGCCGGCCGCGCTCGATCGCCAGCCGCTGGCCGTACGCGTCGAACATGCCGTCGACGGTTTCGATGGTACCGTTGGCGCGCAGCGGATTGCCGGGCACGGCGCTGAACCGCAGTCTGCCAATAAGACGGGCATCAAGCCCGGAGCCGGAGAAATAGAACCGGTCACCGAGATCGGCATCGAGCGCGACGCGGATCGGCGCGGAGCGCTCGCGCGGTGTCTGACCGACGATCACCACATCGTCCGACAGCGCTGGCCGGCCGCTATCGGCCAGCGCCAGTGCGCCACCGTCGGCGCGCAAGCTGCCGGTGATGCTGGCGGCGCGGTTGCTGTAATGCGCTTGCGCCGTGCCGGACAAACGCATCCACTGATTCGGCAGCTGCAACACACCGAGTCGCTTGAGTTGCAATTGCACATCGGCACGCTGGCTGAACCAGTCCCATTGGCCACTGCCAGTCAGTCCGCCCGCGCTGATCCGCGCCAGCTCCGCCCGTGGCGGCGCCTGCGTGCTGCCGTCGCGGAACTGCAACTGCTGCAGCACCGCTTGCTGTTGCTGCAACTGGATTTGCATGCGGCCATCGAGCAATTGCAGACCGGTGCCGAGTGACGCGAACTGCAGTTGTTCGCCAACGACGGTGCCGGACAGCATCGGCAGATTGGCCGTGCCACCGACGTTGACATCGGCCTGCACCCGGCCAGCGGTGACAAAACTCGGCGACAGCAGCGGCCCGAGCCAGGCAATGTCCGGCAACTCCGCCAACAACACGCCGCCGATCGGTGCACTGGTGTCGAGTGCCTGCAACGCAACGGTGGGATAGGTCAGCGCCGCTTGCACGCTGCCAAGCCGATCGCCACTCGCCACCGCGGTCAGCACAAAGTTGTTCTGGTCGCGATAAAGCAGCGCTTGCAGTTGCTGCAAACCAAGGGCGATCTCGCTGCCATTGCGCCAGCGCAGATCGCCGCGCTGACGAAACAGCTGGATGCTGCCGGTCAGCTCCGGCGTCGCCAGCACATTCCATTCGCCATCGAGTTGCAGATCGCTGTACTGCATCGACTCCGGCAACCATGGCTGAATCGGCCAGTCACGCAAACGGCCACGGCTTTGCCAACGGCCTTTGCGGTGTTCGAGCAGATCCAGCTGCAATTGGCCGCTGCCGGCGGCAAACGTCGCCGGACCAAATCGCTGTTGCTGCCGATCCCATTGCAGCGGCGCTGGTGCGCTCAGTTCCAGCGGCCAGGTGCCCGGCCACGACAATGCCGTCAATTCGCCTTGCCACTGCGCACCCGCTACTTGCCAGCCGCCTTGCACTTGCAAGCGTGCTTGTTCGCCGGCTTGCTCGGTCGTCAGCGTCAGTTGATGACGGGCGCCGCTGCCCTGCACCAGCAGTTCGGTATCGGCAATCAGCTTTTCGCCGGCGTGCGTCAGCGCGCCCAGTTGCAAGGCGACATCGATGGGTGCCTGCGGCACGCTGCTGAATTGACCATCGCCGTGCAGCGTCGTGATCTGCCAGTCACCGCTCTGCAGTTGCGGCACATGCACATTCACGCTGCCGGCCGGTTGTTGCCAGCCGCCGTGCAGCCGCGCTGACACCGTGCCATTGCCGTGCAGAAACGGCAGTTGCAGATCGCGCGCCCGGAAGGCCAGCTCCAGCACATCGTCGGGCTGGCCAAACGCGCCATTGAGCGTCAGTTGGTTGTTGCCGAGTCGCAGCGCCGCAGCGGCCGCGATCCGTTCGCTCGGCAGCCAGTTGAGCTCGCCTTCGCCGGTCAGGGCTTGGCCCGCGAAGCGGCTGTCGTGCAGCGCGTACGTGACGCGCGCCTGCAAGGCTGGCGCGAGCGCACCGTCGGCGTTCAGCGTGCTGTTCAGCACGGTTTCCGGCAGTTGGATCAGACGATGCAATTGCAGCTTGCGGGCATTGGCTTGCACGACAAACCGCTGCGCATCGACACGCGACAACTCGCCGTGCAGATCCAGCTGACCGGCTTTGCCGCGCAGCGTGGCGCGGTTGACGATCAGCTGCTGGGCATCGAGTTCGGCCGTGGCGTCCAGTCGCAGCTCGCGGTTGTGAACTCTCAGCTGAAGCGTTTGCCGGTCGGCACTCAACTGCGCGTTCACGTCACCGGCCAGCCGTATCGGCTGGATTCGGCTGTGCACGCTGGACAGGTTGAGGTCCTGCAAGCGCAAGCTCAAATCGAGTTGTTCCGGAGCTTGCCACTGCCAGCGTAGCGTGCCTTCGGCGGCACCACTCGGCTTGCCATCGCTCGCCACCTGAAGCGCCAGCGGCTCGGCCTGCAAGGCCTCGGCGTCGAAGGTGAACGGCGTGGACAAGGTACTGATCGGCAAGCGCTGCCGATCCCACGGTCCGGCGAGCTCGTTTTGCAGTTGCAACTCGCCGTGGCCGGCTTGCATGCCCTTCATGCCGCCGCGCACCAAACCAGTCAATGCCGTCACCGGTGCATTGGCAACAAACTCAGCGAGATTCAATCGGGTCAGTTGCAGTTGCCATTGTTCGATCGGCTGCGCTTGCCACGGCGTGATCAGCGCTTGCAACGTCGCCTGCTGCTCGCCGTGCCGCAGCTGCACGTCGGTGCGCATTGCCAGCAGCGAATCGCTCACTTGCAGCTGCAGCTCCGCCAAGCCGGTTGTGGTGGCGATGCGGGCATCACCGCTCAGCTGCAAGGCAAACGGCGCATGGCCATTGAGTGCGACGTGCAGCTTGCCGTCATGATCACCGCGACGTGCGCTGAGCGTCGCCTGATGCTGGACGCCATCGCTGCTGGCGTTGGCGTGCAATTGTTCGAGCAACACCCGGCCGGCATCGGAAAAATCGGCAGCTTGATGGCGCTGCAA
Source organism: Permianibacter sp. (assembly GCA_036275115.1). Taxonomy (GTDB): domain Bacteria; phylum Pseudomonadota; class Gammaproteobacteria; order Enterobacterales; family Permianibacteraceae; genus Permianibacter. The sequence continues at coordinate 2,054 of DASUEK010000238.1, read as the reverse complement.
GCGCAGCACCTGCAGCGCATCGAGTTGCAGTGACAACGGCAAAGTCAGATCGCGCGGCGCCGCTGGAGGCGACGAATCGGCGTCGCTTGCGATCGCGATGGTGGCGATCTGCAGCCGGTGGATATGAACATGACGCCGCCAGAGCGCCGACAACGTCCAATCCAGTTCAATTTGACTGAGCTTCAGATGGCTGCCATCGGCGTGCCAATGTAGCGCTTCAATCCGCAGCGGGCCGGCCAGGGTGCCGTGCACACCGCTTACCTGCAGGCGCTCATCCAACTGGCTTTGCAACCACGTCAGCGCCAGTGCGGCACCGCGTTCGCTGTGCAGCAACCACGCCAGCGTGCCGCCGCCGGCCAGCACCAGCAGCAGCAGGGACAACATCAGCCAATGTCGCCAGGTTCGGATTCGCATCAGAACGGCACCGCGATCATGAAGTGGAAGCGAATGTCGGAATCAAGTTCGCCGCGGGCAAAATCAAACGCCAGTGGCCCGGCCGGCGTTTGCCAGCGCGCACCGAGACCATAGCCGAACAAGGGCGACAGATCACCCATCGAATCCTTGGCATCGCCGGCGTCGACAAACAGCGCAGCGCCCCAGTCGTCGTTGAACCAGTAGGTCAGTTCGGCACTGGCAACGACCAAGCGTTTGGCACCGACGATGGCACCATCGAGTTCGCGGCCGATGCTGAGGTAATCGTAACCACGGACGGTCTGCGAACCGCCGGTACGGAACAGATAACTCTGCGGCACCGCGTCGCTGTAAAACGTAAACGTGGCGCCGATGTCGGCGCGCAAACCGAGCACCCAGTCCGGCGTCAGCGAGTGGAAGTATTCGCCATGCAGCAGGGTGTAACCAAAGCTGGCATCGGAGGCCAGTTCTTCGGTCGCCGCGGCAAAATCCACCGATAGCACAGTGCCGGCGCGCGGCTTGCGGATGTCATCCACCCGTCGCCAGGTCCATTGCAAACCCGGCACCAGCGCCTGATAGCGAACATCGTCCTGCTCGGCCGCCTGTTCGTCCGAGCGCTCCAGCGTCAGGCTGTAACGCGTTTCAAACGCAAGCCCGGGCGCCACCCGCTCAACCCGCAGTGCACGCCGATCGACGGTCAGGTTTTCAAACTCGGCGCGCTCATACAGCAGCGCCATACCGTCCTGATAGCCGCTTTCGCTGCGCGGGAAAAACAAATCGGTGAAATACTGCTGACGCTCCCGCTCCAGCCGGAAACCGGTGCCGAAATCCCAGGCCTGACCAAACAGATCCGGAAACCCGTAATAGCCGAGAATGCGTTCACCGGTATTCGAGCTGGCACCAATACCAAAGGAAACGTTGTGCGGCGAGCGCTCCTGCACCTGCAATTGCACCGGCACGATGACTTCGGTCTGCTCCGGGCGCTCCGGCGTCGCAATGGGGTCAACGATGAGCTGCACCGACTCGAAATACGGCGTTGCTTGCAAGGCCTGCTGAACTGACAGCAGATCGCTGCGCCGGTACACCTCACCGGTTTGCAATGCGCTGCTGTACCGCCGGACCAACGCCTCGGAGTAGCGCGACAGCCCGGTAATGGTCAGCGGCCCGTAGCGATGCAAGGGACCGAGCGTCACCTCAATCTGCAACTGCGCCTGCTGCGCCGCCGGGTCGACGCGCGCCTCACTGTGCTGAAGCTGCGCGGCCGGATACGCGTCTTCATCCAGATCGCGCAGCAACTCCTGCTTGGCCTTGTCCCAATCCTGTTGCCGAAAGGGTGCACCAACCGGCAGCAACCAGCGCTCGCGCAAACGCTGTTGCCGCTCCGGCGCAAGCGCGCCATGGAACACGATGTCGACGTGGCTGATGCGAGTGAGCGGGCCCGGCCTGACCCGGATGGTGTCATCACTTTCCCAGCTGAGTTCGGGCTGAAAATAACCTTCGGTCGCGGACAGACTGGTGACCAGTTCCCGTGCCCGTTGCAACACAGTGGCGCGGGCGGCGTAATCGGCAGTGGCGGGCAACGCCAGTTCAGCGTGACCATCAAGCAGCGTTTGCAACGGCTCGGGTGCGACAAAACGCACCGA
>DASUEK010000237.1:0-3142 GCA_036275115.1 Permianibacter sp. | reverse complement strand
CGCTCAAGCAGGCATTTTTTGCGTGTGCGGCGGGTAGCGACAACGGGTGGCGCAGACTGACGCGGCGCGGCAATTTTTCCTGCTGCGCGTCAGGCTACAAACTGATACAAGTAAGCCTGTTTGCGGGAGATCATCTTCATGCTGTTGGAAACCGAGCGTTTGCGGCTGAGCCGGCTCACCGAAGCCGATGCCACCTTTTTGGTCGAACTGTTGAATCAGCCGTCGTTCCTTCGCTTCATTGGTGACAAGCAGGTGCGCAATGAAAGCGATGCACTGCGCTATTTGCGTGAAGGCCCGGATGCGATGCATGCCCGCTACGGATTCTGTCTGTACCGGATGGCGTTGAAAGCGGATGACACCGCGATCGGCATGTGCGGTCTGCTCAAACGTGAACAACTGGAAGCGCCGGATATCGGTTTCGCGGTACTGACCGCCCACGAAGGCAAGGGCTACACCACCGAGGCGGCGCAGGCGGTACTGCAACAGGCGTTTGCGACGTTGAACGTGCCACGTGTTCTCGGCATCGCCAATGTCGACAACGTCGGCTCGCACCGCTTGCTGGAAAAAATCGGGCTGACCTATCAGGGCCGCCGGCAAGTCTATGCCGGCGAACCGGAACTGGCCTGGTTCGCCATCGACAATCCCGGCGCCGGCTGAGCCATCCAGACGCCGATCAGCGCACAGCGGCCAAACGGTAGCCATCCGTGCAGCGCAGCAAATCGTAACAGGGTGCAAATCCGACATGGTCCGGTCACTTTTCGGGCTATGCTCGGACGCTTTTTTTTGTCATCAGATTGCGGCCCACAACTGCGGGTTGTGGCCACGCTCTGATGTTTTCAGTCCTGCCAATCGGAGAGACCCATGTCCTGGTGGAAGTATTCTGTTCTCGCGCTGGCCGTTGCCGGCACTGTCCACGCCAAGGAAGACGACAACAAGAAATGGGACGTCAACAACGCACCGGGTGAAAAAGCCACGGTCAGTCTGGATACCCGCACCGGTACCTGGATGACGGTCGATGTCAGCCCGGACGGCAAACAGATCGTGTTTGATCTGCTCGGTGATCTGTATGTGATGCCAATCGGCGGTGGCGACGCGAAAGCGCTGACCCACAGCATGGCCTGGGAGATGCAGGCGCGGTTCTCACCGGACGGCAAGAAAATCACTTACATGAGTGATGCCGGTGGTGGTGACAACATCTGGGTCATGAATGCCGACGGCAGCGACGCCAAAGCGGTGACCAGCGAAGATTTCCGCCTGCTCAACAACCCGGTCTGGCATCCGAATGGCGAATACATCGCTGCGCGCAAGCATTACACCGGCACCCGCTCGCTTGGCTCCGGTGAGATTTGGCTGTATCACGTCAGCGGCGGCAAAGGTGTGCAGCTGAACGAAAAACCGAACTGGCAGAAAGATCTCGGTGAGCCGGCGTTTTCGCCAGACGGTCGTTATGTCTATTTCTCGCAGGACACCACGGCCGGCAAATCGTTTGAATACAACAAAGACTCCAACAAACAGATCTTCCAGATTTTCCGGATGGATCTGGGCAATGGCAGCGTCGAGCCATTTGTCAGCGGCGCCGGTGGTGCGGTACGGCCGACGCCGTCGCCGGATGGCAACTACCTCGCTTTCGTCCGCCGGGTGCGCAACCAGAGCACGCTGTTCCTGAAAGATTTGCGCAGTGGCCGCGAATTCCCGGTCTGGGACAAACTCGAACGCGACATGCAGGAAGCCTGGTCGGTGCATGGCGTCTACCCGGCGTTTGACTGGACGCCGGACAGCAAGCACATCGTGGTCTGGGCGCAAGGCAAGATCTGGAAAGTCGATTGGCAACAGAAAACCGCCACCGACATCGCCTTCAGCGTCAAGGACAGCCGCGAGGTGCGCAATGCGGTGCGATTTGACACGCCGGTGGCGCCGGACCAATTCGACGTCAAGCAGTTGCGCTGGGTCAACGTGTCACCGAAAGGCGACAAGGTGATCTACTCGGCGCTGGGCTATTTGTATGTCAAGGACCTGCCGAACGGCACACCGAAGCGGCTGACCAAGCAGGACAAGCATTTCGAATACTTCCCGAGCTTCTCGCGTGATGGCAAAGAGCTGGTCTACGTCAGCTGGACCGATGCCGACATGGGCAGCGTGCGCAAGCTCAACCTGAGCAGCGGCCGCGACACCGTGCTGGTGAAAGCGCCGGGCAAATACAGCGAGCCGAAATTCTCGCCGGACGGCAAATCGGTGGTGTTCGTCAAATCAAAAGGCGGCTACCTGACCTCGCCGTGGCATGCGCTGGAAACCGGTGTCTATGTGGTTTCTGCCGATGGCAAAGGCGAACCGAAGCGGATCACCGAAGAGGGCGCCGCGCCGCAATTTGCTGCCAGCAGCGATGCCGTGTATGTCACCCGCGCCGGCGTCAACAACGAAGTCGATTGGTACAGCAAACTGGTGCGTATCGATCTGAGCGGTGGCGATGCGGTAACCGCCAGCAAGGAAACCGAAATTGCCAAGAGTGAGTTTGCCAGCGAATTCGCGCTGTCGCCGGATGGCAAGTGGCTGGCCTTTGTCGAACGCTTTCATGCCTATGTCACGCCGCTGCCGCAGACCGGCAAGCCGCTCAGCATTGGCCCGAAAATGGACGCGCTGCCGGTCAAGCAACTTGACGTCAACGCCGGCGAGTACATTCATTTCTCCGGCGACAGCCAGAAGGTGCATTTCGCGCTCGGCGACCAGCTGTTTACCGGCGAACTGAAGAACGCGTTCGCGTTCGTGCCGGGCGCGCCGAAGGAGCTGCCAAAAGCCAGCGACAGCGGCATCAAGATTGGCTTCCAGCAAACGGCGGACAAACCGAAAGCGATGACCGCGATCAGCGGCGGCAAGATCGTCACGATGAACGGCGATGAAGTGATCGACAATGGCACGATCCTGATCGAGAACAACCGCATTGTCGCGATCGGCAGCACCGCTGCGATGAGCATTCCGGCCGATGCCGTGCAGATCGATGCCAGCGGCAAGACCATCATCCCGGGCCTCATTGACGTGCACTGGCACGGCGGTATGGGCGAGGATGAAATCATCCCGCAGCAGAGCTGGGTCAACTACGCCTCGCTGGCGTTTGGCGTGACCACCATTCACGATCCGTCCAACGACA
>DASUEK010000236.1:0-2857 GCA_036275115.1 Permianibacter sp. | reverse complement strand
CTCGAGCGTGCTGGCGATCAGCACATAGGTGCCGAGCACGCGCTGCTTGTACGGTTTCAGCGAATGGTTTTCCACCAGCATCGCCGGCACATGGCGCAGATCGCCGTAGCCTTGCGAGAAGCGCGGCGAGGCTTGCCAGTCGCTGATGCCGGCGCTCAGGTCGCGGTTGTTGTTGGCGAAAATTAGCGGGCCCGGAATATGGCCCTGCTTCTTCAGCGCTTTGTCGAGACCAGTTTGGTAGCTGTCACGCAACCAGCGGGCAATGCGCGGGCTGAACGCGTGCCGGATGTTCGAACCGTAGGTGATGTCGTACTGGTAATCAATGCCGTCGGTGACGTGGATATCGAGATAGAGTTCGGGGTCCAGCCGCTGGAACAGGCGCAGCATCGCCTGCATTTCCGGCGTTTCCGCTTTCATGTAATCGCGGTTCAGGTTGCGGTTGCTGGCGGTGGTGCGCCAGCCCATTTCATTCGGGCCGCGCTGGTTGACGCGCTGATTGCTTGGCCGGCCATCGACGCCGCCGCGACGCTCGTGGCCATCGACATTGAACACCGGCACGAAATACAGATCGGCGTTGTCGAGCAATTGCAATTGTTTGCCGAGCGCGAAATCGCGCAGCAGCATCAGGCCGGCGTCCTTGCCGTCGATTTCACCGGCGTGAATCCCTGCCTGAATCAGCACCCGCACTGCCGGCGTTTTGACTCGCCGATTCAGCAGCGGATCGCTGTTCTTGCTGGCGATCACCAGCACCAGTGGCCGGCCTTCGGCACTGCGGCCGAATTCCTGCAACTGAATCAGCTCGCTTTGCAGATCCAGCCGGCGCAGAAACGCCAGCGTGTCATCGTAATTGGGCGTGCTGGCAAATTGGCTTTGCTCGCTCGGCGTCAGCCATTCCGCCGGAACGTCTTTCAGCAGTTCTTCACTGGCGCCGGACCACGGCAGGGCCGGCGGCAGCGGTGCCTGGATGGCCAAAATATTCGGCGCGCCGGTATTGGCGTCGACAACGCCTTCGGCCATGACCTCATCCGCTTGTAGCGGTTGGCTGGAAATTGCCGTCGTGAGCAAGGCAGTTAACAACAGGTTCATGTGGGGGCGTGTCATTGTTGTGAGTTCCTGAAAATTTCATGGGTTGTCTGTGGGATCGCCTTCAGCCGCGATGCTGTTGACAGTTTAAAATCGCAGCGGAAGCCGCCCCACGATTCGCATTGTTAGTTGTAGGAGCGACCTTGGTCGCGATGCTTTTTCCGAAAACAATCGCGACCAAGGTCGCTCCTACGGAAATCAGTTTGTCGAGCATCAGCCCGGCTCAAACTCCGGGCACAGGGTATTGGCATAGCGCTCGAAAATCGCATCGAACTGTGCCAGCACGAGGTCCAACCCGGCAATGTCATTTTGCCGCAACAGCTCCTGCAGGGCGGCACACGGAAACTCGGCCGGCAAATGACGGCTGACCGGGGCGAAGCTCAAATGCCACGGTTCCGGCGCAATGCCGCCGTTGTCGTGCCGGTAGGGCCGGAAGAAACCGTATTGGCCGGCGTGTTGGCCGAGCCAGTTGTTCAGATCGCAGCAGGGGCCGCCGGCGCAGAACTCGCTCGGCAGCAATTGCGGCCGGATGCCGCGCTGGATGGCGTCGCCATCAAACACGTCGATCTCGGTGCCCCAATGATGGCGAGAGAGTCCCGGCAGCGCCGAATAGCGCAGTACCTTGTGCATCCATTCGGCATCGTTGAAATCCGCGCGTTTGAGCGAACGGCCTTCGTCATCGTGCACCGGCCGCAGGCCGTTGAATTTCTCGTTCCAGATCAGTTGCTGGCGGGCAAAATCGCGGAAGGTGCTGACCGGCAGCAGACAGACGCCGTCACGCTGCGCCGCCTCGACCATCGCCTGCCAGCTGCTGATCGCATCGCGGTGCAGCCGCCATGACTTGCCGGCGCCGATGCGTGTATCGGTCCAGTTGTCGAGATGGGTGTCGGTCAAACCGAACAGCTGATCGGGCGTCATGGTGGTTCACTGGTGTGAGAAAAGCGCAGGTGGGAAGTGCCGGAAAACGTCGCGAGCGACGGCAGGTTGGTTGCCGCCAGCGCGCAGGAACCGGAGTGTACATGTAGTACACGAGGATTCTGAGCACTGCCGGCGGCCAAGATGCCGAGCGCAGCAGTTTTACAGCAACATCTTTTCCAGGATGCGCTCATACAGTGTGACCAACTTTACCAACTCATCGGTGCTGACGCACTCGTTGACCTGGTGAATGGTGCGATTGCACGGTCCGAGTTCCAGCACTTGCGCGCCGGTCTTGGCGATGAAGCGACCGTCAGACGTGCCGCCCGTGGTCGAGGCATCGGTTTCAATGCCGCAGAGTTCGCGTATCGCCTCGCGCGTCGCGTCGAGCAGCGGCCCGGCTTCGGTCAGGAACGGCTCGCCTGACAGCGCCCAATCGACTTCATCAACCAATCGGTGGCGGTGGCAGAGGTGCTGCACGCGCTCTTTGATGCCGCTCGCCGTCTGTTCGGTGCTGTAGCGCAGGTTGAATTCGACGAACATCTCACCCGGTACGACGTTGTTGGCGTGGCCGGCCTGCACCCGGGTGATCTGCAGCGAGGTTGGCGGGAAATGGGCATTGCCTCGATCCCATTCAATCTGCGCCAGTTCATTCAAGGCCGGCAAAGCTTTGTGTATGGCGTTGTCGGCGCGCTGCGGGTAAGCGACATGGCCTTGTTTGCCGTGGATGTTGATGCGGCCGGTGATCGAACCGCGTCGGCCAATCTTGATCACATCACCGAGTGTTTCACTGCTCGATGGCTCGCCGACAATGCACCAGTCCAGTTTCTCGCCGCGCTGCATCAGCGCCTCAACGACC
>DASUEK010000235.1:0-11556 GCA_036275115.1 Permianibacter sp. | reverse complement strand
ATGGTTTGTTCCTGAAACGCCAGCTTGGTTTGCAGCTCAACGATCAGATCGTGATCGCTCATGCGGTCAGCTCCAGCGCCTTGGCGATGTCGGCGTCGATCTCTTCCGGTTTGGTGGCGGTGGCGTAGCGGGCGATGACCTTGCCGTCGCGGCCGACCAGGAATTTGGTGAAGTTCCATTTGATCGATTCGGTGCCGAGAATGCCGGGCGCCGACGATTTCAGGAACCGGTAGACCGGGTGGGTGTTGTCGCCGTTGACGTCGATTTTCTTGAACAGTGGGAAGGTGACATCAAAACTGGTGCTGCAGAAGGTGGCGATGTCGGCGTCGGTGCCGGGCTCCTGTGACAGGAACTGGTTGCAGGGAAAGCCGAGCACGGCAAAGCCTTTGTCCTTGTACTTGCGGTGCAACGCTTCCAGCCCTTCGTACTGCGGGGTGTAGCCGCATTTGCTGGCGACATTGACCACCAGCACCACTTTGCCGGCGAATTCGCGCAGCGACACTTCGGTGCCGTTGTTGAGCAGGGCGGTGTGATCATGCAGGGTCGTCATGGGAAACCTCAAAAGGCCGGCGGGGCGGTAAAGGGAAACAGTACGTTACCAGAATGGCACGACCAGTTGGCTTAGCAAAGCGGGTTGGATTTGTTAGGCTCCTGCTTCCCGCCGCACTATCCGCCGAAACCATGAAGTCGATCGTTCCCGTACTGAGCCTGAGTTTGAGCCTTTCCGCCCTGTCGGCCGCCACGTCGGTGTCAGCCGCCGATGCCTTGTTCAGCGAACGCGAGTTGCAGACCGCTGCCTGGATCCGCGATGCCGCCGGCGAGAACAACAAGTCCTACGCCATTGTCGAATCGCTGACCACCGAAGTCGGTCCGCGCATGGCCGGCACCGAGGCCGATCTCCGTGCGGTTGCCTGGGCCGAAGCCAAGTTCAAGGAGCTCGGCTTCGACAAGGTCTGGAAAGAGCCGGTGACCTTCCCGACCTGGCAACGTGGTTTCGAGCGCGCCGAGGTGTTGGCGCCGTTTCCGCAGCCGTTGGTGATCACTGCGCTGGGTGGTTCCGTGGCGACGCCGGCCGGTGGCCTGCAAGCGGAAATCGTCGGCTTCGACAGCCTGGACGCACTGAAAGCGGCGCCGACCGAACGGATCAGCGGCAAAATCGCCTTCATCAACCGTCACATGGATGCCCACCGCGATGGCCGTGATTACGGCCCGGCGGTTGGCGCTCGCAGCAATGGCGCGGTCGAAGCGGCCAAGAAAGGCGCAGTGGCACTGGTGATCCGCTCGATTGGCACCGACTCCGATCGACTCGCTCACACTGGCACCATGCGCTATGACGCCAGCGTCAACAAAATTCCGGCAGCGGCGCTGTCGGTGCCGGATGCCGATCTGCTGGCCAACATGCTCAAGCGCGGCAAGCCGGTCACCATCAAGCTCGATATCGGCGCCCAGCCAGGCCCGATGTTCACCTCGTACAACGTGATTGGCGAAATCACTGGCACCGAGCGGCCAAACGAATACGTGCTGATCGGCGGTCACCTCGATTCCTGGGATCTGGGCACCGGCGCAGTCGATGATGGCGCCGGCTGCGCGATCACGATGGCGGCAGCGGAGTTTCTCAATCGGCACGGCCTGAAGCCGAAGCGCAGCATTCGGGTGGTGCTGTTTGCCAACGAAGAGCAGGGCCTGTACGGCGGCAATCAGTACCGCGATGCGCATGCCAAAGAGATCAAGAAAATTCAGGCCGCAGCGGAGGCCGATTTTGGTCAAGGGCCGGTGTATCAGCTGCACTCGCGGGTCAAACCGGAGGCGCTGCCCTTGGTCAAACAGATGCAGCAGGTGCTGGCCCCCTTGGGTGTCGAGCCGGGCGGCAATGACGCGTTCGCCGGTCCGGATCTGCGCGCGCTGATCATGTCCGGCACCGCGGCGTTCGGGCTGGCGCTCGATGGTCTGGATTACTTTGATCTGCACCACACGGCCAATGACACTTTCGACAAAATCGAACCGGCGCGCATCAACCAGAGCACCGCAGTGTATGCAACGTGGGCGTGGCTGGCGGCAAACGCGCCGACCGATTTCGGCTCCGGCAGCGATTACTTGCTGAACAAAATCAAGGCCGAGCAGCGCGGCAACTGAGCGCGCCCACGCGCCTCGCGGATGCCAACAGCGGTAACCTTAGGACAGACAGGAAAACGATGATGACTGGCAGCATTCACTACGAGGTTCGCGACCGGATTGCCCATCTGGTGATCAATCGGCCGGACAAGCGCAACGCGCTGACCACGCCGATGTACCTGCAACTGACCTCGTATCTGGCCGAGGCCGAGCACGATGCCAATGTGCGGGTGATCCTGTTTCGCGGTGAAGGCGGACATTTCTCCGCTGGCAACGATCTGGCCGATTTTCTCAATCAGCCGCCGATTGATGCCGACAGTCCGGTGATGAAGTTCCTGTTTGCGGTGGCGAGTGCGCACAAACCCTTGGTGGCTGCGGTCGAAGGTGTCGCCGTTGGCATTGGCACCACGCTGCTGCTGCATTGCGATCTGAGCTATGCCGCGCGCGATGCCAAATTCAGCTTGCCGTTCGTCAATCTCGGGCTGGTGCCGGAAGCGGCGTCGAGTTTGTTGCTGCCGCAACTGTGCGGCCACGCCCGTGCCGCTGAATTGTTGCTGCTGGGCGAACCGTTCAGTGCCGATACCGCGAAAGACTGCGGCATCATCACCGGCATGACCGGTGTCGGTGAGGCGCTGGCAACCGCCGAGCAGGCGGCGCGCAAGCTGGCGGCCAAACCGCCGGCGGCGTTACGCGCCAGCAAAGCCCTGCTGAAGCGGCATTTGCGCGGCGCGGTGTCTGATACCTTGTTGGTGGAAGCGGCCGAGTTTCGCGAGCGTCTGCAAAGCCCGGAAGCCAAAGAGGCGTTCAAGGCGTTTCTGGAAAAGCGGGCGCCGGATTTTTCGAAATTCTGATCGGAAATCGTGGCCGCATGAAATCGGCGGCAACAAAAAAGCGAGTCACCGACTCGCTTTTTTCATTTGCCCAGCTTGCTAGCGGCTGGGGCGGTTGGCTGGTCCGTGCCAGCAGCTTCGCGCTTGCGACGCAGTGACAGCGCGTCGGAGTGGTGTTGCTGGCGTTTTTGCAGAATGTTCAACAAACGATGGGAGATCATATTTCCTTCAACGGTGTTCGACGTTGAGACGTCGGTGATTTCACTATAGTCCAGCGTCATGACGTTTGCATGACGCACGACCTTGCCGGTTGCGGCCAAGCGGTACCGTACCGCCGTCCAGCGATCGTGGAGATAAGACCGAATCGGCGGGATTCAAGTTCCCGCCGGTTGGTGTGGCGAATGCCACGTGGGGGTCGCTCAGGCGACCCGGAACTGTTGACTGGTCTGGGCGTTGGTGCGCAGCTGGGTTTCGACGAACAGGTCTTTCATGTGATCCGGCACATTCAGCCCCTGGCCACCGAACACCAGCAGCTTGCGCTGCGGGCTGCGGTCGGCAACCAGACGGCGCAGCAGCGCCCAGGTCGAAACGATCTTGAATTCGTCGCGCAGGTTTTCGAACAGGTAGACCGCGAAATGGGGCCGGCTGACGATGTGCTGCAGCGCTTGCTCGAAACCGGCGGTGTTCGGCACCACGATATGCGGCATGTCGATGCGGGACAGGCCACGGCCCGGTTCCCAGACATAGCAAGCACGCGAGGTGAAATCGTTGTAGCGGAGCAGTTCGTCGCGCAGCAGCGCGGTGTTGTCACAATGCAGATCCAGCGCGTTGTGGCCAGCGCTGAGCGCCATTTCCAGCATGTTGCGCAGATTCGACATCATTGCCTCCCGGATTTGCCGGCAGGCAAATCCTTTCGTTACGCGGCCACGTGTACCCGGTTACGTCCTTCATCTTTGGCGCGATACAGCGCGCGATCGGCCAGATCGAGCAGCTGCTCGCCGCTGGCATTGCGCTGGTAACCGGTCAGGCCCGAGCTGATGGTCACATTGATGACATTGTCATTGCAGCGAACTGGAGCACATTCAATGGCGGCGCGCAGTCGTTCGGCCAGAATTGCGGCGGACTTCACATCGGTGTTGCGCAACAGGATCACGAACTCTTCACCGCCGTACCGGAACACGGCATCGGAACTGCGGGTCAGCTCGGTCAAGCGCTTGGCCACCACGCGCAGTGCTTCATCGCCGGCAGCGTGACCGAACCGGTCGTTGATGGATTTGAAATGGTCGATGTCGATCAGGAGCAGGCTGAACGGGCCACCATGGCGCTGGGCCAGGCCTAGCTCGGTGGCCAGCGTCTGTTCCAGCGCGGCGCGGTTGCCGACGCCGGTCAAGGCGTCCTGACGGGCGGCGCGCAGGGCATCGCGGTAGAGCAGGGCATTGCGCAGCGGATAGCCGAGCAACGACAGGCTGGTTTCGATGATCAGCAGTTCGGCATCGGCAAACGGCTGCTGACGCGACAGCCGCAGATCGCCGAGTGCCTGCTGGCCGATTTCGAGCGTGTACTGGGCCTGATGACGGCCGGCCAGACCATGTTTGAACTGGGTTTCGCCCTGCACCGCAAAGCTGAGCTCATCGACGCCGACCAGCTTGGTCAGATTGTCGAGGTAGCAGCTCAGCACTTCGGCCAGTTCCAGGCTGCGGGGCAGTTCACGTGCCAGCCGGGTACACAAATCTTCCAGCCGTTCGACCGCCGCCGGCAATTGCCGGAAATGCGCCGCGGCTGGCAGGCCAATGACTTTGCGCGAGATGGGGCTGGACATCGCTATCACTCCGGAGCACGGCAACGACCTGACACGCTGGGGACAGCGTGGCGTTGCCCGATTCGCTGTCACAAACGGTGTTAGCGAGAACCGTGCCAGCGCGCAGAATAAAAATTGGCGCCTTATAAATCAATGATTTATTGATGATGAGATGTGTGAACTTTGATGTAGGTCAGGGTTTTGACAGCAAACCGGCAGCCAAAGGGCTGCCGGTTGCAGGAAAAAGCCGGGAATTTGGCACAAAACTGCCGTGCAAATTGGCCTATTGGGCGTCAACGGATTGACCGTGTACCTCGCGGCTGTCCGGCCCGAGCAGCCACAGATAGGTCGGCAGAATCTCGTCCGGTGTCTTCAGCTTGCTGGTGTCCTCGGCCGGGAAGGCCGCCGCGCGCATTTTGGTGCGGGTGCCACCCGGGTTGATGCAATTGACCCGGATGTTCGAGTTCTCGTCGAGCTCGTCGGCGAGCACCTGCATCATGCCTTCGGTGGCGAATTTCGACACCGCATAGGCACCCCAGAACGCCCGACCCTTGCGGCCCACGCCGCTGCTGGTGAACAGCACCGAGGCGTCGCTGGAGGCTTTCAACAGCGGCATCAGGCTCTGGGTCAGCAGGAAGGCGGCATTGACGTTGATTTGCATCACTTCCAGCCAGACGTTCGGCGCATAGTGCTCGATTGGCGCGCGCTCGCCGAGCACGGCGGCGTTGTGCAGCAAACCATCGATCCGGCCGAATTCCTGCTGCAGCGTTTGGGCGAGACCGACGGTGTCGTCCGGGGTGACGGTCAGCAGGTTCATCGGCACGATCGCCGGTTGCGCGCCGCCAGCGGCGACAATCGCGTCATACACCGCTTCCAGTTTTTTCTGCTGGCGGCCAAGCAGGATGACGGTGGCGCCGTGTTTGGCGCAGCCGAGTGCAACGGTCTTGCCGATGCCATCACCGGCGCCAGTGATCAGGATGACGCGGTCTTTCAAGGCGTCAGCGGCGGGTTGGTAGTGCTTGTGATCCATGAGCAGTTCCTGCGCGTGCGGGTTTCAATCGACGTTAGCCGGCAAACGAGCCGGTCGCCAGTTTCAGTTGGGTCATGAGGCGGGTCTGCCAGCGTTGCCAGCCGCCGAGTTGCAGCCGGTAGCGCTGCAAGGCGTAGCCATCGGCTTCGGTGGCGGCGAGCCAGCGGCTGCGCAAGGCCAGCAGAATCAAAACGGGGGCCAGTTGCTTGGCCTGACTGCGATCCAGTCGCTGCAGACCCTCGCGCAGCAGCGCGCGCTGGTGCGCCGTTTGGGCACTGAACACGGCGCGCAAATCGCTGTCGACGCGCTGGCAAAGCTGGTCGGCACTCAAACTGTGTGCGCCGAGATGTTGATACGGCAAATAAACCACGTGGGCGCTGGCGTGCCGGGCAAAATCCTGCACCAGCTGACAGTATTCGAGAAAACCGCCGATGGCCTTGGCCGTGTCACTGGTCAACGCCACGTTCAGTGCATAACCGAGCAGTTGCAGCAACAGTTCGCCGCGCTGCTGCAGGAAACCATCGAGCTCGGCCTGTTCGGCAAAGCCGGCAAAATCGATGTCCTGCTCGACGGTGTCGAGCAGCGCGCTCAGCAGCGGCGTGATCGCCGGCGTGCGGGCGCGCAGCGATGCCATCGCTTGCAGACTCGGATGGGTACTGTGCGCATCGGCGGTCAGCTGCGTGCGCCACCATTGCAGCTGCGTTTCCGCCAGCTGTCGCTCGCTGGCGCGATGCGGTATGTCGCAGACGCGCTGGTGAAACGCGAAGCAACCGAGCAGCGCGAGTTCGGTATTGGCATCAAGGCCCTTGAGGGCGCAGGCGAGATCACTGTGCGGCGGTGCGACGTCCTGCCGGCAAAATTGGCGAGCGTCCATGTCAGCGTTCCGCTCGGGCCGTCAGCGTGAAACCGATGGCGTACTGCATGCCGGGCGCCAGAATCACTGCATGATCATTGGCGATCGCGGTTTCAACGCAGACAAACCGACGCCAGTCGTCGCCACGAAGATCGCCAAGCCGCGCGGCCTTGTCGATCCATGGCGTCCAGACCACGGTGTCGGTGTTGCCGTGCTGCTGCAGTTGCAGGCGGCGATCGCGATCACGAATGTGAACGGTGCCAGCACCCTGTTGGTAAATGCGATCCGTTTCCTCGGCAAAACCCAGCTCGCCCTGCTGCAGGCGCTGCTCGCCGGTCAGTTGATCGAGATAACCGATGCCATCGAGATCCGGGATCTGGGTCGTGCCAATGTCGTCGACCGCGAAATAACTGTGCAGGGCACCGGCTGCGGGCCAGGCATGATCATCGGTGTTCTGCATCAGCAGCTGAACGGACAGGACATCACTCACGCGGATCTGCAGTTGCAGGGCAAAGCGATGCGGCCACAGCGCGCGGGTGCTGTCATCATCCTGCATGGCGAGCGTGACCGTCAGGGCGTCATCGCGCTCTTGCGCCGACAGCAATTGCCAAAAGCGGGTGCGGACAAAGCCATGGGCCGGCAGCGCGCTATCGAGTGTGCCGAACCACGGCCAGCAAACCGGAACACCGGCGCGCAGTGCCTTGCCCGGCACCGGTTGCAGCGCAGGATTGCGCCACAGCAGCGGGCGGCCATTTTGCTGGCAGTCGAGCAACTGCCCGCCATACAGCGACACGGTGGCCTGCATTGTGCCGTGCTGCACGTGCAGCAGTGGATAGCCGGGCGCGAGTTCACTGATCCGAATGCCGGCAATACCGGCAGCCAGCGACAGCGTGTTCAAAACGGAATCTGCCACGGTTACAACTCCACCGAGCCGAGCCCGTTACGGTGCCAATTCGAGATCAAATCGATCAGCTGGTCGGCGCGCTCGAGGTAGTGATCGGCCTGCCAGCGCTGCGGATCTTCGCCTTCATCGATGAAGCCCCAGAGCGCGCAGACCGTGCGCATGCCAGCACGGCGACCGGCTTCGATATCGCGTTCGGCATCACCGACGTAGCAGCAGGTCGCGGCATCGACACCGGCCATCTGCGCGGCATGAAACATCGGCGCCGGATCAGGTTTGCGCTGTGGCAGGCAATCGCCGGCGACAACGCAGGCGGCGCGCTGCCAGAGCCGCAAATGCTCCATGACGGCACGGGTCAGGTAACCGGGCTTGTTGGTGACCACGCCCCAGCGCAAGTCGTTTTGCTCACAGTAGTGCAGCACCTGATCGAGACCGGCGAACAGCGTGGTTTCTTCGATCATGCATTGCTCATAAAGCGCGAGGTAGCGATCTCGGAAGGTCGTGAAAGCCGGATCGGTCGGCTCCATGTCGAAGCCGAGCTTCAGCAGGCCGCGCGCGCCATGCGACACCTGTGGCCGAATCGCTTCATACGGCAGCGGTTTGCGGCCGCGCTCGACCAGCAGCTGGTTCAGCGCTTTCGCCATGTCCTGCGAGGTGTCCAGCAAGGTGCCGTCCAAATCGAACAGCACGCATTGCAGGGGAAGGGCAGAGTTCATAAGGTCTTCTTTGTTTTTGTGGGAGCGGCTTTAGCCGCGATTTTTCCGGCACGAAATCGCGGCTGATGCCGCTCCTACACGTTCAATCCACCGGTCGGGTGTGCACAAGGTAATTGACGTCGACACCGGGGCCGAGCGAATACACCTTGGTCAGCGGGTTGTAGTGCATGCCGATCATGTCGCCAACGCGCAGGCCGGCATGACGGGCCCAGGTGCCAAGTTCGGACGGGCGAATGAATTTGGCGTATTCATGGGTGCCTTTCGGCAACAGATTCAGCACGTACTCGGCGCCGACAATGGCAAACAGAAAGGCCTTCGGGTTGCGGTTGATGGTCGAGAAAAACACGTGGCCATTTGGTTTCACCAGTTTGGCGCACGCGGCAATCACCGAGGCCGGGTCCGGCACGTGCTCGATCATTTCCATGCAGGTGACGACATCAAAACTACCCGGTTGTTCATCGGCCAGTTGCTCGACCGTCATCTGCCGGTAATCGACGCTGCGGCCGCTCTCCAGCAGATGCAGTTTGGCCACCGACAGCGGCGCTTCGCCCATGTCGATGCCGGTCACTTGCGCGCCTTCACCGGCGAGTGCTTCGCTCAGGATGCCGCCACCGCAGCCAACATCGACCACGCGCTTGCCAGCGAGCGCGCCGGTTTTTTGCAGAATCCAGCCAAGCCGCAGCGGGTTGATGTCGTGCAGCGGTTTGAATTCGCTGTGCCGGTCCCACCAGCGGGCGGCAAGCGCTTCGAATTTGGCGATTTCGGCGCGATCGACGTTGGTGTGAGTCATGGTCGGTGTCCTGTAATGGAAGTGCTTTTTGTGGGAGCGGCTTTAGCCGCGATTTTTTATTTGGCAATCGCGGCCAAAGCCGCTCCCACGACGATTCATTTCTGCAGGGCCAAGGTGTTCTGCACATCACCTTGCCAACGCTGCACCTTTGCCCGCAGCGCGCTTTCATCAATGGTCAGCAGCTCGCGGTTGCGCATCAGTGCCTGACCGGCCACCCAGACGTCGCTGACTTGCTGCCGTTGTACGGTGTAAAGCAGCGAATAGAGTGGGTTGTACACCGGTTGCTGCAATAGGCCGGACAAATCCACCGCAATGAGGTCGGCGGATTTGCCCACTTCCAGCGAGCCGATTTCGTGCTCAAGGCCCATGGTGCGGGCGCCGCCGAGCGTCGCCATGTACAGCATTTGTTCGGCATTCATCGCGGTCGGATCGCCGGCGACCGCTTTGCCAAGCAGCGTGGCGGTGCGCAGTTCTGCGAGCAGATCGAGATCGTTGTTGCTGGCAGCGCCGTCAGTGCCGAGACCAACATTGATGCCCGCCGCCTGCAGTTTCGCCACCGGGGAGAAACCGCTGGCGAGTTTCAGATTCGATTCCGGGCAGTGCACGGTCTGGACGCCGTTTTCTTTCAGCAGTGCAATATCGGCATCGTTCAGATGCACGGCATGCACGGCGACAAACTGCGGGCCGAGCAGGCCGAGCTTGTTCAGGCGCTCCAGCGGTCGCATGCCGTATTGCTTGATGGAGTCAGCGATTTCCTGCGCGCTTTCGTGCACATGCATGTGCACGATGAGGCCTAGTTCTTCGGCGTACGTGGCGACCTGGGTCAGCAGCGCATCGTCCACCGTGTAGGGCGCGTGCGGGCCGAACGCCGCTTTGACCAGTGGCAGGCTGTGACAGATGTCGTGCAGTTCCAGCACCCGGTGGATACCGGCTTTGCCGTCGGCAGCGCCGGGCATCGGGAATGACAAAATCGGGCTGGCCATCAGGCCGCGCATGCCGACTTTCTGGATCGTGCTGGCAGCGCGCTCGGCGTAGAAATAATTGTCGGCAAAGGCGGTGACGCCGCCACGAATTTGTTCGGCGCAGGCGAGCTCAACGCCATCAGCGACAAACTCCGGCGTCACCAGCGCTTTTTCCAGCGGCCAGATCCGGTTGTGCAGCCAGTCCATCAAGGCCATGTCTTCGCCACAGCCGCGCAGCAGCGTCATGGCGGCATGGTTGTGGGCATTGACGAGGCCGGGCAGCAGCACGTGATCGGCCAGATGTTGCTGCTGGCGGGCGCGTACCGTGCCAAGCAGTTCGCGGCGTGGGCCGACGGCGACGATACGGCCGGCCGCAATGGCCACGGCACCTTCGTCGATGACGGTGGATGCCGGGGCGACTGGCAGCAACCAGCGGCCACTGAGCAGCAGATCGGCTTCGATCATGTCGGCTTTTGCCATGAAGTCAGTGAGAACGGGAAATGGTCAGGGCCGCGAGTATACCGGTCAGCACGATCAGGCGTCATGTTCGGGTACGGACGAGCATGGCTAGACAAGCGCGAGCAGACGACTGCGAGCTGGTGGGCAACTCACCTGTTCGGGGCGAGCGATAGCGCTGCCGACAGCCTGGTCCACTCCACTCGCGTGGTGCGGGTCTTCCTTTTGGTCGAAATCGCGCCAAATCGGTGTTTTTTTGCCCAGTCCGCCGCGGCCACAGGCGAATTCGCAGCTAGAGCGGCAGGGGGCCGGCGTGCTACCATCACCGGCTTTGTGGGCGCCGGTTTAGTGTTGCCGTAAACCCAATAAAATCAATAGCTTAAAGGGCAAAAATCCAGATGACCGAACTCGCCAAAGAGATCCTTGCCGTCAGCATCGAAGACGAGCTGCGCACGTCCTATCTCGACTACGCGATGAGCGTCATCGTCGGCCGGGCTTTGCCCGATGTCCGCGATGGCCTGAAGCCGGTGCACCGCCGCGTGCTGTACGCGATGAACGTGCTCGGCAACGACTACAACAAAGCCTACAAAAAATCGGCCCGTGTGGTCGGTGACGTCATCGGTAAATACCACCCGCACGGCGACACCGCGGTGTACGACACCATTGTCCGGATGGCGCAGCCGTTCTCGCTGCGTTACATGCTGGTCGACGGTCAGGGCAACTTCGGTTCCATCGACGGCGACAACGCGGCAGCGATGCGTTACACCGAAGTGCGCATGGACAAGATTGCCCATGAACTGCTCGCGGATCTCGATAAAGAGACCGTTGATTTCGTCGACAACTACGATGGCAGCGAGCAGGAACCGTCGGTATTGCCGACCCGTGTCCCCAACCTGCTGATCAACGGTTCCAGCGGTATCGCGGTCGGCATGGCTACCAACATTCCGCCGCACAACCTGCGCGAAGTGGTCAACGGCGTGCTGGCGCTGATCGACAATCCCGAGATCGATCTCGAAGGCCTGATGGAACACATTCCGGCGCCGGATTTTCCCACCGCCGGCATCATCTGCGGTCGCGCCGGCATCGTTCAGGCCTACAAAACCGGTCG
>DASUEK010000234.1:0-28069 GCA_036275115.1 Permianibacter sp. | reverse complement strand
CTGACTTTCTCGGTCGGATTCGGCAGTGCGATCTGGAAGCGGGTCGGCAACGATGGCGTCGAGTACCGCATCGCGGCGATCCCGCTCGGTGGCTACGTCAAAATGCTCGACGAGCGCGAAGCCGATGTGCCGGCCGAGCTGGTTCCACAGGCGTTCAACCGGGCGTCGGTCTGGACCCGCATTGCGGTGGCGAGTGCCGGCCCGTTCGCCAATTTTCTGTTTGCCATCGTCGCGTTCGCGGCGATGTACATGGTCGGTGTCCGGGATTTGCGGCCGGTGCTCGGTGATATTGCGATCGACAGCGCCGCCGGTCGTGCCGGGTTGCAGGCCGGTATGGAAATCGTGGCGGTTGATGACACCGCGGTCAGTTCCTGGGAAGAGCTGACTTTTGCGCTGGTGGCCCGCGTCGGCAATGACGTCCCGGTCCAGCTGCGAGTGGAAAATCAGGCGGCGAATGAACGCTATCTGCTGCCGGCCGGAGCGATGAGCCTCACCGGTCATGAGGCGGATGTCGCGGGTCATGTTGGACTGCGCCCGCGAACGCCAGCCTGGCCGGCCGTGGTCAACTCCGTTGCTGAAGGCGGCCCCGCCGAGCGTGCCGGGGTTCAGGTTGGCGACCAGCTGACACATTGGAATGACGAGCCGATTGCCAGCTTCCCGGCGCTGACGGAAAAGATAGCGGCCGCCAAGGGCAATACTGTTACACTCCGGCTGCTTCGGGATGGTCGGGAGCAGACGCTGCAACTGACGGTCGCCGAACAAGGCGGCAAAGGGGTGCTGGGTATCGGCTCTGTGCGGCCGGCGGTACCGGATGACTGGTGGGTTACCTACCGACTCGGTCCGCTGGATGCAGTCGTCGCAGGCTGGCACAAGATGGTTGATACCACCGCCTTGGTCTGGGATGGTCTGGGCAAGCTCGTTACCGGAGCCTTGTCGCTGCAATCCCTCAGTGGTCCGGTCACCATCGCGCAGGGCGCGGGCGCAACCGCCGCGGCCGGCGCCGATCGATTTTTTTGGTTCTTGGGATTGATCAGCGTAAACCTTGGTCTCATCAACCTCCTGCCGATTCCGATGTTGGATGGCGGCCACCTGCTGTACTACGGGGTGGAAGTGGTGCGCGGCCGACCGTTGTCGGAGCGCGTGCAGGAATGGGGCCTGCGCATCGGATTGTCGCTGGTTGGCGCACTGATGCTCATCGCACTCTTCAACGATTTTGCGCGCCTGTAGCGAGCGGGCGGCTGGTGTAAACAGAACAATATGAAAACTCCGTTCAAGTGTTTGTCTCTGGCAGTTCTCCTGGCGCTTGGCGCCACCCGGGCATTGGCAATCGAGCCATTCGTGGTGCAAGACATCGAGGTCCGTGGTTTGCAGCGGGTCGAGCTCGGTACGTTTTTTACTTACTTGCCACTGCGTGTCGGTGAAACCCTGGATGATGTACGGGTGCCGCAGATCATCCGCAGCTTGTACCGGCAAGGCGCGTTCGAGTCGGTCAAGCTTGAGCGCGATGGCAACAAACTGGTGGTGCTCATAGAGGAGCGCCCGACCATTTCCACCATCACCTTCGATGGCAACAAACAGATCAAAACCGAACAGTTGCTGGAAGGTCTGAAGCCGATGGGCTTCGCCAAAGGCGAAGTGCTGAACCCGGCCATGCTGACGCAAATCGTCCAGGAGCTGGAGCAGCAGTATTTCTCGCACGGCAAGTACAGCGTCCGCATCACGTACAAAACCGTCAAGTTGCCGCGCAATCGCGTCGATGTCCGGTTCAAGGTGGTGGAAGGTGATGCCGCGGTTATTGGCGGTATCAACATCGTCGGCAATCAGGTTTTCACAGACGAAGAGTTGTTGAAGCAGTTTGAGCTCACCACCGGCGGCTGGTTTAGCTTCTTCACCGATGACAATCAGTACGCCAAGGAAAAACTGTCAGGTGATCTGGAGAAGCTGCGTTCCTATTACATGGACCGGGGTTATCTCAAATTCCAGGTGAGCTCGACACAAGTCGCGATTTCGCCGAACCGGGAACAGATATTCATCACCATCAATATCAATGAGGGTGATCAGTACAAGATCAACGAGATTAATTTCTCGGGTGAGTTGATTGTGACCGAGGAGCAGCTTCGGAATATGCTGCCAGTTTCGTCCGGCGATACTTACTCGGCTGCCGCCTTTACCTTTGCCGAGACGAATATCAGCAAGTTGCTGGGACTCTATGGTTACGCGTTCGCCAATGTCACAACAGCGCCAACCCCCGATGATGAAACCCATCTGGTTGACGTGACCTTACTGGTGCAACCCGGCAAACGCACGTATGTGCGTCGCATTAGCTTTTCCGGAAATGAAAGTACGAATGATCATGTGCTGCGTCGCGAAATGCGCATGATGGAGAGTGGACCGTTCTCCACTGATCTGGTTGAGCGGTCGAAAACTCTGCTTGAGCGTCAGCCTTTTATTGAAGATGTCACTATCGAGACGCCAAAGGTCGACGGGTCCGATGATCAGGTCGATGTGGAAGTAAAAGTTAAAGAACGAAATGCCGGCACATTCAACGCCGGCTTTGGTTACAGCGACTTCTATGGTTTGCAATTCACCGCTGGGATTAGCCACGAGAACTTCTTAGGAAGTGGTAATCGCGTCGCGTTCTCCATATCCAACAGTAAAGCCATCAAGAACTACGACATCAGCTTTACCGACCCATATTTTACGGTCGATGGCGTCAGCTTAAGTACGAGAGCGTTTTATCGAGAAACTGATTATGAAGAGCTAAACCTCGTCGGCCAAGGGTTGGATTCTGTCGGTGGCAAAATGGTGCTAGGTATTCCATATAGCGAGGTCTCCAGATTTACGGTTGGACTCGGTTTGCAAGACAGTACATTTAAAACGGGCGGAGGTACTTCCGTTCTCCAATTGCAAGAATTCTTTGAGCGTGCTGACCAAGATATTTCGACGGATCCAGATTTTGATTATTCTTATTTCACCGTTGAGCTTGGATGGTTAAGAAATACCTTGAATCGAGGGATTTTTCCTGATCGAGGCACATCCCAGTCGTTTTCTGTAGAAGGCTCGGTCCCCGGAAGCAATTTTGAATTTTACAAAGCTCAGTACGATCTACAACATTACTGGCAACTAACCGAAGGGTGGAGCCTGCTTTTCCGTGCTAATTTGGCTTATGGCGATGGCTATGGTGATGGCGTAGAAAACTATAAGTTGCCGTACTTCGAGAATTTTTACGCGGGCGGCCAAGGCACAGTGAGAGGGTTTGAACGCAATTCAATAGGTCCGAGGGAGATCATACGAAGCTCGCGTTCAGTAGAGAGCCCCCCGGGCTCTGATCCAGGTGATGTTGGTCTGCCCGTAGTATTGCCTCCAGAATTTGACCGTATTCAGCTGGGGACGCGAGGTGTTGGTGGTAATGCTCGTGTTCTTGGTGGGCTGGAATTGATTTTTCCCACACCGTTTGCTGACGGCAATCGCTCGGTAAGGACAAGCCTGTTCTTCGACGCTGGTCATTTATGGGATACTGAGTTTGATCGCACTCGATACAGTTATTTACAGGCCGAAGACTACGCAAATATTCCCGATTATAGTGATGACGGGCAATTCCGCGTTTCTGCTGGGTTAGCACTTCAATGGTTGTCTCCGATGGGCCCAATCGGTTTCCATTTGTCCCGTCCTTTGCGGAAAGAGGATGGTGACGATACCGAGAATTTCGGCTTTACTATCGGTCGCACGTTCTAAGAGGATTGTATTGTGTTGAAAATGATTTCTGCTGTTGCCGGTTTGCTGTTGCTGTCTACTGCGGCGAGTGCCGAGACCAAGATTGGTATCGTCGATTACCGCATGTTGATGGAGAAGGCGCCACAAGCTGACGCAATTCAAGAGAAGCTCAAGAAGGAATTTCAGGAGCGTGAAGATCGGCTGAAGAAGCGTCAGGCGGATCTCAAAGCGCAGGCGGAAAAAGCCACCAAGGATGCGCCGACCATGACCGAGTCGCAGCGTATTGACGCCGGCCGTAGTCTTGAAAAGCTGCGTAATGACTTGGAGTTTGATGGCAAGAAGCTGCAGGAAGATTTCCAGCGTCGTCGCGGTGAAGAGCTGCGTGATCTGGGTGGCAAATTGCAACAGGCTGTCTCTGCGGTCGCCGCGAAGGAAGGGTATCAGCTGGTGCTGAGCCGTGAAGCGGCGCCGTTCGTCGCGCCTGAATTGGACATCACCAACAAGGTGCTGCAGGCGCTCGGTACGCCCGGCAAATAATTCGTCATGAAGCTCGCAGAAATTGCGCAGCGTCTACAGGCCCGGCTGGTTGGCGATGGTGACATCGACATCCGCCGGGTCGCTGATTTGCGCACCGCTGAAACCGGCGATATCGGGTTTTTGACCAGCGCGGAATACCGCGATGCACTGCGCGCCACGCGCGCCAGCGCGGTCATGCTCAAAGAGGTGGATGCCGCCGATTGTCCGGTCGCGGCGTTGATTGTGCCGTCACCTTATCTTGCTTACGCCAAGGTAGCTCAGTGGCTGGACCCGACACCCCAGGCACGTCCTGGGATACATCCATCTGCCGTTATCGCTGCAAGTGCCCAACTCGGTGCCGAAGTCTCGATCGGGCCCGGCGTAGTGATCGGTGAGCATTGCCGCATCGGCGATGGCTGTGTGATTGCTGCCAATTGTGTACTGGCTGAGCGCGTTGTGCTCGGTGCTGGGGTCAAGTTGGCGCCGCAGGTTGTGCTTTATCACGCCGTTCAAATCGGCGCCCGAAGCCAAATCCATAGTGGCACGGTCATTGGCGCAGATGGTTTTGGCTATGCGCAAGAGGCCAAACGCTGGGTCAAGATTCCACAGACCGGTACCGTGGTGATTGGCGACGATGTCGAGATCGGCGCGAACTGCACCATCGATCGTGGCGCGTTGGGTGACACGGTCATCGAAGAGGGCGTCAAGCTCGATAACCTGATTCACGTCGCGCACAATGTTCACATTGGCGCCCATTCGGCCGTTGCTGGCTGTTCCGGCATTGCCGGCAGTACCAGGATTGGCAAATACGTGACCTTGGCTGGTCGGGTCAGCGTGCTCGGCCATCTGACGATTTGCGATAATGCCCATGTAACCGCCTGCAGCTTGGTCAATCGTTCGATCACCGAGCCTGGCGCTTACTCTTCTGGTACTACACTTCAGGACAACCGCAGTTGGCGCAAGAGCGCCACGCGCTTCAACCAACTGGATGATTTGGCTCGCCGCTTGCGGCGGCTGGAAAGGCAGTTGGGCACAGGACAAGACGAGAACGACAATGACTGATACTGCGCCGACCCTCAATACCATGGACATTCATGGTGTGCTGGCCCATTTGCCGCACCGCTACCCGTTTTTGCTGGTCGACAAGGTGCTGGATTACCAACCGAACCAGTATCTGGTCGGGGTCAAGAACGTCACTTTCAATGAGCCGTGCTTCACTGGTCATTTTCCGCATCGGCCGGTGTTTCCGGGGGTTTTGATTCTGGAAGCCATGGCACAGTGCACCGGCATACTGGCGTTCAAGAGTACCAACGAACTGCCGGATGATCACTCGGCGTACTATTTTGTCGGTATCGACGAAGCCCGTTTTCGTAACCCGGTTGAGCCGGGTGATCAGATCGTCATGCGCGTCGATGTGCAGACCCAGAAACGCGGGATATGGAAATTCGCCGCGCAAGCGACGGTTGATGGCAAGGTCGTTTGTGAAGCCGTGCTGATGTGCACGAAAAAAGAGTTTTGATCCTGATTTTGGCGAATGCGAGCTGCCGCGACACGGTAGCCGCATGAAGGAAGACTGATGGCGATTCATCCGACTGCAATCGTGCACCCGTCAGCCAGGTTGGCGGCGGATGTCGATGTCGGCCCGTACAGCATCATTGGTGAACACGTCGAGATCGACAGCGGCACCGTGATCGGACCGCATGTTGTCATCAACGGTCACACGTCGATCGGCAAGCAGAACCAGTTTTACCAGTTCTGCTCGATCGGTGAGGCGAATCAGGACAAGAAATACAAAGGCGAGCCGACCCGTACGGTCATTGGCGACCATAACGTGTTCCGCGAGTGCTGCACGGTACACCGTGGCACGACCCAGGATCGGCATGAGACCCGGATTGGCAGCCATAACCTGTTCATGGCCTACGTCCATGTCGCGCATGATTGCGTTGTCGCTGATCACTGCATTCTGGCCAACAACGCAACGCTCGCCGGTCATGTCCATATTGGTGAGTGGGCCATTCTGGGCGGCTTCACTGCGGTCCATCAGTTCTGTCATATCGGAGCCCATGCCTTTATCGGCATGAAGTCCGGTTTGCAGAAGGATGTGCCGCCTTATGTGATGGCCGAGGGTTTTCATGCGGAACCGCGTGGCATCAACAGCGAAGGCCTGAAACGCCGCGGGTTCACCCCGGAGCAGATTTTGCTCATCAAGCGCGCTTACAAACTGATTTACCGTCAGGGCCTGACCGTCGAACAGGCGGTGCCGCAGTTGCGCGAAATGGAAGCCGAATTCGCCGGCCTCCGTATCCTGACCGACTTTATTGCCAACTCGAATCGCGGCATTATTCGCTGACGGTTTGCCGATGGCGGTGCCAGCGCGGGTTGGCACCGCTGTCATTTCCACCATAGAGCTGCCATGACTGCACAGACTTCTGCGTCCGCGCCTTCGCGTGCCCTGCGGGTGGCCATCGTCGCCGGCGAGGCGTCCGGCGACATTCTGGGCGAAGCCTTGTTGCGCGCCTTGCGCGCCCGCGTGACATCCTTGCAAACCGAAGGTATCGCCGGTCCGCGCATGCAACAGCAAGGTTGCCGCAGTCTCTACGCCATGGAGCGGTTGTCGGTCATGGGCATCGTGGCGATTCTGAAGCGCTTGCCGGAGTTGCTTGGCGTGCGCAAACGGCTGTGCCGCCAATGGCTGCAAGACAAGCCGGATGTGTTCATCGGCATCGATGCGCCGGAATTCAATCTCGGGCTGGAAGCGCAGCTGCGTGCCGGCGGCGTGCCGACGGTGCATTTCGTTAGCCCGTCGGTTTGGGCCTGGCGCAAAAAGCGCATCTTCAAGATTCAGCGCGCGGTCGATCTGATGCTGACGCTGTTTCCGTTCGAACAACAGATTTATCAGCAACACGGTATTCCGGTCGCGCATGTCGGTCATCCGCTGGCCGATCAGATTGCCTTGGACAATCCATCAGCGCCGGCACGCGCGGCGCTGGGTATTCCACCCGATGCTCGAGTACTGGCGCTGCTACCCGGCAGCCGTGGCAGTGAGCTCAAATTTCTGGCGACGCCATTCATTCAGGCCGCGCAACAACTGCAACAGCAGGACCCATCGCTGCACATCGTCGTGCCATGCGCGTCGGCGGCACGACGGGGGCAGTTTGAGCAGGCGCTGGCTGAGGCCGGCGGCTTGCGCCAATTGCATGTGCTGGATGGCCAGTCGCAGCAGGCCATGTGCGCGGCGGATGCCATCCTGCTGGCATCCGGCACCGCCACGCTGGAAGCCATGCTGATCAAGCGACCGATGGTGGTCGCGTATCGGGTGTCGGCTTTCAGCTACGCGATTTTCAAACGCTTGTTGACCATCGGCCGTTTTGCTTTGC
The DNA here is from genome assembly GCA_036275115.1 of Permianibacter sp. GTDB lineage: Bacteria > Pseudomonadota > Gammaproteobacteria > Enterobacterales > Permianibacteraceae > Permianibacter. Next base: position 20,462 of record DASUEK010000234.1, on the reverse strand, counting down.
CGAATCTGTTGGCCGGCAAGGATGTGGTACCGGAACTGATCCAGGATGATTGCACGGCGGGCAAGCTGGCGGCGGCCGTTCGCCGACAATTGGATGCAACGCCGGAAGAAAAAACTTCACTGCTGCGCGAATTCACCGCCATTCACGAGCAGCTGCGTGGCGATGCAGGTGCCCGCGCCGCCGAGGCCGTGCTGGCGATGCTGCACGAACGAGGGGTGGGGGCATGACTGCATACTGGATCGCCGGTGTCGATGAAGTCGGGCGCGGCCCGTTGGCCGGACCGGTAGTCACCGCCGCCGTTATCTTGCATCCGGACAAACCGATTGCCGGGCTGGCCGACTCCAAGAAGCTGTCCGAGAAAAGACGCGAGGCATTGGTCCGCGAGATCGAAGACAAGGCGCTTGCCTTTGCCTATGGCCGGGCGGAAGTCGAAGAAATCGATCGCATCAATATTTTGCAAGCCAGTCTGCTGGCGATGCGGCGCGCGGTGTTGGCGTTGCCTGTGCAGCCACATGAGGTCTGGGTCGACGGCAACAAGGCGCCGGATCTGCCGATGAAGGTGCAAACCTTCATCAAGGGCGATGCCACCATCGCGGCCATCAGTGCCGCGTCGATCCTCGCCAAGGTGGCGCGCGATCGGGAGATGCTGGTGCTGCATGAGCAATACCCCGAGTACGGTTTTGCCGGCCACAAAGGGTATCCTACGGCAGCACATGTCGAGGCGTTGCGTCAGCATGGCCCGACCCCTCTGCACCGGCGCAGTTTTGCACCGGTGCAGGCGTGTTTAAGTTTGGAGTGAGTGCTGGTCGAGACGCCTGAGTCAGACTGACACGAACGTAAAAGCCGAGAGAGAGCGCCTGATGTTCCAGAAAATCACGAGGCATTTGGTGGGGCTGGTCTTGTTACTCGGCACTGTTGCCACGTCAGCCATGACCGATGAGACCGCCATTCGGGTCGCCGTCAGCCGTGATGGGGCCAAGCAATGGCAGGCGCAGTATGTGTTGCCCTATCCAGTGACGGTGGTGCAGTTTCGGCGTGGCGCCGATCTCAAGCGTGAGAAAACCTGGCAGCTGCTCAATCCGGATTTGCTCTTCCAATCCGGCCAAGACGGTGTTCAGATTCGCGCCCGGAACGGCAAGCCGTTTGCCGCGTTCACGGTGCGGTTCCCTGAGCAAGCATTTTTTCTGAACCGGGACTATACGTTCCATGTCAGCAATGCGGATGGCTCCTTGTTGTTGTACACCGGCCAGCTTTATATCGATTTGCTGTCTACCTCCGACGAGAAGGTGTCGGCGGATGAACGGCCGTTTCTGCCGCACCGCCTGCTGTTGTCGCCGCTGCCGGCGGAACACGTACTGATTGATGGCGTGCAGACAGAAAGGCAAGTGAGTTGGCTCGATCGCGATGGCGAAGGAACGTATGCCTATTTTGGCAAGACCTCGCGGCAGCAAACCGAAAACGGTTACGCGGTGGTCGATGCGGCAGCCCCGCAATGGGCGCAGCAGCTTATCGCCGAGTTTGTGCCACAGCTTTTTTCCCACTACCGAGAGCGATTCGGTTTCGCGCCACAAACCAAACCCACCGTCACGCTCAGTTATCAGCCCGATCCACGTTTTTCCGGCTTCAACGGTGGTCGTCTGGCCAACATCATCCAGTTGAGCATTCAGGGCGAGCAGTATGCGCAGCGCAGCGGCAAAGCGGTTGCCGATTTGCGGTACTTGCTCGCCCATGAAGCCGCGCACTTTTGGCAGTGGGCGGTTCTCGCGCCCCAAAGCGATGCGCAGCACCGAGATGCCTGGGTGCACGAAGGCGGTGCCGATGCAGCCGCCTTCCGCGCGTTGTTCGAGCTCGGGTTGATGACCGAGGCGGAATACCACGCCAGCCAATTGCAAGCCCTGAATCAATGCGTTCGACAAGTGCAAGGCATACAGTTGGCTGACGCTTTCTCGCAGCAACGTGGCAAGGCTTACTATGACTGCGGTGCTTCGCTGAGCTATGTGTTGGAGCAACACCTGCAACGACGCGAGCTGTCATTTTCCGTATTTGAGCAGTGGCAAGCCCTGTATCGGCTGCAGCAACAGGCGCTGCAGCCTGACAACGGCAAGCTGTTCTTTGCCATGGTGACGAACAGTGCTGCGGCGCCGGTCTTGCAGGAGGCATTACGGCGGTTCATTGAGCAAACCCACGCCGACAGTTTGGCTGACATGAAGCTGTTGCTTACCGAGGCGGCGCTGGAGCCGAAGGTCGATAACCAGCAAGCGACACCGAGTGCCCATTTTGAGCAGGCGCGTCGCTGGATGTTTGCGCTCATGGCGAAAGACTGCGGCGGCTCGGTCAGCTTCTCCAGCAATTTCACCGAGGCGGAGGCAAGTTTCAGCGTCGAAGGTTTGTCGCAATGCCGAAACCTGAAAACGCCCTTGCACATCCAGACAATGGCTGGCATGACGTTGACGGCGCCGGATATGGATGCACGTGTGCGTGAGCAGTGCGCGCAATCGTCTTTGGTGACCGTGGCAAGCGCAACGACGACGTTGCAACTGGCTTGTCCGGATAGCTTGCCGGAGCCGCTGCAATGGCTGGTGTTGACGAGATCGGCTGCCAGCCTGCACTGAATCGCTTTTTCCACATAACAAAACGGCGAGCCAGGCTCGCCGTTTTGTTAAGCCATGTCGCAAGACTTAGCGACGACGGCGAACCAGACCAAATGCCAACAGGCTGAATCCCATCAGCGCCAGCGGTGCCGGTACCGGTATCGCGTGGGCATTGATCCAGTCGTAGTGGAAAGCGACCGAGGTATCGACCGCGAGCTCACCCCACGACGAGTTGGTTTCATTGCCTTGCGGGCAGCTGGCATCAACGTAACAACCCACGGTCCAGCCCCACGATGTGATGCCGGCGAGCTGGCCGTTGACCAGCAAGGTTCCGCCGGAGTCGCCGGGCGCCGAGTTCACTTCCATGGCCGTGGCGCCGTGAACGTAGTTCAGGTTGCCGCCGTCAAAATCATTGAACAAATGACCGAACAGATCGTGATCGCCGATGCCGTCGCCATTGGTGTCGATCAGGCTGTCGAAGTCGGAGCCCAATACGCCACCACCGCCGCAATGCGCGCCAAACATGTAGCAGAGTTCCGCATTGCCGACATCGAAGTGGTTGCTGCCGAACACGCGCAGCAGGTTGTCGACGCTGCCGATACCGCCATAGATCGCGCCGGTATCGCCAAAGCCGAACGAACCGTAACCGATACGGGTGTAATCCTGGCCCACGGCTTCACCGGTATAGAGGTCATAGCGGGTGGCCCATTCCGGCGCCGCCGAGCTCAGCGTGACAATGGCGAGATCGTTGCCAGTACCGGTGTAATCGTAAGTCCAGCCTTCATGCGCGACGACGCCTGCAAAGCTGATGTCTTCACTGCCGCTTGGGCCGTCGAACTGGATGGTGTGGCCGGCAAAACTGGCCGGCATGCTGCCGTCTTCGTTGGTGACGCAGTGCGCCGCGGTGAGGATGTGGCGTCCGGATGAAAGCAGGCTGCCCGAGCAATAGCGATAACCATCGACCTGCAGTTGCACGGTACCGGTATACAAATTGGCGCCAAGGTCGACATACGGCAAGGCACCAGCGATGCCGGCAGCGGAAGGTGAGCCCACCACCACCATCAATTCCGCAGTGCTGAGGTCAGCGTCAAACAGACCGGCGTTGGCGGTACCCGCCAAACCGAATGCCAGCGTGGCAATGGCCAGATTGTTCAATTTCACAGCGTCTTTTCCTTTGGTTGAATCGCCTGCTGTCTCTTCAGGCGGCGCTGCTGGGTGCAATGTACAGGCCAGTCTTACAAGCGATTCATGGATAAGGCTTTTTTGCTGTAAAAATTGATACATTTGTATACGTTGTAAAGCACCGTGACAGCCGCTTGCTCAGGAAATCACCAGCGCAACTCCAGCAGGTGATCCTTCGAACGGTTCGTCAAGCATTCCCGAGGGCGTCGCTGGCACCTAGAATGTCGGTTCACTCGGGTCGGGAGTTGTCATGAGTCAGTTCGTTCATTTGCGTGTGCATACCGAGTACTCCATGGTGGATGGATTGCTCCGTGTTGACGAGCTGGTCAAATCCTGCGCCAAAGCCGGCATGCCGGCTGTTGCCCTGACTGATCAGAACAATCTCTGTGGCCTGGTGAAGTTCTACAAGGGCGCCCAGGGTGCAGGCCTCAAGCCGCTGATTGGCAGTGACATCTGGCTGAAAAGCGAGCGCATGGGCAACGAGTTGTTCCGGGCGGTGTTGCTGGCGCAAACCAATGCGGGCTACAAGAACCTGACCCGGTTGATTTCACGCGCCTACACCGAAGGCCAGCAGCGAGGCCTGCCGGTGATTGAACAGCAGTGGCTGTTCGATGCCAATGACGGGTTGATCGTGCTGTCCGGCGGCCGCGAGGGCGATGTCGGCAAGCTGCTCTTGGCGAATCAGCCGGCGCTGGCGGCCGAATGCCTGGCTGCCTGGAAAGTTCATTTCCCGCAACGGTTTTATCTGGAAGTGCAGCGCACCGGTCGCGACGGCGAAGAAAACTACCTGCACAAGGTGGTGGCACTGGCGGATGGCTCGCAAACACCGGTCGTCGCGACCAATGATGTCCGATTCCTGAAAGAAGAAGATTTCGAAGCCCATGAAGTGCGGGTGTGCATCAACCAGGGCCGCGTGCTGGATGATCCGCGCCGGCCCCGCGAGTACTCCGCCCAGCAATACTTGCGTACCCCGGCCGAGATGATCGAGTTGTTCAGCGATCTGCCGGAGGCCATCGAGAACACGGTCGAGATCGCCAAGCGCTGCAATGTCACCCTGCAGCTCGGCAAGTACTTCCTGCCCGAATTTCCGGTGCCGGACGGTTTCACCATCACCGATTTCTTTGCCCATGCCGCGCGTGAAGGACTGCAGGAGCGTTTCAACACGGTGTTGACGTACGTGGATACCGGCGAGAAGCGCAAGCAGTACACGGATCGTCTGGAAACCGAAATCGGCGTCATCAGCAAGATGGGCTTCGAAGGCTACTTCTTGATCGTGGCCGACTTCATCAAATGGGGCAAAAACAATGGCGTGCCGGTTGGCCCGGGGCGCGGTTCCGGTGCCGGTTCGCTGGTCGCCTATTCGCTCGGCATCACCGATCTCGATCCGCTGCCGTATGACCTGCTGTTCGAGCGTTTCCTGAACCCCGAGCGGGTGTCGATGCCGGACTTCGACGTTGACTTCTGCATGGAAGGCCGCGATCGCGTCATCGATTATGTTGCCAACAAATACGGCCGTCATGCCGTATCGCAGATCATCACCTTTGGTACCATGGCGGCGAAAGCGGTGGTGCGCGATGTCGGCCGGGTCATGGGCCAGCCGTATGGCATGGTCGACAAAATCGCCAAACTCATCCCGCTCGAATTGGACATGACGCTCGACAAGGCGTTCGAGCAGGAAGAAGAGCTGCGCAAGCGCTACGAAAACGAAGAAGACGTCAAAGCCATCTGGGACATGGCACTGAAACTCGAAGGTCTGACCCGCAACGCCGGCAAACACGCCGGTGGCGTGGTCATTGCGCCCAGTGCGCTGACCGATTTTGCGCCGCTGTATTGCGACGAAGCCGGGCAGGGCCTGGTGGTGCAGTTCGACAAGGACGATATTGAGCAGGCGGGTCTGGTCAAGTTCGACTTTCTCGGCCTGAAAACGCTGACCGTGGTCGACTGGGCAGTGCAGATGATCAATGAGCGCCGCGCACAAAGTGGCGCCGAGCCGGTGCAGATCGAAAAAATTCCGCTCGATGATCACAAGGTGTTCGAGCTGTTGAAAGCCGCCAATACCGGTGCGGTGTTCCAGCTGGAATCCACCGGCATGCGCAAGCTCATTGCCAAACTGAAACCAAGCCGGTTTGAAGACATCGTCGCGCTGGTAGCCTTGTATCGACCGGGTCCGCTCGAGTCGGGCATGGTTGACGACTTCATCAAGCGCAAGCACGGCGAAGAGCCGGTCGCCTATCCGCATCCGGACTATCAGCACGAATGGCTGAAGCCGGTGCTGGAGCCAACTTACGGCATCATTCTGTATCAGGAACAGGTGATGCAGATCGCTCAGGTGCTCGGCGGCTACTCGCTCGGTGGTGCTGACTTGCTGCGCCGGGCGATGGGCAAGAAAAAGCCCGAAGAAATGGCCAAACAACGCGAGACCTTCCAGTCGGGGGCAGAAAAACTCGGCATTGATCCGTCGCTGGCGGCGCAGATTTTCGACTTGATGGAAAAGTTCGCTGGTTACGGCTTCAACAAGTCTCACTCGGCTGCTTACGCCTTGGTTTCGTACCAGACCGCCTGGTTGAAAACGCATTTCCCAGCCGAGTTTTTCGCCGCCACCATGTCGGCCGATATGCACAACACCGACAAGGTGGTGGGCCTGATCGACGACGCCACCGGCAACGGCATGCGCATCGTGCCGCCGGATGTCAATCACTCGCAATTCAAGTTCACGGTCGGTGATGCCAAGACCGTCATTTATGGCATCGGCGCGATTCGCGGCGTGGGTGAAAACGCGGTCGAGTGCATCATTGCCGAACGCGAAGCCAACGGTGCCTACAAAAACCTGTTTGACTTCTGTGCCCGGGTGGATCTGCGGAAAGTGAACCGGCGTGTGCTGGAAGCGCTGATCAACTCCGGCGCCATGGATCGACTCGGCCCCAGCCGGGCCGTGATGCTGGCATCGCTGGATGAAGCCATCAAGGCCGCTGAACAAGCCGGTCGTGACAAGCAGAGCGGTCAGAACGATTTGTTCGGTGGCGGTTTTGGTGCCAGCGAAACGGCCGTCGCCGAGCTGGAACCCAATTGGGTACACGTCCATGCCGCCAGCGAGGAAGATCAGCTGCGGCTGGAGAAAGAAACGCTCGGTCTGTATCTCACCGGTCACCCGATTGATCGCTATCTGCCGGAGCTGAAGAAATTCTGCTCGGTGCGGTTGAGTGAAGTGGCGCCCACCCGCCGCGGTGAAAATGTCACCGTTGCCGGCTTGCTGATCGGCATCCGTACCATGCAGAACAAATCCGGTTCGCGCTGGGCGATTCTGACCCTGGACGACAAATCGGGACGACTCGAAGCCAAGATATTCTCCGAGTTGTACGAACGCCACAAACACCAGCTGGTGGAAGACAAGGTCATTGTGCTCGAAGGCGAAGTCTACGAGGACGAGTACCTTGGTCGGCCGTCGATGACGGTGCGCGGTTTGCTGGATATCGCCGAAGCGCGAGCCCGTTATGCGCGTCGGCTCGAACTCGCGCTCGATGGTGCCCGGTTGTCGCCGGATCGGCTGATCACCCTGTTGCGCGATTTCGGTCCCGGCGATTTCCCGGTGCTGGCCGAATACCGCAATGGCATTGCCAGCGTTCGCGTCGTGCTCGGCGACGACTGCAAGGTGCTACCACGCGATGAGCTGTTGCAGCGGCTCAAGCAGCTGGAAGGTTGCGAGCGGGTGGAAGTCGTCTATCACTGAGAACGATTTTGCGTTAGCCGTGGCGTTCGCGCGATAGGTGGGGGGCTGTACATGGGCCATCCCGATCGAACGTGGCATATCAATCGCTGATTGGCCGCTACCTTGCGGCGCGGGGCGCGCACCAACTCCCGCCCCAAAACACGCGTCAGCGGCTTTTCATTTCCTTTGCGCAATCGACCACCGGTAGCAAATTCGCGACTGGCGGGAGAATCGCGCCAAAATGCCGATGAGCCGGGCCTGATTGCGCTTCCCATCCCTCGATCGCTTGATATAGCGTTACGTCGTTGCCGGTTACGGCAACCCTTGCAAAGGATGTTCTTGTCGGGGGCAAGTCGGATCTCGTTGGTGCGGTCGCCTTGCGACACCGCGCCGACTGATCTGCTGCAGTCGCCGCCTTAACCTGTATTGATTGTGAAAGGAAGAACCATGCGTATTTCATCTGCCCTTGCATTCGCCGCCATGTTGGCGAGTGGCGCCGCTTCAGCCAATACTTCATGGACCGGCTGGTATATCGGAGGCCATGCCGGTTCCGGTAGTGGTGAATCTGAGGCTGAATTGACTCTGTCTGGTCGGTGGACAACAGAAAGTCAGGCATTGCGTGAATTTGTAGCATCACAATGGTCTACCGAACTGGATGCCGACGGCAGCGCTTTCGGTGTTCATGGCGGTTATCGCCATCAGTTGGAAGACGGTTTGGTGATCGGTGTGGAGCTGGATTACAGCGAGCTCAGTATCGATGACAAACGACTGACTGCGCCAACCCCGTGGCCGGATGCTCCCAGTCTGACGTATTCGTTCGGTAACCGCGTTGAGGCAAATAGCATGTTTGCCATACGCCCGCACATTGGCTTTGCGTTCGAGCAGCAGTTGGTGTTTCTGTCGGTTGGCTGGGCAGCGGTTGATGTTGACGCCAGTGCCGAAGTGTTGAGTAACGGTGGTTACAGCAAGTTCGGCGAAACCTCTGAAACGGTGAGTGGTATCCAGTGGGGCGTTGGTTACCAATTTGCTTTTGGCAATCAATGGTCGCTGCGCGCGGAATACCTGATGACCGATTTGGATTCGTTCGACTACAACACGGCGTACCGGCCGGGCAGTACGTTTGTTGACCCGCCGTATCTTGAGTCAGTTTCACAAGACTTGAATCTGGACTTGTTCCGGGTTGGGCTCGACTTTTCGTTCTGAACGGAGACCTGATGCAGCGGTCAGTACCCACCCTGCATGCCAGGGTAGGTACTGACGACGGAGGCATTGCTCGTCCGGGCAGAGCGAATTCGTGGCTTACGGTGACGGCGCTGATGCGGGCTTGGCCAGATCCCGCGCTATTTGAACCAGTCGGACAAATTCCCGGCGATAACCGGCGTCGTCATTGTCGAGTCCGGATTGGGCCAGTGCAGTGATGTCATCGTAACTGAACGTACCGAGATACGGCCCGCCACGCAGCAGTTGACCGAATCCGGCGACGGCCGCTGCGAACCGAAAATCGCTCGACGCGGCCGTCAAGCGTGAACGGACATGTGCGGGAGTGATCGCATGGCTGAGCAAGGTGCTGTTGTCGGCACCAAGTGGTTTGTAGCGGATCCGCAGATAAGCCAATTCGTGGTTTGGTGCTGAGCTGGCTGACGTGGTCACTGTCTGATAGCGCAGTGGTTCGTGCAAGGTCGCGGCACCAACGGGCGTCAATTCGTACAGCGCCGTCACGGTTTTGCCAGCACCGATTTCGCCGGCATCGATGTTGTCGTTATTGAAATCCTCTTCCCGCAGCATCCGGTTTTCGTAGCCAATTAGCCGGTACTCCGCGATCTGGTTCGGATTGAACTCCACCTGCAGTTTGACATCCGATGCGACTGTGTTGAGGGTGGCGCGCAGTTCGTCGATCAGCACTTTGCGGCCTTCATCCACCGAGTCGATATACGCAAAGTTGCCGTTACCGACATCGGCCAGCTGTTCCATCAAATAGTCGTTGTAGTTACCGGTGCCAAATCCGAGCATGGTGAGCGAGACGCCGCTTTGGCGCTCGCGTGCGACCATGTCCTTTAGCTGTTCCAAACTGGTCACGCCGACATTGAAGTCGCCGTCTGTTGCCATCAGGATGCGGTTAATGCCTCCCGGGATGAAGCCGGCGCGTGCCTGCCCGTATGCGAGGGTCATCGCTGCCTCACCGGCGGTTGCGCCGCCAGCGGTCAGCCGATCAATCGCGGCCAGTATCGTTTCCTGCTGGTCACCGGCCGTGGAGGGCAACTCGACGTGGGTGCGACCGGCGTAGACCACCAGTGCAATCCGGTCTTGTGCGCGCAGTTGCTTGACCAGCATTTTCAGCGTGGCTTGTACCAGCGGCAATTTGTCGGGCGAGGCCATGGAGCCGGAGACATCTACGAGGAAAACCAGATTTGCTGGTGGCAGGGTGCCGGTCTTGTCATCCACTGCCTTGATCCGAATGCGCAGCAACTGATTGCCGGGCTTCCACGGCGATGGCGCGACTTCTGTTTGTACGGTGAATGGGTGTTCCGTTCGCTGCACGCTATCCGCGTAGGGAAAATAGTTGAGCAATTCCTCCACCCTTACCGCGTCGGCCGGCGGCAATTCCCCTGCGCGCAAGTGGCGGCGCACATTGCTGTAGGCGCCGGTGTCAACGTCAATACTGAATGTCGAGACTGGTTCGCGGGTGACCACTTTGACCGGGTTGTCCTGCAGCGATTGATAGGTCTCGCGATTTTCCGCTGGCGGTGGCGGCAGGCCAGGTGCCATCAGCAGTGGTGCAGCGGCGCTGCGTTTCGCTGCGACCGCTTTAGCCTCTGTGCTGGCCAATTCTTGTGCCGTGATCCGCGCCGCGGTGACTTCGATGCGTTCGCTGTCCGCGTCATTGCTGCTGCTTGCGCACGCGGCGACCAGTGCGCCAAGCGTTGCCGCCAGCAAGGCCGTCTTCCACTTCATCCGTGTGCTCCTCGTTACGCCGGAATGTCTTTCGGTTTGGAGGGTTCGCGCTGCCGATCCGTTCACTGATTGGCCGAATATATTTTTCGACCGGCGACCCAGGTGGACAGCACTTGGGTGTCAGCGATGTCGTGTTCAGGAACGGTAAAATAATCACGATCGATCACGATGAAATCGGCGTACTGACCGATCGCCAGCGAACCGGTAACGGACTCCATGTGGCCGGCATAGGCGGCATCGTGAGTGAACAGGCGCAAGGCTTCATCGCGCGAGAGTTTTTCGGCCGGGTACCAGCCGCCGGTTGGTTGGCCATCGCGGTCGGCGCGCGTGATGGCTGCATGCAGGCCATAAAATGGATTGGCGAGCTCCACCGGAAAATCCGAACCACCGGCCAGGCGGGCGCCGGCGTCGAGCAGCTTGCGCCATGCATACGCACCTTTGATGCGCTCAGCGCCGACGCGCGCTTCCGCCATGTTCATGTCGGAGGTGGCGTGGGTCGGTTGAACTGATGCGATCACCTGCTGGGCGTTGAAGCGCGGGATATCCGCCAATGCGATCACTTGCGCGTGTTCAATGCGATGGCGCAGGGCCTTGGCTTTGCCATCGCGGGCGATGTCGGCCAGCGTGTCGAGCACCAGCCGGTTGCCGGCGTCACCGATGGCATGAATGTTCATCTGCCAGCCGTTATTGACTCCCAATGCCGTCAGTTCGCGCAGCTGGGCTGGGCTGTACAGCAACAAGCCGCGATGCTGCGGATGATCGCTGTAATCTGCCATCAGCGCCGCACCGCGACTGCCGAGCGCACCGTCCGCCCAGGCTTTCACCGCCTGCAGGTACAGTCGGTGTTCGAACAGCGGTGCCGGCGGTGGACTGTTCAGCAGCTTCCGTGTATCCGCGCTGTCTGCCAGCATTGCATAGACCCGGATCGGCAACTGATCCTGCTGACCGAGTTGTTGGTAGAGCCGGTAATCGTCCGGGCTGATGCCGGCGTCATGAACACCGGTCATGCCGAGCGCCGCCAGCGCTTGCAATGCGTCACGCAATTGCGCGCGGCGCTCGTCGGCGCTGGTGGCCGGCACGTGCGCATTCAGCAGGTTCATCGCATTGTCGATAAAAATGCCGGTCGGGTTGCCGTTGCGATCGCGAATGATCTGGCCGCCGTCCGGATCGGGCGTGGCTTTCGTGATGCCGGCGCGTTGCATTGCGACACTGTTGGCCCAGCTGGCGTGGCCGTCGATGCGTTCCAGCAGCACCGGGCGGTCGGCGATCACGGCGTCCAGATCGGCCGCGGTCGGAAATTGTTTGCCTTGCCACAAGACTTGATTCCAGCCGCGTCCGAGCAGCCATTGCGCGCGGCGCGCGTCGGGACCGGGTTGTCCGGGGTGCTGCGTGGCAAATTGCTTGATCCGCTGCAAGGCGTCGGCGAGTGACGAGCTGCCGCGCAAATCGATCTGGCGTTTTTCCTGGCCAAGCCCCTGCACATGACCGTGACTGTCGATCAATCCCGGTAACACGGTTTTGCCGGCACCGTTGACGCGTTCGCTGTCGCCGGCGTCGGCGAGCCGTCGGGCCGCATCGTCATAGCCGCGGACTTTGCCGTTTTCGATGTACAGCGCCGAAAACGTCTGACGGCCGGTTTCGGCGTCGAGCCGATAGCCGCGCACGTTGTCGAGCAAAAAAGTGGTGGCGTCGGCCGGGGTGCAGAGGCCGATCAGGCTGCTGCAAAACACGGCAGCAGCAAAACGGTTGCGAAAGCGAGTGGGCATGAGGCAGATCCGGTGAGCCAATAGCGGCAAGCACCGAGCCTACCGCAAGCGAACTGCCGGCGAAACTATTGCAGACAAAGTGGCGGTGTGGCGCTGCGCGTGTTGCGCCGCGACAAGTGCCACTCAAGGCAGCGGCCACCGCCATTGCAGCAACAGCGAGTCGGGCCGATCGCTGCGCAGCAGCAATTCCATGCCGGCGAACTCGCCATCACGGTGGTGCTGGACTGCGAGCAGCAAACCCGGCTCGATGGTCAAGGATTGTTGCTGCAACCACGCGGTCGCGGTCGCGCTACTGCTGAGGCCGCTGGCATTGGTCAGTGTCACGCGTTCCAGTGGCAGTTCGCTTGGCAGCGGCAACGGAAAGCCGCGCAAGCTGCGCTGACGCGGGTGGGCCAGCGCCGCATGCCAGCGCTGCTCGTGCGACCAGATCCGCGCGACGAAGCCGGCGTTGCCGCTGCTGGCCGGACAGGTTTCGGCACGCGGCAGTGACGACAGATCCGCTTCACGCCAGAACCACTGATCCGACACGCCGGCTTGCGCGCGCGGCGCGCCAACGCTTTGCAACAACGGCCCGATCTGACTCGCCAGCCCAGTCCAGTGCAATTGCCAGCGCAGGCTGGGCGGCGCGCTGTTTTCTGGTTGCACGTGCAGGCTGGCGTGTTCCGGCAGTTGGCTCAGCAGCGCCGGCAAGGCATCGCAACTTTCTGCCGGCCATTGCAGGCGCGCTTGCAACCATTGCCGTTGCACCGAACCGGTACCGGCCGCCGGGCGCGGGACCCGATCGACCGCGGTGCTGTGCTGATCGCCCGGCAACCAGAACAGCACCGCGGCATCCGCCAGCGATTCCAGGTGCCAACGGCCAGTACCGGTGTTAGCTGTGGGCAGCGGCAACGCCGTGCCGGCCGGAAACTGCAGTACCCGCAAGCCACCAGCAGCGGCGATGGCGACCGGCGCGGGCCATTCCGGTGCCAGAGTTGGCCCATCCGGATCCAGTTGCGGCAGGGCTTGCATGACCTGTGTCGCGAGCGTCGCGTCGCGCGTGTGATCATCCGCGAGAATCAACCACCAGTCGCTGTTGGCCGGGCGGTAATGCACCGCAGGCGCGGCGCTGACGGTAACGGTTTCCGGCACTGTCGTGGCGCGCTCGCCGTGCCACAACGGCGCAAGCCAACCCCAGCCCAGTGCGAACAGCAGCAAACCGGCGCCAACTACCATCAAGGTGATCGGAAACCACGAGGACCGAGGTGACGACATCCAGACTCCAGACACGCAGCAGCGTCACCTGCCGCTGGCGTGGCGGCTGGCAACCCGAAAACGAAACAAGGCGATGGTGCCGGATGGGCAGCGCGTCCGTCCAGTCGGGCTTGCTGACGTTTCGTGTGACAGCGTAATGGTAAAGGCGTTGATTGTCGGTACTGGCTCAGGAGATCGACGGCAACAGCAGTGGCTGGCGTCGCTGTGCCCAGGCATCGCGACCAATTTGCCAAGCCGTGTGTGCCATCACACTGGCAAGACATAACCCGACCACGCGATCCGGCCAGGCGCTGCCAGTGGTGCCGACCAACACGGCAGCGATCAGCACGGCGACATTGCCGAGCAAATCATTGCGTGAACAAAGCCAGCTGGCGCGCAGATTGATGTCGCCATGACGGAAGCGCAGCAACAACAGCACACAGGCACTGTTGACCAGCAAGGCCAGTATGCTCAGTGTCGACATCACAGCTGCTTGCGGCACGGCGCCGGTAAAGATGCAACGGGTCACTTCCAGCAACAGCAGCACGGCCAGCAGCACATGCAGCACGGCATGGACAAGGGCAGCGTTGGCTTTCATCCGGTCACCATGGCTCAGCGCATACAGACTCACGGCGTAGAGCGCGGCGTCGGCAAACATGTCGAGCGAATCGGCCAACAAACTGGCTGAGTCGGTCCACCAGCCGGCCAAGGATTCGGCGACAAACATGCTGGCATTGAGCGCAAACGCCAGCCACAGCACGTCACGCTGGCGCAATCGGTTCAGGAACGCAGGCATGATCGATCAGAACTCGGAAAGCCACGGCGCTGCACGCCAGCAAACGCGCGTGCAGCGCCTGGTGGGTTACTCGCCTTTCGGGTTGTAGACCCACAGCATGTTGTTGACATGGTTGCTGGTGTCTTCGCCGATCAGCACGCGGCCGTCATCGAGTACTTCGATGTTGTCCGGGTTGGCGATGCTGTTGACCGCGCAACGGTTGGCAGCGGCACCATCGTACGCGCCACCGACGACCACCGGTTCCATTCGAGTGACGTTGTAGTCGGCGTGCAAGCCGAGGCGGTAGACAATGCCACACTTGTTGGCACTGACGCGGATGTCACCTGCGGTGTCGGACATGGCTTTCTCGACGGCTGACATCGCCACATACATGAACGGCACGCTGCGATCCGCAGCGGCGTTGAAGTTGATGTTGATGCCTTCCATCTTGTTGAACTCGACGGTGGCACCCTTGGCGCCGGCAGCGCGCAGGGTTTCAAGGAAAGCAACGCGCGCATCCGGTGCGGTGCCGGCGGCGTAAGCAGCGATTTCGGCGTCGGTGATGTAGCTGGTGCCGCCGTCGACGAAGTCGCTGCGATCGATGCCGTCGTACTCGGCAATCCAGCTTTCAATCTCGGCGTTGCTGGCATGACCGAGTTCAATCCAGCTGACGTCAAAGCCTGCCTTGCTGGAATCCGCAGTCGCATCCTGCACAACCTTGGCGGCATACAGCGTACCGGCCGTCAGGTCGCCGGCGACGTCGGCAACGAATTTGTAGAAGCCCTTGTTACTGCCGTCATCGGTCAGATAAACCGTTTTCAGATCCGGCATCACAATCGGGTTCTCATGCGCCGAACGGCCCAGCGTGAACAGCTTGACCGGCACCGGGGCGGCGGCCTGTGGCTGGGTGATTTCGACGATGTAACCGTAGCGGTACGGGTTCGGGAATTCGCCACCGAGGTAATCGATCAGCAGATCGATGTCGGCATTGTTCGGATAACCGGAGGAGTAAGTCGCATCGTTCCAGCGCCGGGTATTTTCCGCTTCGTAGTTTTCTTCCGAGGTCAACGGCGTGCCCCATGGCGACACCACCCCGAAGCAGTTGATGATCGTACCTTTGACGTTGCTGAAATCAATGTTCATGGCATTGGCAACGGACCAGGTGCCGTCGCCCTGCTTGGCAAGGTTCAGCCGGTTCATCGCGCCCGGGCGATCTTCCCAGGCAACAAACAGCATGCCTTCGCTGCCATCGGCTTTGGTCGGAATGAATGCATTGAAATCCGGATCCTGCGACTGTTTCAGCGAGGCCGAGCCATCGCCTTTGACAATGGCGCCAAAACCAAACGGCAGCGCGCCGGCAAAGCTGTCACCACTGCGGCCGAGCACCTGATAGCTGCCGGTGGCAACCTGCACGGTTTGCGCTTCTGCCGAGCCGGCAGCCGGCACCGGCACCGAGGCGAGACGCGGATCGAGCCGATCGAGATCGATGCCATTCCAGACGCCGACAGCGGCATTGTTCCAGCCGTTTGGCAGGGTGTCGGACGGATGCTGAACGTTGAAGAAGGCTTCGCCGTTATCGGTTTTGATGAGGCCGGTGATTTCGGCGCCGAGCGGCAAGGTGGCGAGGCGAGTGAGCTTGGCGACAGCGGTCAGGTCTTCACCGTCTTGGCCGTCTGCACCGTCAGCGCCATTGTTGCCGTTGCTGCCATCCTTGCCGTCATCGACGCAACCGCCCAGCATGAAGACTGCGGACAGGGCCAACGCGACAACACTTTTTTTCAGAAGCGGGTTTTCCATCATCATGATCGAATTCCTGTGGGGGAAACAAAATGCGCCGCTAACGTAAGCGACGCATGTTGCGAAACGCAGGCAATCGGATGACGATTTTGGGTCGAAAAAATGACGATCAGTTTTTGTCCGCCAGTTTGGCCGGTGCGTTGACTGATTCAGTTGGCCAGTCGACTCGCAAATCCCAACCAAAGAAGCGATGCTCGGCAGTCAGCGGTGGCGTGCTTTCATCTACTTGTTGGTACACATTCTGTGCCGGTAGCCAAGTCGAATCGCGGCCCTCGACAAAGTTCTGGTGCCGGACGATATGGGTGTAGGCCTTGTTCAACGCCAGCGCCCGTTCGCGACTGGGGGTGATCAATGTGTACACATCAGCGGCCTGTACTTTTGCAACATCGACGCGGCCACTGCCATCGAACCAGCGCTGCAGCATCTCCGGGTTCTCGCGGAATTCATTGCCGCCGCCGGCGCGTTGCAAGTATTGGAGGATCTCACCCTCGGTTTGGCCGCGAGTCGGTGCATCGACCATGCCGCGCAGATTGATATAGCCCCAACCGGCTGGCCCGGTGACTTTGCGGGCAAAAGCAAAGGTCTGATCGATAGTGGTGCCAATCGCGGCATGACAGCCCATGCAGAAGAACATCTCTTCTTCGGTCTGCGGCCGCAGCTCGCCGTCATAGTCCTCGATGAAACCGGTCAGCAGCCAGCCCATGCCGTTTTCGCGCCCCTTGTCACCGTGGTCGACGTAGTACGGCAGCTCGCCGAGCACTTTCTCTTTGCGTTCGCGGCGGTAGCGGTTGTCCAGATCCGACGCGGTCAGCTCGCGGATCTTGCGCATGTAGCGCAGCTCCTTCATTCGGGGCGGCACCGATATGGCACCGTCTTTGTCAACACCGACATAACGCACCGAGTGCAGAAACTCGGTTCCGGTTGGATACTGCTGGCTGACCAACGCGATTTCACGGGCGTCACCAAAATAATGATTGCGTGGCCGCAGCTGCTGGACGCGCGGTTGCAAGGCGCCGTCTCCATCGACATCCTGCTGTAATGCCATTTCATCCATCGCTGGAATGGCAAGGACTGGCAACTGCTTGATGTTGAGCTCCAGCAAGGCCAGGTTCAGCTGATAAATTGCCGTCGATTCCACCCCAGCCAGTTGGCGGAAGGCTGGCGGCAACCGGATCGCGACATCGTCGGTCGAGCCATTGGTCGGCCAGAACGTGCTCGGCAAGGGCTTGTAGTTGAACGCCACCCAGCCGCTGCCATCACGGGCAAAGCCGTGTTCATCGAATGCCGCTTCGGCTTGGGCAAACTGTTGCAGATCCGGCACATAGCCCTGCCAGCCGGCCTGCTTCAAGCGGCCCGCCAGCGCGCTGTAATTGTCCTGATTGATGTAAGACAGAATGGTTTCGTCACTGACCGCGTTGAGCCAGTTGCGCCGGTCAACAAACAGATTCCGCCAGTGATTGGTCGTGCCCTCATCCGAAAACAGGTAACTGCCCTGGATGCCGCCATCGTCCAACCGGTTCATCCGTTCGCTGCCGTCCTCGCGCGGGTACAGCTGATGGCAGACGTAGCAGGGATTATGCTGGCCCTCGGTTTTGGTGTAGCACATGGCCGGGACGGGGGCTTCTTCGTTGGCTTGGCGCTCGATTTTCAGCCGGTCCCGCACCTTGACTGAGACTTCGGGCAATGGCGGAACAGGTGAATGGAACGAGGCCGGACCCGAAACGGGGTTGCAGCCGACCAGTCCAAACAGCAATGGGGCCAGCAGAGCGAGCCAGTGTCGGGAGGCAGGACGTTGCCTCATAGTCGCGAACTCGACGGCAAGAAGTGGGTAGAGGACGAACCCTAACTGCCAATTGTTACCTTGGGATGACGGGTGCTAGGCTGTGTGCCCCGTACAAAGCGATACAGAGCGGGCACTGGATGTTCAGTAGACTGACCGCCTTTTTGGCTGTTTGCCGGTTAAGGAGTAGAAGGCAATGAGAGCAGTTTGTTTGGCGATATTGTGGTTAATCGTTTCGACGGTGCAAGCCGCCGAAGTCCCGCTGAAGGACTTCTTTGAGCATGCTGAAGTCAGCAATATGAAGCTGTCTCCGGACGGAAAGCATGTTGCCTTCACCTATGAGGATGGCTCGGAGGTACCGCTGGCGGTAATGAACCTCGCTAGCAAGAAAATCATCTCGTCGTTCAAGTTTGGCGATCAACAGCATGTGCTTGACTTTCATTGGGGCAACAATGAGCGAGTGCTGATGCAGGTCGGCAAAGTTACCGGTAATCTGGACAATATGGGCCGCCCTGCTCACCTATATGCGGCCAATATCGATGGCACCAAGCGGCGCCAGATTTTCGAAATGCAGCGGTCCTCATTCCGCATTCTTAATCTTTTGCGCCATGATGAACGTAATATTCTGATTGCCAAGTACCACTGGGCTGACGATAGCGCAAAGGCGCATTTGCTCGATATCTATGATGGTGATTTGAAATACCTCGCTGATCAGCCGAATGCACGTAATGTGTATTTGCTGAGTGCGGACAACGATGGTCAGGTGCGGCTGGGGCTTGAATTCGTTGAAGGTGAAACCATTGATGATGGCCGAGTGGTCCTGCATGTGCGAACCGGAGGCAAAGAAGATGGCCGCTGGAAGACTGTCGAATTGCCCGCTAAGCGAAAGTCACCGACAATTGAACCAATTGGTTTTTCTGCCGACAACGCGAAAGCCTACTTCGTTTCGAATTACGACGTGAAAGAAGGGGGCCGGACAGGCTTGTTCGAATATGATTTCGCCGTCAACCGCGTGCGGTTGGTGGAGCGTCACGAAAAAGTTGATGTCTATCGGCCTGCCGGCATTGGTCCCATACAGAGCATCAAAGGGCACGACGGTGATTTGCTAGGGATTACCTACATGCCTGGTAAGCACGAGTACTCCTTCCTGCCGAGTAAGAACCAAGATTCTGTGTTCATTCGCTCGCTCATCAAAGCGTTTGATGGTCAAATTGTTAACGTAACGTCATTTACCCAGGATGGCCGTTTAGCAATTGTTTCGGTTTCATCAGATAAGAATCCAGGCGAATTCTATTTGTTTGATGTGGAAACGATGAAGGCCAAGTTCCTTGCGGCAAATATGCCGAAGCTGAAAGCAAAGGATATGGCACCGGTTCTGCCGGTTGAATTTGCTGCGCGCGATGGGCTGATGATTAGCGGCTATTTGACACTGCCAAACAGCAACCAGTCCACAAACCTTCCTCTGGTTTTGAATGTTCATGGTGGCCCGTTCGGTATTCGCGATGACTGGGATTTTAGCTCCGAATCTCAGTTTCTGGCGAACCGAGGATATGCGGTGTTGCAGGTAAACTATCGCGGGTCAGGTGGTTATGGCGATGAATTCCATCGTGCCGGTTGGCGCGAATGGGGGAAAAAAATGCAAGACGATGTGACGGATGCGACCTTGTGGGCTATCAAGCAAGGAATTGCAGATCCCAATCGCATCTGCATTTATGGTGGTAGCTATGGTGGCTACGCCACACTCTGGGGAATAATCAAAGAGCCGGACCTTTATAAGTGCGCGATAGGCTACGTCGGCGCATACGATATGGTGAAGTTTTTTGATTCAGATGGTTCGGATGCCAGCAAAGGCGAGTCTATTGCGGAGTGGAAGGCTGCTCGCATTGCAGAAACGGAAGCGGAATTGAAGGCAATTTCCCCCGCCCACAACGTTGCCAGAATTAAGACGCCCCTTCTGGTTGTGCACGGTGAAAATGATGTTCGAGTCACCATGGCGCACTTTGAATCGCTTAAGGATGCGATGAATGCGGCTGGTAAGAAATTCGAGTGGATGACCAAGCCGGAGGGCCATGGTTTCTACCGATTGGAGAATCGAGTCGCGTTTTACAGTGCCATGGAGAAGTTCTTGAAGAAGCACATTGGTGAAGGCGTTAAGTAAGGCCTATTCTGTCATCAGTTGAGAAAAAGACCGGGTCAAGCCCGGTCTTTTTTTTCTGGCTCCAATCTTGCGGCGTTGTGCAGCTGTTTCATCTGATACAACCGCGCGTCGGCCAAGGCGAACCATTGTGTTCGGTCGCCGCCCGCTTCGCTGAGGGCGGCGATACCGGTGCTGGCACCGATGCGCGGGAAGCCGGCGTCGCGCAATTTTTGCACGCCGTAGTTCAAGCGGGTTTGCAGGACAGCCGGTGACACCGCGTTGCTGAGCAGCACGGCGAACTCGTCGCCACCGAACCGGTAGGCTTTGTCATCGCGGCGGCAGCCGGTGGCGAGCAGTTGACCGAATTGTTGCAGCAAGCGATCGCCTTCCTGATGGCCCATGCTGTCGTTGACTTGTTTCATGCCATCGAGATCGATCAACATCAGCATGGCGTCGAGATCATGCCGGCGCCGTTGGTGCTGGGCGAGGGCGGCGATGTCTTCGTCAAAAGCGCGCCGGTTCCACAGCCCGGTGAGCGCGTCG
>DASUEK010000233.1:0-2873 GCA_036275115.1 Permianibacter sp. | reverse complement strand
CAAGCACGACGTAACTTGGCCGTTTATTTCCCCTCCCCCCTCGCGGGGGAGGGGCTAGGGGAGAGGGGGCTGCTCAGAACAAGCGAGCCGTAAAAAAAGCTACTGCCAATCCTTCTCATCCCGCTCAAACAGCGCCTGAATAAAATCCGGCGCGCTGAACGGACGCAGATCATCAATGCCTTCGCCGACACCGATAAAGCGGATCGGCAATTTCATTTTCTCGGCCAGCGCGAAGATGACGCCGCCCTTGGCGGTGCCGTCGAGCTTGGTCAAGGCAAGGCCGGTCAGCGCGGTGGCCTTGTGGAATTGCTCGGCCTGATTCAGCGCGTTCTGGCCGGTGGCGGCGTCGAGCACCAGCAGCGTTTCATGCGGCGCATCCGGATCGATACGCTTGAGCACGCGCACAACCTTGGCGAGCTCGTCCATCAGATTGCTCTTGGTGTGCAGCCGGCCAGCGGTGTCGCAGATCAGCACATCGATTTGTTTGGCCTGCGCCGATTGCAGCGCATCGAACAGCACCGACGCCGAATCGGCACCCGTCGCTTGCGCGACCACTGGCACATGGTTGCGCTCGCCCCAAACTTGCAATTGCTCGACCGCGGCAGCGCGGAAGGTATCGCCGGCAGCGAGCATCACGCTCTGGCCTTGCGCCTGATAGAAGCGCGCCAGTTTGCCAATGGTGGTGGTCTTGCCGACGCCGTTTACGCCGACCACGAGGATGACGAACGGTTTTTTGCTGGCGTCGATCACCAGCGGTGCATCGACCTGCGCCAGCAAGGCCGCGAGTTCCTGAGTCAGGTACTGGTAGAGCGCATCGGTATCGGCGAGTTCCTTGCGCGCCGCTTTCGCGGTCACGTCTTTCATGATCCGCTGGGTGGTCGCGACACCCACATCGGCCAGCAGCAGCTGGGTTTCCAGCTCTTCAAACAGCTCGTCATCGATCTGTTTGCGACCCATGAACAGCGTCGCCAGCCCTTCGCCGAGACCGGCGCGGGTGCGCTTGAGGCCGTCTTTCAAGCGACCAAAGAAACTCTTCTGCTCGTCCGTGCGTTCCGGCTCCGGCGCCGATGCGCCGCCGTCACGTTTGAGCCAGCCAAACCAACCTTTCTTTTCCGACATCGCGATACCAATCCAACCCGGCCGGCGGCAGCCGGCCTCAATGGGCCGCTATGCTACCATCCTGCCCCGTCCGAAACCCCACCCACTGCCCGCTTCCGCTGCGGCAACCGGGTCACATGGAACACGTCGCGGCGCGACGTTTACTGCGATGAACAAAAGCAAAGTCGTCACCGGCGCCGGTGAAGTCCGCCTCATCGCCGGCCGTTTTCGCGGTCGCAAGCTGTCGTTTCCGGCGGCGCCGGGCCTGCGGCCAACCGGCGACCGGCTGCGTGAAACCCTGTTCAGCTGGCTGCAGACGGTACTGCCCGGCGCCCGCTGCCTGGATCTGTTCGCCGGCTCCGGCGCACTCGGTTTTGAAGCCGCGTCACGCGGTGCCCGCGAGGTGGTGCTGGTTGAAGCCAACCCGGCGGTCGCCAGCGCCTTGCAAGGCAATATCGACAAGCTGGCCGCCAAGGAACTGAAACTGGTGCGCGGCGATGCGCTCGCCTATCTCGAGCGCGAAAACCAACCGTTTGATGTCATTTTCCTCGACCCGCCGTTTCACGGTGACTGGCTCACCAAGGTGCTGCATCGGATCGCCGAGCGGCAATTGGTGGTGCCCGGCGGCTGGATCTACATCGAGAATGAACGCGAGGCCGGGGCGCCGGCGCTACCCGCCGGCTGGTCGTGGTACCGCGAAAAGGAAGCCGGTCAGGTACGTTACGCGCTCGCCCGCACCGACGAACGCGATACCGAGCGCGCAACGGACAGCCAAACGGAACCCGACACCCCGTAATGTGGTCTTTGTACCGGACGGCAGTTTTACCGGATCGCGATTCAGGTGCGATTCATCGCCCGCTTGCGAGGCTGGCTACGTTCGGGCGATGACAACCGCATCGCCTTTGTCCTCAACCCGCTTCCCCATTGCCCCGCCGATGGCGCAGGCACGATCTTTACGCTGACAGGAGCTCACCATGCTGAAAGGACTGACATCCCGCGCCGCCCGCACCGTGGCGGCTACACTGTTCACCACACTCGCGTTTTCCGGAGCCGCCATGGCCGATCGTTTCCCACAGGGACCGCACCTCTACGTCACCGGCGAAGCCGTTGAAAAATTGAAACCCGATTTCGTCGAAACCAGCTTCATGGTCGCCCGCGCCGGCGCCGATGTGCCGGCCACCAAGCAAGACGTCGACGCGATCACCGACAAGGTCTGGGCCGCTGCCAAAAAACTTGGCATCAGCAAAGAGGATTTCCAAGCCACCGGTTTCACCGTCAACCCGATGTACGACTACGAAGACGGCAAGCGCGTGTACCGCGGCACCCAGGTTTCGCGCCAGTTCAACGTCAAGCTGCGCAACATGGACAAGTTCAATGCCTGGAGTGAAGCGCTGGTGCAGGCTGGCGTGCAGGACATCGCCGGCATCAGCGTTAATGTCGACAAGCGTGAAGACAAAGAAGCCGCGCTGCGCGTCACCGCGCTGAAAAACGCCAAAGTCGAAGCCGAGCGACTGGCCGGCGCACTCGATCAGGTCGTCACCGGCGTCCACACCATTTCCGATTCGCCGATCGGCGACGGTGGCGGCGGCATCCGCACCATGGCCATGCGCATGGACAAAGCCGGCGACAGCGCCCCGACCCTGCCGGATCATGTCGAACTGCGGGCGGAAGCGTATGTGGTGTTTACGATGATGAAGAAGTAGTTTTTCTTTTGCGCGCAAAGCGCGTAATGGCGCCCGTTCGACGAGCCGAGCAGCGGAATGGAGTTCGGGTTA
>DASUEK010000232.1:0-4934 GCA_036275115.1 Permianibacter sp. | reverse complement strand
TTGGTACCGGCAGCGGTTCGGCTTTCCGTACCGCAGCTACGGCCGAACGACAGAGCACGGCATCACCAATGCCATCGCTGACATCCAAAACAATACCGCCCGGCCCCAAGCGCACCTGCACCCGGCAGTCGCCGACCGGGTTGGCCGGCACGATCCAATTGCGCTTGACCTTGTTGTAAATCAGCGCTTTGTACTTGTCGACCTCGGACAACACCTGCTGCCGGCGCGCTGCAGAGGCTTCTGCTTCCGCATCCATTTGCGCTTCCAGATCGGCTTCTTGCTGCGCCCTGCGTTTTGCCTCCTCGGCTTTACGCTTTTTCTCGGCGTCGGCCTTGAGCCGTTTCTCTTCCTCTTCTTTTTTCTTTTTCGCTTCCGCTTCCTTCTTTTTCTTCTCTTCTTCGGCTTTGCGCTTTTTCTCTTCTTCCGCCTTGCGCTTCTTCTCCGCCTCGGCCTTTTCCTTCTGCTCGCGCTCTTCCTGCTGTTTTTTCTTTTCCAGCGCAATGCGCTTGGCTTCGTCTTCCTTGCGGCGAACCTCCTCGCGAGCCTGCTCTTCGGCCAGTCGCTGCTGCTCGGCAAGCTGCTGACGCTCGGCCTCGGCTTCGAGCTCTTTTATCCGTTCGAGTTCCTGCTCTTTTTCGATCGTTTCCTGCTCGATGCGCTGGACATCCTGTTTACGCTGTTTGCTCTGGCGCTGGATCTTTTTGACTTCGCTGATATCGATGGTGGGCGCATCCAACAACTCGCCGGCGAGCGGCGTCGGCTCGTAACTGTGCCAATTGAAATGCAGCGCCAACAGCGCGATGAGCAGCACATGGCCGGTGGCCGCGATGGCCAGCGGCACGCCCAGCTTCGGCTCATCCGCCCTGAACGTTGGGTGTTTGGCCATTACTTGTTCTTGCGCCGCTTGTCGTCTTCCAATGCGGAGTCATCCGTCATCAGGGCGACGTTGTTGATACCAGCCCGCTTCAACTGCACGAACACTTTCAGCACATTGCCGTATTCGGTGTACTTGTCACCGCCGAGCGCGATCAGCATGTCCGGCTTTTGCTGGTGCAGGCCAGAGACTTCGGTCAGCAGTTCGTTCGGTTCAAATGGCCCACTCTTGCTGCTGCCGACATCAAGGAAGAGCTGACCATTTCGGTCGACCGTGATCACCGCAATCTCTTTTTCGGTCGACATCGGTTCCGCTTCCGCCTCGGGCAGCTCGACATTGACCCCGGTGGTGATGATCGGCGTGGTGATCATGAAAATGACCAGCAACACCAGCATCACGTCGATATAGGGCACGACGTTGATTTCGGCGACCTGGCGACGACGTTTGGCCATCGCGGCTTACTCCCGCTGACCCGGCGCGCTGTGCGCCTTGCGGTGCAAGATACCGGAGAACTCTTCGATGAAGTTCTCGTAGTGATTCTCCAGCCGCTGCACGGTGTTGGTGAACCGGTTGTAGGCAATGACGGCCGGGATGGCGGCGAACAGACCCATTGCGGTTGCGATCAGCGCTTCGGCAATACCCGGTGCAACCATCGCGAGCGTGGCCTGCTTGACGCTGCCGAGCGCGATGAACGAATTCATGATGCCCCAGACGGTGCCGAACAGACCGATGTACGGCGAGGTCGAACCGATCGTGGCAAGCCACGACAGATTGAATTCGAGCTTGTCGACCTCGCGCGAATGCGCCACTTTCATGGCCCGGTGGGTGCCATCCATGATCGCTTGCGGCGAGGTGCCGGCCTGCGCGCGCAGGCGGGCAAACTCGCGGAAGCCAGCGGTGAAGAACAATTCCAGACCGGCGCTTTCGCGGTTGCGCGACGACAGATCGGTGTAGAGCTTGTTCAGATCAATACCTGACCAGAACTTCTCTTCGAATTGCTGCATCTCGGTGCGGGCATTCTTCAGCACCTTGGCGCGCTGCAGGATCATGGTCCACGAGACGACCGACAACAGCAGCAGGAAAATCATGATCAGCTTGACCAGCAAGCTGGCATTCATGAACAAGCCAATAATCGACATATCCGCAGTCACGCGTGTAACTCCCGTTCTGTACGCTGACGTCCGCTTACCGTGGCAACCGGACTGACACTGTTATTCGTTGCGCTGCTCAGCGGCCCGGCTTGCGCTGGGCCGCCAGCTGCATGCTGTGCAGCTGCTGATGCAGATCGCCCGGCAAACCGACCGGCTTCATGTCGGCCACGGTGACACAGACCACCTTGACCAACGCCTTGTTCAAAATGTTCCCCGGCTGACCGGCATAGCGCAGATGCTGGGCAAACTCGACCGAGGCACGGCCGACCCGGTGCACATCGGTCACCACTTCCAGCGCATCATTGAATCGCGCCGGTTTCAGATAATCCACTTCACAGCGGGCAACCGCGAACGCCAGCCCTTGCTCGATCAGCACGGCCTGATCGAGGCCCAGCGCGCGAACCAGCTCGGTGCGACCGCGCTCGTAGTACTTGAGGTAATTGGCGTAGAACACCACGCCAGCCAGGTCGGTATCTTCGTAGTAGATGCGGACCGGAAATACGAACGGTGTCATGTTCCGGGCTCTTCGCTGCGGCTGGTGCTGAACAAATCGCCGTTACCGGCACGCGGCGCCAGGCCGAAATGCTGATACGCCAGCTTGGCTGCCATGCGACCGCGCGGTGTGCGTTGGATAAAGCCTTGCTGGATGAGATAGGGCTCCAGCACGTCTTCAATGGTATCGCGCTCTTCGCCGATGGCCGCCGCGAGACTGTCGAGGCCGACCGGACCGCCGTCGAATTTCTCGATGATGGTCAGTAAGAGCTTGCGGTCCATCGTATCGAAACCGTGATCATCGACATCGAGCATGTCGAGCGCGCGCGCCGCGACGTCTTTGCTGACCTGACCATCGGCTTTCACTTCGGCGTAATCGCGCACCCGGCGCAACAAGCGATTGGCAATGCGCGGCGTGCCGCGCGAACGGCGCGCCACTTCAAACGCGCCGCCCTCGTCCATCTGCATTTTCAGCAGCGACGACGAGCGCATGACAATGCGGGTCAGATCGGCGACCGAATAAAACTCCAGCCGCTGAACAATGCCAAAGCGATCACGCAGCGGGCTAGTCAGCAAACCGGCGCGGGTGGTCGCGCCAACCAGCGTGAATGGTGGCAGATCGAGTTTGATGGAGCGCGCCGCCGGGCCTTCGCCAATCATGATGTCGAGCTGGTAATCCTCCATCGCCGGATAAAGGATTTCTTCAACCACTGGCGAGAGCCGGTGAATTTCGTCGATGAACAAGACATCGCGCGGTTCGAGCGACGTGAGAATGGCGGCGAGATCACCGGCTTTCTCAATCACTGGACCCGAGGTGTGTTTGATGCCGACGCCCATTTCGTTGGCGACGATGTTGGCGAGCGTGGTTTTGCCCAAGCCCGGCGGGCCGAAAATCAGCACATGATCGAGCGCTTCCTTGCGCGCCTTGGCGGCAGACAGAAAGATCTCCATCTGCTGGCGCACGGCGTCCTGACCGGTGTAGTCGGCCAGTTTGGTCGGCCGGATGGCCCGGTCGATCTGCTCTTCCTGACTGGTGCCGCGGGCGGTCACCAGGCGGTCGGTTTCTATCATTGCAGGGCGTTTGCGCTCGGGAGCGTCCACAAAGGCCGATTGAAACGGCAACGCGTTGATTCTACGGGAAAAAGCGATCTGCGCCTATGCACGATTGGCGCTATCGACAGGACGGGCAGGCGGAACCGCCCCTGCCCTTCCCATTGGCCGGGAGGTCGGCCCGGCTTATTTGGCCATCTGGCGCAACGCCAGCCGGATCAACTGCTCGGCCGGGTGCTCGCCATCATCGACGGCATTGATGGCCTTGCTGGCATCCTGCGGCTTGTACCCCAGTGCAACGAGAGCGCTAACGGCCTCGGCCGTGGTCCGCGCCCGCGACGGCACCGCCGGCTCACTGCCTTTGGCCGGCGCCAGCAACATTTCCGGCGTGCCCCACTCTTTAAGCCGGTCGCGCATCTCGATGACGAGCCGCTCGGCGGTTTTCTTGCCGACACCGGGCAAGCGGGTCAGCATCGCGATATCGCCGTCGTGAATGGCACGCAGGAATTCGGCGCCGGTCATGCCGGACAACACCGCCAGCGCCAGCTTCGGCCCGACGCCGTTTACCTTGATCAGTTCACGGAACAGCTCGCGCTCCTCACGTGCGGCAAACCCGAACAACAGCTGGGCATCTTCACGCACAACAAAATGCGTATGCAGCACGATTTCCTTGCCCGCTTCCGGCAACAAAGCAAAGGTCGACAGCGGCGCCAACACTTCATAGCCAACACCACCGCACTCGATGATGAGTTCCGGCGGCCGCTTCTCAATCAACACGCCACGCAAACGTCCGATCATGGTGTTGTTCTCATTGGTTGCGAACTCATCGCAGGTTTCTCATCGTAGCCTGCCTCGTCTTCTTCGGGTCACGCCGAGTCCGGCGCTGTGAATCAAACTGGTCATGCCGTGGCCGTGACAGAGCGCCACCGCGATGGCATCGGCCGCGTCCGCTTGCGGCAAGCCGCTCAAACTCAGCAAACGGCAGACCATCATTTGCACCTGTTCTTTGTCAGCCGCGCCGGTACCGACCACCGCCTGTTTCACTTGCCGCGCCGAGTATTCCGACACCGGCAAACCGGCCTGCGCCGCCGCGACAATCGCCGCGCCGCGCGCCTGACCGAGCTTCAAGGCCGAATCGGCATTCTTGCCCTGGAACACTTGTTCGATGGCGAACTCATCCGGTTTGCATTCGAGAATGACTGAGCTGATGCCATCAAAGATGGTGCGCAAGCGGTCGGCAATCGGCAAATCGGCAACCCGGATGCAACCGCTCATCAGGTATTCCGCACGCGAACCGACCATGCGCACGACACCGAAACCGGTGGTGCGAAAGCCAGGGTCAATTCCGAGGATAACTGGCAAAGAGG
>DASUEK010000231.1:0-5147 GCA_036275115.1 Permianibacter sp. | reverse complement strand
TCAGTACGTCCTTACAGCGAACCGTATTTGCGCCGCAGCCGCTGCCGCACCAGTTCCGCCGCCGTGTTGAACACCAGCGTGAACAGGAACAGCACGAGCGCTGACAGGAACAGGATGCGGTAATGCGAGCCGCCGACTTCAGCTTCCGGCATTTCCACCGCGATGTTGGCCGACAGGGTGCGCAGGCCTTCGAAAATATTGGCCTCCATGACCGGCGTGTTGCCGGTGGCCATCAGCACGATCATGGTTTCACCGACGGCGCGGCCAAGGCCGATCATCACCGCCGAGAAAATGCCCGGGCTGGCGGTCGGCAGCACCACGCGCACCATGGTTTGCCATGGTGAGGCGCCGAGCGCGAGCGAACCGTTGGTCAGGGATTTCGGCACGCCGAAAATGGCGTCTTCGGCAATCGAGAACACGCTCGGGATCACCGCGAAGCCCATCGCGATGCCGACGATCAGCGCGTTGCGCTGCTCGAAATCAATGCCCCAGGCGTGGGTCAGGTGATGGCGGAAATCGCCCCCGAACAAGGTGCTTTCCATGCCGCTGCCGAGTGCGAGCAGGCCCCAAGCGGAGAGCACGATGACCGGCACCAGCAGGGCGGCCTGCCAGCCTTCCGGCACCCGCTCACGCAACCACATCGGTGCGTGATGCCAGAGCCAGCCAAAACCGATGAACACCAGCGGCAACAACAACAGCAAACAAAAAATGCCGGCGAGATTGGCTTCGGCCACCGGCGCCAACCACAAGCCGGCGATAAAACCGAGAATGACGGACGGCAGCGCCGCCATGATCTCGACCACCGGCTTGACCATCTGGCGCATCGCCGGCGCCATGAAATAGGCGGTGTAAATCGCCGCGCAGATGCCGATTGGCAGCGCGAACAGCATGGCGTAGAACGCGGCCTTGATGGTGCCGAAGGCGAGTGGCATCAAACTGAATTTCGGCTCGAACTCATCACTGCCCGACGACGATTGCCAGGTGTAGCTGGGCTCTTCATAGCTCTCGTACCAGACCTCTTCCCAGAGCGCGCTCCAGGAAATGTCCGGGTGCTCGTTTTCGACCTTGTAGCGGCTCAGGCCGCCGTCGACATTGAGCAGCACCAGCTCGGTCGCGTTGGCGTTGAGCGCCATTTTGCTCGGCTCGGCCGACAGGGTGTGGCTGAGCAACTTGCGATTGGAGGTGGTGTAGAAAATGCCGAGCTCACCGGCTGCATCCACCGCGTAAAAGCCTTTGCGGCGCGGCTCGACGGCGATCAGTTTGATCGGTTGATTGCCGAGTTCGAACTGGCGCACCGGCTGCAACCGGAACTCGTTGTGTTCGTCGCGCAACCGGAACCACTGGCTGATACGGCCTTTGTCGTCGCCGGCGAGCAGGCTGATGCTGCCCATCAGGAATTTGAGTTCGGTCAGCTGGCGGCCCGCCTCGACCACGAACACGCGCTCGACCCGACGCGCTTCTTCGCCACGCAAATCCCAAGCTTCGACCGAGCCGTCGTCGGCGCCGGCATAGAGCCACTGGCCGTCACCGTCGATCAACAGGAAGCGGCCCGGCTGTTCCAGATTGAGCTGGTTCTGACTTTCCTGTGCCAGCGTGGTGGTGTCATCCAGCATCGAGGTTTCGCTGGCGAACTTGCTGACCAGCACCGTTTGCGGCGCGACTTGCGCCGCCAGGACGAAGCTTTCGTCGTCGCCGGCACCGGCGAGGCGGGTCAACGCGCGGGCCTCGCTGTCCAGCGTCAGCGGTGACTCGCCGAACGGGTAGCTGATGACCGGGGTCAGTTGGCGCTGGTTGTTGTCGTCGTAGCTGAGGCTGAAGGCGTAGGTCACCAACAGGGCCTGGCCGTTGCTGAGGCCGACCGCGATCAGACCGGCGCGAGCATTCAGTTCGGTCGCCGAACTGACGCTGACGCCTTCGGGCAACGGCAGTGCCTGGGTCAGCAGCGTTTCGCCGCTGGCATTGCGCAGCACCCGGATCTGACCGTCCGCACCAATATGGGTCGACAGCTCGCCGTATTCGTCCATCCGCATCAGCACGGTGTTGACCGGCACTTTGCCATCGTGACCGGGGTGGGCCTCGATGTCGGCTGACTCGAACACCGGGTACACCACTGACAGCAGGTAAAAGAAGATCAGCATCACGGCGCCGATCACCAGCCAACCGCCAGCACCGATGGCATAACGCGCCACCCGGTCCTTGAGCGTCCGGATGGTATGCCGACCGCTGGCGGTCTGAGCATCCAGCAGTGCGCGGACGCTCTGTCGTACATCAACAGGGGTATTCATGTTTTCGCCCATTGGAGAAAGCCTTGGCCGAGCGGTCTTTTTTCAGTGCCGCCATGCTATGCGTGCCATGTGAAAGAAATATGACAACGACTGTTACAGCCTCAAAACCACGCCATCGCCCCTTCATACGGGGCCGGCGGGTGACGGGGCGAAATATGCAAATGACACCCCACAATTGATTATTGTCAAAAAAGCTTAATACTAGCTTCGGTGATGATAGCCCCATGCAATGGAACCCGCCGGCCGGACAGGCCGATTTCCGGGGCCACAACCGCTTCTTCCATAACAAGGACCTTTGCCATGAATCAGAAGCTGCTGCCTTTTGCCCTCAGCGCCCTTGCCCTTGCCGGCTCTGCTTTCGCCGCCGATGAAGCCCCTTCGGTGACGCTTTACGGCGTGCTGCACGCCTCGGTCGATGTCCTCGACAACGGCGATGACACCGATTTGGCCGTTTCCAGCAACTCCTCACGATTGGGCATCAAGGGCGACAAGGCGCTGACCGAAACCAGCAAACTGACCTATCTGGCCGAATGGCAGATCCGCGCCAGCGGCGAAGGCGAGAACCTGAGCCGGCGCAATCAGTGGATTGGCTTGAAGCAGTCCTATGGCGAATGGCGTGTCGGCCGCATTGACACCCCGCTGAAGAACCTGCGCGGCAAGGTCGATGTGTTCTATTCCGACCAGCTCGGTGAAAACCGCAGCGTTACCGCCCAAACCGGCTTCGACGAACGGCTCGACAACGTCATCCAGCTTGAGCTCGGCACCGGCGCCTTGCGCGGTACCGTCTACTACTCCACTGACGCCAACCTCGCAACCCTGTGCGGTCAGGGCACCGGCGAGCCGGCTTGCGTCAACGCCAATGCCGACGACAATGATTTCGACGTCTGGTCGCTCACCGGTCTGTATGACACCGGCGACTGGTATGTCGGCGCCGGCTACGAAAACCGGTCGGCCGACGATATCGTCGGCGTCGACAGCGATCTCGACAACCCGAACGCCTTGCGCATTGTCGGCGGCTTCAAATTTGCCAATGACCACAAGCTCGGCTTCTATTTTGAGCAAGCCGAATCCATCAACGGCGTCGAGGATGCCGACCGCAAGACCATTGGCGCCAGTTACGCCTGGAAGTTTGGCGACAACACGCTGAAAGCTGGCTACTACATTGCGGATGAGCTCGACAATGCTGACGACACCGGCGGCGCTGTGTTGAGCGTGGGCCTCGACCACAACTACGGCAAAAACACCATCGCTTACGTGGTATTGGCGTTGGCTGACAGCGATTCCGCAACCAATACCTACACGGCCGCTCCGAGCCGCACCGGTCATGATGGTGTCATGAGCGACGTGGCCGCAGGTGACAGCACGGCCGGCGTCTCGGTCGGTCTGCGTCACCAGTTCTAAGACACCGTAATACACGCTGTACACGCCCCGCCCTGCGGGGCGTTTTTCTTTCCGGCTTCATCGAACCGTCATCGACATTTGCAGCGGTCACATTTCTGTCACGGACGGTTCACAGAGCTGTCACTGCCTCGCCCTAGCATGCCCGGCCATGGAAGTTGCAGTACCGGGTTGCCTCCGCACTGAAACCTCCACCTGTTCGCTCCTCACGCGATGCCTGCCGGCATCCGTACTGGATGACTGAACCACCACACCGGTCTTGGTGCGGCGGTCGCAGCCCGCGGGGGACGAAGCCATTTGCTACGCGCCGTGCACACCGGCACGCCGGCAAGCTGCGTTGAAGTTCGTTTCAACCGTTGTGCTTAGAAAAACACACCCTGACTTGAGAACGAGGAGTACCCGATGAAACTGCGTTTGACCCTGCTGGCCGCTGCAATGGCCGCCCTGAGCGCCCCGACCTTCGCCGGTGAAGCGCTGACTGTTTACGGCAACGCCATGCTGACCGTGCAAAACACCGATGACGACGCTGCCGGCGGCGACAAGTGGGAAATCAAGAGCCACGCTTCACGCTTTGGCGTCAAAGGTGACCTCGGTATCTCCGAAGGCCTCGATGCGTTCTACCAGTTCGAGTGGGAAGTCGACCCGGCCGATGAGGCAGGTGGCGACAAGAACTTCAAATCGCGCAACCAGGGTATCGGCCTGAAAGGCGATTTCGGTCAGGTGCTGGTTGGCCGTTGGGACACCCCGCTGAAGCTGGCCCAAGGCAAAGTTGACCAGTTCAACGATCTGGAATTCGCTGACATGAAGTTCATCTTCAACGGCGAAACCCGTGCTCGCGACACCCTGGCTTACACCTCGCCGAAATTCGGTGGTGGTTTCGTAGCCAGCATCGCCACCCTGCTGCAGGAAGACGTTGACACCGACGCCGACGGCGATGAAAACCGTGACGGCCTGTTCGACTCGCTGTCGTACTCGATCGGCTGGCAGGGCAAGGATCTGTACGTCGCTGTTGCCCAGGACCGCGATCACAACAACGCCACATATGCCGATGGTGCGGAAACCACCCGCGTTGTCGCCACCTACAAAATCGGCCCGGTGCAACTCGGAGCGATGTGGCAGAACTACGACAATGGCGTTTCAGATGATGTCACCACACCGTTGATCGACGAGAGCTTTGACGAAGACGGTCTGCTGCTGTCGGCTGCGTTCAACATTGCCGACAACCACACGTTGAAAATCCAACACGGCGAGTCGGACATCATTATGGAAGGCGGCGAGCAAACCTACCTCGGTTATGACTACAAGGCAGCCAAGAATGTCACCTTGTTTGCCGTTACCGGTGCGACATTGCAGGACGCAGACGATTCTGACAAAGCTTACCTGGCAGGTGGTCTGAAAGTCGTGTTCTAATCCGCTCTCCCCGGATGGAAAGCGCCCCTCGGGGCGCTTTTTTTCTGGCTGACG
>DASUEK010000230.1:0-6696 GCA_036275115.1 Permianibacter sp. | reverse complement strand
TGGTCAAAGCCGGTTACCAGCCGGAAGTCGCTTACTACGAATGCCTGCACGAACTGAAGCTGATCGTCGATCTGCTGTACGAGGGCGGCTTCGCCCGCATGCACGATTTCGTCTCCGATACCGCCAAGTACGGTGACTTGAGCCGCGGTCCGCGTGTGGTTGATGCCGGCACCCGCGAGCGCATGGCGAAAATCCTGGAGGAAATCCGCAGCGGCGAATTCGCCCGCGAATGGATTGCCGAACACGAATCGGGCGGCAAGCGTTACCGCGCGCTGATGGACGCCGATCTGGCCCATCCCATCGAAAAAGTCGGTGCCGAACTGCGCGCCCACATGCGCTGGTTGCCGGGCAATCAGAAAGCCGAACCAGCAGGCAACACCTCGGGTGGTGGGGCACTGAGCTCGAAAGCCGTTGCGTTTCGCGAAACCGAAAAATACTGAAACCCTGTCGAGCGAAGAAAAGGAAATCCCAACGTGAACGGCGCGCAAGCATTGTGCAAAGCCCTGGAAGCCGAAGGTGTCGAGATCATCTTCGGCTATCCGGGTGGCGCCATCATGCCGGTGTACGACGCGCTGCTCGACAGCACGCTGCAGCACATCCTGTGTCGCCATGAACAGGGTGCGGCGTTGGCCGCCGATGGCTACGCCCGCGCCAGTGGTCGCTTGGGTGTGTGCATGGCAACCAGCGGCCCGGGCGCGACCAACTTGATCACCGGTATCGCCAATGCCTACATGGATTCGGTGCCGATGCTGGCGATCACCGGGCAAGTGGCGAATCCGCTGATCGGTACCGACGCGTTTCAGGAAGTCGATGTGTTCGGCATGACCCTGCCGATCGTCAAGCATTCGTTTCTGGTGCGTGATGTCAACGAGCTGCCGCGCATCGTGCACGAGGCCTGTCAGATCGCGATGAGCGGTCGACCGGGGCCGGTGCTGATCGACATTCCGAAAGACGTGCAGAACGCGATCTGCACCGCTGAACTCGCGATGCCGAAAGCCGAGCGGGTCGGCGAGCTGGACCGGGCCGGCATTCATCAGGCGCGGGCGCTGATTTCGTCAGCACAGAAGCCGCTGCTGTATGTCGGCGGTGGCGTCGTGCTCGGCAATGCCAGCAAGGCGCTGCGCGAGTTTGTCGATGCCACCCAGATTCCGCTGGTCAGCACGCTGAAAGGGCTGGGCGCGGTGTCGTTCGAGCATCCGCTGAACCTCGGCATGCTCGGCATGCACGGCACCAAAGCGGCGAATTTCGCTGTCCAGCGCAGCGATTTGCTGATTGTGGTCGGCGCCCGCTTTGATGATCGCGCCACCGGCAAGCTGGCGGCGTTTGCGCCGCATGCGCGGGTGATTCATCTGGATATCGACGAAGCCGAATTCGACAAACTGCGTCATGCCCAGATCAGTCTGCGCGGCGATCTGAAGCGTTTGCTGCCGGCACTGGCGGTACCGTCGCATTGCGAGCCGTGGCGGGCACAGTGCCTGGCCGACAAAGCCGCGTTTGCCTTTCGCTACGACGCACCGGGTACCGGCATTTACGCGCCGGGTTTGCTGGCGGCGTTGTCGCGTCAGGCCGACGAAAACACCTATGTCAGTTGCGATGTCGGTCAGCACCAGATGTGGGTCGCGCAGCACTATGGCTTTCGGGCGCCGCGCCAGCATTTGTCGAGCGGCGGGCTGGGCACGATGGGTTACGGCTTGCCGGCCGCGATCGGTGCCCAGCTCGGTTGCCCGGACGCGCGGGTGATCTGCGTCAGCGGCGATGGCTCGTTCCAGATGAACCTGCAGGAGCTGGCGACCATCAATCGCTACAAGCTGCCGGTCAAGATCGTGCTGTTCGACAACCAAGCGCTCGGCATGGTCCGGCAATGGCAGCAGCTGTTCTTTGCTGGCCGCTACAGCGAGATTGATTTGTCCGACAACCCGGACTTCGTCGCGCTGGCGAAAGCCTTCGGCATTCCGGCCGTGCGCATCGACAGCCGCAGCCACCAAGACGAAGCGATTCGCCTGCTGCTGGAAACCGAAGGCCCGCTGTTGCTGCATGTGGTGATTGATCCGAAAGAAAACGTCTGGCCGCTGGTCGCGCCGGGCAAAGCCAACGATGACATGATGGAAGGAGAAGGCGCATGGACAACGTGATGTTTCTGACCGTCCGCAACAACGAAGGCGCGCTGGAGCGTTTGCTGCGCGTGACCCGGCATCGTGGCTTTGCCATTGATTCGCTGTTGGTGCAAAACGGTCGCGATCCGTCGCTGTACGAAGTGACGCTGCGGCTGTCGAGCGAGCGCGACCACGACAACCTGCAAAAGCAGCTGGCCAAGCTGGTTGATGTCGTTGCCGTGCAGGCGATGGCGGCCCAGCCGCTGCTGCGCAGTGCGGTTTGAGCGGGACACCATGACGTCGGATGTTTGGCTTTACGACACCACGCTGCGCGATGGCGCCCAGCGTCAGGGCATCAGCTTTTCGCTGAGTGACAAGCTTCGCATCACGCAGTTGCTGGCGGATTTCGGCCTTGATTATGTCGAAGGTGGCTGGCCGGGTTCGAACCCGAAAGACGCCGAGTATTTCCGGCAGGTACGCGAACTGAGCTTGCCGAATACCCGCATTGCCGCTTTCGGTAGTACCCGACGCGTCGATCGGTCGGCGAGTACCGACCCACAGCTGCTGGCCCTGCTGGACGCGCAGACGCCGGTCGTCACACTGGTCGGCAAAAGTTCGCCGCTGCATGTTGAGTACATTCTGCGGACCACGCGCGAGGACAACCTCAAGGTCATTTACGACAGCGTCAAGCTGATGAAAGACGAAGGCCGCGAAGTCGTGCTCGACGCCGAGCATTTCTTCGACGGCTTTGCCGAAGACCGCAACTACGCAGTCGCTTGTTTGCAGGCGGCGAGCGAAGCTGGCGCCGACGCTCTGGTGCTGTGCGACACCAATGGCGGCAGTTTGCCGGCGCAAATTGGCGCAGTGGTCACTGCAGTGCGGGCACAGCTGGCAACGCCGATTGGCGTGCACTGCCATAACGATAGCGAGCTGGCGGTGGCCAATTCGCTGGCGGCGGTACAGGCTGGCGCGCGGCAAGTGCAGGGCACGATCAACGGCATCGGTGAGCGCTGTGGCAATGCCAACCTGGTATCGATTCTGGCCAATCTGGTGTTGAAAACGCGTTTTCGCTGCCAGGCCGCCAGCCAGCTGGCAAAACTGACTGCGTTGTCGCGTGCGGTCGCCGATATCGCCAATCTGGCGCCGGATGCGTTCGCGCCGTTTGTCGGCGTCAACGCGTTTGCCCACAAGGGCGGATTGCATGTCGCGGCGATCGAAAAACTGCAGGCGAGTTACGAGCATATCGATCCGCTGCACGTG
Source organism: Permianibacter sp. (assembly GCA_036275115.1). Taxonomy (GTDB): domain Bacteria; phylum Pseudomonadota; class Gammaproteobacteria; order Enterobacterales; family Permianibacteraceae; genus Permianibacter. The sequence goes on along the minus strand of DASUEK010000230.1, from coordinate 3,343 downwards.
GGCAATGGTCGCCGTGTGATCGTGTCGGAACTGGCAGGACGCGGCAATGTTCGGCTGCGCGCCCGCGAGCTTGGGCTGGAGGTGCAAGGCGAGGAGCAGCGCATTGCCGAGCAGATCAAGCTGGCGGAAGCGCGTGGCTTGCAGCTGGAAACAGCGGACGGCAGCTTTGAGCTGATCGTGCGGCGACACCAGGCCGGTTATCAGCCGCCGTTCACCGTGCGCGATCTGCATGTCCACACCGCGCAGCGGGAAGGCGTCAGTGAGCCGAGTCTGGCAACGGCCAAAGTTGCCGTGGCGGCAAAAGAGGAACTCACGGCTGCCGAATCGACCGGCCCGGTTGCTGCTATCGATGCTGCGCTCAGAAAAGCCTTGAAACCGTTCTATCCTGAACTGGAAGGCGTGCGCTTGACCGATTACAAAGTCCGCATCCTGGACCCCGAAGCGGCAACCGGCGCGACCACGCGAGTCTGGATTGAGGCCGCGTATGGTGAACAGCGCTGGTGCACCGTCGGCTGCTCCGACAACATCATTGCGGCCAGTGCTGAGGCGTTGCTCGACAGTTTGGAATTATTTGTGCTTCGGCTTCAGTGTCCGCGCTTTGCAGCGAACCGCATCACTGATATATGTACTGAAGATAAACGTACCGAAACCCATTGCGAAACTGACAGTAGAAAAGGAAACCAACATGGCCGCTCTGAACGCACCTGCGAAAATCTGGCATAACGGCCAGATCAAACCCTGGGCTGATGCCACCGTGCATGTGATGACCCATGCGCTGCATTACGGCTCGTCGGTGTTTGAGGGCATTCGCGCCTATGACACCCCGTCGGGCACGGCGATTTTCCGGCTGGGTGATCACATCCAACGTTTGTTCGATTCGGCCAAGATTTACCGGATGGAGATTCCGTACACCCGTCATGATGTCGAAACTGCCTGCAAGGACATCGTCCGCACCAACGGTTTGAAAGCCGCGTATCTGCGGCCGCTGGCCTATGTCGGTTACGGTGGCATCGGCATTGTTCCGGATGCCGAAACGCCGATCGATCTGGTGGTCGCGGCGTTCGAGTGGGGCGCTTACCTCGGTGCCGGTACCCAGGAAACCGGCGTCGATGTCGGCGTGTCGAGCTGGAACCGCTTGGCGCCGAACACCATGCCGACCGGTGCCAAGGCCGGTGGCAATTATCTGTCGGGTGCTTTGATTGCCCGCGAAGCCCGTCGTCATGGTTATCACGAAGGGCTGGCGCTGGATCACAACAACATGGTGTCGGAAGGCGCTGGCCAGAACGTGTTCCTGGTCAAGAACAAAACCCTTTACACGCCACCGCTGACCGCGTCGATTCTGCCGGGCATCACCCGCGACACGGTGATGGTGCTGGCGAAAGAACTGGGTTACACGGTCAAGGAAGAAAACATCGCCCGCGAATCACTCTATGTCGCCGATGAGATTTTCCTGTGCGGCACCGCATCGGAAATTGTGCCGGTACGCACGGTCGATGGTCTGAAAGTCGGCGCGGGCAAACGCGGTCCGGTCACCGAAGCGATCCAGAAGAAATTCTTCGGTCTGTTCAATGGTCAGACGCCGGATATTTGGGGCTGGCTGGACCCGATCGAGAACCCGACCTCGGCGTTTGTGCACGCGGCTTATGCTTGATTGTTCTGTAGGAGCGAGCAAGCTCGCGATGCCTTTTCAGGCTCAATGGGTCGCGAGCAAGCTCGCTCCTACAACGTCCTTCTTTTGAAAAGATCTGTTCATGCCAACCTATCGCTCCAAAACCACCTTCACCGGCCGCAACATGGCGGGCGCCCGTGCGCTCTGGCGCGCCACCGGTCTTGGTGACAACGATTTTCACAAGCCGCTGATCGCGGTGGTCAACTCGTATTCGCAGTTTGTTCCCGGTCATGTCCATCTGAAACAGATTGGCGAGCTGGTGTCGGAAGCGGTGCGTGGTGCCGGCGGCGTGCCGCGCGAGTTCAATACCATCGCCATTGACGACGGTATTGCGATGGGGCATGGCGGCATGTTGTACAGCCTGCCGTCGCGTGAGCTGATTGCCGATTCGGTCGAGTACGTCGCCAACGGCCATTGCGTCGACGCCATGATCTGCATTTCCAACTGCGACAAGATCACGCCCGGCATGTTGCTGGCGGCGCTGCGCCTGAATATTCCGGCGGTGTTCGTCTCCGGTGGCCCGATGGAAGCGGGCAAAGTGGTGCGTGGCGGCGAAACCATCAAGCTTGATCTGGTTGACGCCATGGTGATGGCGGCTGACCCGCGCGTATCCGATGAGCAAGTCGCCGAAACCGAGCACAACGCCTGCCCGACCTGCGGCAGTTGCTCTGGTATGTTCACGGCCAACTCGATGAACTGTCTGCTCGAAGCGCTCGGCTTGGCTTTGCCCGGTAACGGCACCTTGCTGGCGAGCCATACCGATCGGCGTGAGCTGTTCGTGCAGGCCGGCAAAACTGTTGTCGAGATCACCAAGCGATACTACGACGGCAATGAAGCACAGTTGCTGCCGCGCGCCATCGCCAATTTCGCGGCCTTTGAAAATGCCATGACGCTCGACATCGCGATGGGGGGCTCGACCAACACCGTGCTGCATTTACTCGCGGCTGCACACGAAGCCGGTGTGCCGTTCACGATGCGTGATATCGATCGGCTGTCGAAGAAAGTGCCGCACCTGTGCAAGGTGGCGCCGTCGACGCAGAAATACCACATCGAGGATGTCCACCGCGCCGGCGGTGTCTACGGCATTCTGGCCGAGCTCGATCGCGGTGGTTTACTGCATCGTGACACTTACACCGTGCACAGCGCGACGCTCGGCGACGCGATCAGCCAGCAGGACATCACCCAGCCGATTGCAAACGATATTCGCGAGCGTTACCGCGCCGCGCCCGGTGGCCTGCGCAGCAGTCAGGCATTCAGCCAGAGCGCACGCTGGCCGAGTCTCGATGGCGATCGCGAGCAGGGCTGTATTCGCAGCGTTGCGCACGCCTATTCACAGGATGGCGGCCTCGCCGTACTGACCGGCAATCTGGCGCCGGATGGTTGCATCGTCAAAACCGCTGGCGTTGACGAAAGTTGTCTGACATTTACCGGTCGTGCTCGGGTATTCGAATCGCAGGACGATGCCGTGCAGGCGATTCTTGCCGATCAGATTGTCGCGGGTGATGCCGTGGTCATTCGCTACGAAGGCCCACGTGGCGGCCCCGGCATGCAGGAAATGCTCTACCCGACCAGCTACTTGAAGGCGAAAGGGCTCGGCAAAGCCTGCGCGCTGATCACCGATGGCCGGTTTTCCGGCGGCACCTCGGGCTTGTCGATCGGCCATGTGTCGCCGGA
>DASUEK010000229.1:0-3793 GCA_036275115.1 Permianibacter sp. | reverse complement strand
GTCGCGGGTTTTTTGTTGCCTGCGAATCCTGCATAAAGTTGCGTTGGCATGGCGGTCAACCCGGAGGACCGACACGATGTTGGTAATGAAATTTGGTGGCAGCTCGCTGGCGAAGCCGGAGCGGCTGCAACAGGTCGGCGCGTTGATCCGCGACGGTCACCAGCGCAATCAGATCAATGAAGGCAATCAGGGCAAAGCCATCGGCGTGGTGGTATCGGCGCTCGGCGGCGTCACCGATCAGCTGGTGCGCCTGCTTGCATCCTGTCAGCGCGGCGACAGCGCGCCGGAAGAACGGCGCCTGCTGCGCCAGCGTCACCTGGACATGTTGACGGCGCTGGCGACCGAATGGCCCGACTCGCTGCGCGACCAAACCGCAGCTGCGCTGGAGCAACGACTACAGCAATTGAACCAGGATCTGGACGGCGTGCACTTGCTGCGCGCCTGCCCCGATGAAGTGCAGGCACGCGTGCTCGCCTGCGGTGAGCAATTGTCGGTGCTACTCGTAGAGTCGCTGCTGCGTGCTGGCGAGCTGCGGGTGCAACGCATCGACCCGGCAACGCTGATCCGCACCGAAGGCTCACTGCTCGAAGGCACACCAGTCTTGCCGGAAATCGATCGGCTCGGCGCCGAGCTGCGCTACCTGCCAGTCGATGTGATCTTGATGCCCGGCTTCATCGGCGCCGACCACCACGGCAAGTTGAGTCTGCTTGGCCGCAACGGTTCCGATTACTCCGGCGCGCTGCTCGCCTACGCGCTGCAAGCGTCGCTCTGCGAGATCTGGACCGATGTCGATGGTGTGTACAGTGCCGATCCACGCCGGGTGCCGGATGCCAAATTGCTCGATGCACTGAGCTACGAAGAAGCGATGGAGCTGTCCTGGTTCGGTGCCAAGGTGTTGCACCCGAAAACCATCGGACCGCTGGCGCTGCGGCGCATCGACATCCGGATTCGCAACACGCTCAATCCGGCCGCACCCGGAACCTATATCGGCCCGCGTGAACGCATCGCGCCGGCGCCGGCGCGCGGTTTGACCCTGCTGGAAAACGTCGCCCTGATCACCTTGTCCGGCCCCGGCATGCAAGGCGTGCCCGGCCTTGCCGCGCGCATTTTTGCCGCAGTGGCGCGCGAGCAGATTTCGGTGATGCTGATCACGCAGGCAAGCTCGGAATGTTCGCTGAGTTTTGCGGTGCCGGCCAAGGAACGCGAGCTCGCGCTGCGCGCGCTGGAGCAGGATTTTGCGCTGGAGCGGCGCAGCGCCCTGCTCGACCCGTTTGCCGTGCAGGACGATGTCGCCATCCTGACCCTGGTGGGCGATGGCCTGCACCACCAGCGCGGCATTGCCGGCCGGTTCTTTGCGGCCTTGGCGGCGGCACGCGCCAACGTCATTGCGATTGCCCAAGGCGCCAATGAGCGGTCGATTTCGGCGGTGATCAGCAGCCGCGATGGCGAGCGCGGCCTGCGCGGTGTGCACCAGCAATTTTTTGAAAGCCGGCAGCGCATCGAGGTGTTTCTGATGGGCGTCGGCACTGTCGGTGGTGCGCTGCTGCAGCAACTGGAGCAGCAGCAGGATTTTCTGCGCGCGCATGGCATCGATCTGCGCCTGTGCGGCGTTGCCAACTCGCGGCAGATGCTGTTGTCGGATCAAGCGCTCGCGCCGGCCGATGTCAAAGCCAAGCTGGCGAGCGCGGAACCGTTCGACAGCAGTCGCTGGCTACAGCACATTCGCGGCAATGGCTATCTGAATCCAGTTGTGGTCGATTGCACCAGCGATCCGGCCATTGCCCGGCTGCAACTGAAGGCGCTCGAAAATGGCATTCATGTGGTCACCGCCAACAAGAAGGCCAATACGCTCGAAATGCCGTTCTATCTGGCGCTGCGCGAAGCGGCCGACAAGCAGAACTGCCGTTACCTGTACGAAACCAATGTCGGAGCCGCACTGCCGGTCATCGACACCTTGCAGAACCTGATCAAGAGCGGTGACGCACTGCGCGGTTTTGCCGGCATTCTGTCCGGCTCGCTGTCGTATGTGTTCGGCCTGCTCGATGCCGGCGTGCCGTTTTCACAAGCGGTGCAGGATGCCCGCCAGCGCGGCTTCACCGAGCCAGATCCGCGCGACGATCTGTCCGGCATGGATGTCGCCCGCAAACTGCTGATCCTGCTCCGTGAAGCCGGTTACGCGGCTGAACTCGCCGATGTCGAAGTGGCCACTATTTTTCCGCCTGAGTTCGACAGCAGCGGCGACGTCGAGGCCTTCATGGCGCGGCTGCCAGCCGTTGATGCCTGGTTTGCCGCCCGGATGGCGTCCCTGCAAGCGCAAGGCAAGACGCTGCGTTTCGCCGGCGAGATCCGCGACGGTCGCTGCCGGGTCGGTTTGCTGGAAGTCGACAGCGCGCACCCGTTGTTACCGATCAAGGGCGGCGAAAACGCGCTGGCGTTTTACACCCGCCGTTACGATCCGGTGCCGCTGGTGATCCGCGGTTACGGCGCCGGCGCCGATGTCACCGCCGGTGGCGTGTTCGCCGACATTTTACGCACCGTGTCCTTTCATCCGGTCCGGAGACCTTTCTGATGCGTGTCACGGCATTTGCGCCAATTTCTGCCGGCAATTTCATTGTCGGTTTCGATTTACTCGGCGCCGCGCTGCAACCGATCGATGGCGCACCGCTCGGCGACTGGGTAACGGTTGAAGACGCGCCGGAATCGCTGGTGACCATCGCTGGACCGTTTGCCCACGCGCTACCCGGCGCAGCGCACGACAATATCGTTCACACTTGCCGCGTGCGCTACGAACAGGAGCTCAGCAAGAAGGGCTTGGCGCCGCGCCCCAACCGACTCAGCCTGCACAAGGCCTTGCCGGTCGGCTCCGGATTGGGTTCCAGCGCGGCCTCCGCGGTGGCGGCTTTGCAGGCGCTGAATCTGTTTTACGCACAGGCACTGAGCGCGCGTGAGCTGCTGATTCTGGCCGGCGAAATGGAAGGCCGGATCAGCGGCAGCGTGCATTACGACAACGTCGCGCCGGCACTGCTCGGCGGTCTGCAATTGCTGGTGCCGGATGCGCGCCTGTCCGTCGGTTTGCCGCTGCCGCCGTGGCATCTGGTGCTGTATCACCCGGGCATTGAAGTGGCGACCCGTACCGCCCGCGCGGTGTTGCCGAAGCAATACGATTTGCACACCGTCACCGCTTTCGGTCAGCGGCTCGCCGCGTTCATTCAAGCGGCAATGGCGCAGGAATGGTCGCATGCGGCGGCACTGCTGAGTGATGAGCTGATCGAGCCGCACCGGGCGCCGTTGGTGCCGGGTTTTGTCGCCGCCAAAGCGGCAGCACTGGCGCATGGTGCGCTGGCGTTCAGCCTGTCTGGCGCCGGACCCACCTGCATCGCGGTGTGCCCGGATGCTGACAGCGCCGCACGCGTACGGCTGGCACTCGATGCCGCGTTTCCGGTCAACACGGCGCGCAAGAGCTGGCTATGCCGGTTCGATGCGATTGGCGCGCGGCTGTGGCCGGTTGCGGTGCCGGAAACCGCCGCTTGATCAGCGCACAACCGCATAGGCATACGGAAAACCGCGATGAACCTGTACAACCTGAAACACCCGGACGAGATCGTCAGCTTCCGCGCGGCGGTGCTGCGCAGCATCGGTCGCGACAGCGGCCTGTTTTACCCGCAGCAGCTGCCACGCTTTGCTGACATCGATGTGCTGCTGGCCATGCCGTGGCGCGAGCGCAGCCAGATCATTCTGCAGCGGCTGCTGGGCGATGAATTTGATGCTGGCGTGGTGCCGGAGTTGGTCGGCA
>DASUEK010000228.1:0-11980 GCA_036275115.1 Permianibacter sp. | reverse complement strand
CGCTCGCGCCGTTAACGGCAGCGCAATGAAAAAGGGGAGCCTGACGCTCCCCTTTTTCATTGTCTGAAATCAGACGTTGAAGCGGAAGTGCATGACATCGCCGTCCTGGACGATGTACTCCTTGCCTTCCAGACGCCATTTGCCGGCTTCTTTGGCACCGGCTTCGCCTTTGTACTTGATGAAATCGTCATAGGCGATGACTTCGGCGCGGATAAAGCCTTTCTCGAAGTCGGTGTGAATGACGGCGGCGGCTTTCGGTGCGGTCGCACCGACCGAGACGGTCCAGGCACGCACTTCCTTGACGCCGGCGGTGAAGTAGGTTTGCAGGTTCAGCAGTTTGTAGCCGGCGCGGATAACGCGGTTCAGGCCCGGTTCTTCCAGCCCGAGTGACGACAGGAATTCCTGCTTTTCTTCATCGGACAAGGCGGCCAGTTCCGATTCGATGGCGGCGCAGACGGGCACCACTTCCGAGCCTTCTTTGGCGGCGAGAGCGCGCACGGTGTCGAGGTGCGGGTTGTTCTCGAAACCGTCTTCCAGCACGTTGGCGATATACATGGTCGGCTTTGCGGTCATCAGGCCGAGCGTGCGCAGCATTTTCAGTTCGCTTTCATCCAGTGCGAGGGTGCGGACCGGCTGGCCTTCTTCGAGTACGGCCTTGGCTTTGACCAGCACGTCGTATTCGGCCTTGGCTTCCTTGTCACCGTGCTTGGCGATCTTCTCGACCCGCTTGATGGCGCGGTCAACCGTGTCCAGGTCGGCCAGCGCCAGTTCGATGTTGATGATTTCAATGTCACGGGCCGGGTCGACGCTGCCGGACACGTGAATGATGTCCGGGTGGTCGAAGCAACGGACGACGTGGGCAATCGCGTCCGTCTCGCGGATATTGGCGAGGAATTTGTTGCCGAGACCCTCGCCCTTCGACGCTCCGGCGACGAGGCCGGCGATGTCGACGAACTCCATCGAGGTCGGCACCACTTTTTGCGGATTGACGATCTTGGCCAGCTCGTTCAGCCGCGGATCCGGCATCGGCACAATGCCGGTGTTCGGATCGATGGTGCAGAACGGAAAGTTTGCCGCCGCGATGCCGGCATTGGTCAGCGCATTGAACAGCGTGGATTTGCCGACGTTAGGCAGACCGACGATACCGCAGTTGAAACCCATCTCGATGACTCCGCTTCTGGTGTGCCTGATGGCTCCCGCTTTGTCCCAAATCTCGGTCACCGAGATCCGGGAGCGAGGCCGCGTCATTCGGCCGCACCTAACTCAAAAAAAACAATCAGACTGGCGCAAGGACAACCGACGCCAGCCAACAAAATCATTTAACCGATACAAACGCAAAGCAACAAACGCGTTAACCCACAAAGCTGTGCAGCTTCTGCTGCGCTTTCAAAAATTCGCCCTTGATCAGGTTGTCGCTCTCACGCAGCGCCTCATCAATGGCCGCATCCATCTTTTGCTGTTCGCTGGCCGGCGCTTTGCCGAGCACCCAACCAGTGACCAATTCGCGCGCACCCGGATGGCCAATGCCAATGCGCAGGCGATAAAAATCGGCGCTGTTGCCGAGTGCCGGCACAATGTCTTTCAGGCCATTGTGACCACCGTGGCCACCACCGATTTTCAGTTTCAGCGTGCCGGGCGGAATATCCAGCTCGTCATGCGCGACCAGAATCTCATTCGGCGCAATCCGGTAGAAATTCGCCAACGCACCAACGGCTTGGCCGCTGCGGTTCATGTAGGTGGTCGGTACGAGCAAGCGCACGGTTTCGCCCGCCACGGTCACGCTGCCGGTCTCACCAAAATACTTGCTGTCCGGACTCAGCCGCACGCCAAACTTGTCGGCCAGACGGCGGACATACCATTCGCCGGCATTGTGCCGGGTCTGGGCATATTGGGCACCGGGATTGCCGAGCCCGACGATCAGTTTGAGGCCTGCCATGATCCTGTCCGTTGCGCCGCCACTGTGGCTCAGCGAGCCCTCTCATTGTCACCGGTGTGATACGCGTGGCGGCGAAAAAAGCAAAAGGCCGTTCCTGTCGAACGGCCTTCTGCTTGGGTTGAACCCGCTGGCCGTTCGCGGTGCGACGCGAGCGGCCATTATCGCTGGTTCAACGCGGTTGTGGCGATTAGGCCTTCGGTGCTTCCGCAGCCGGAGCGGCTTCTTCCTCACCACCCTTGCGGGCGTGGGCCGAGACAACGCTCTTGTTGTCGCCGTGCTGCAGGGCGTCCAGTGTGACACCAGCCGGCAGTTTCAGGTCGGACAGGTGAACGATCTGGTTGACGACCAGATTGCCCAGATCCACTTCGATGAATTCCGGCAGATCTTTCGGCAAGCAGGTGATGGCCACTTCGGTCATGTCGTGGTGCACCAGCGCACCGGCTTTGCCGGCCGGCGAGGTGGCTTCGTTGACGAAGTGCAGCGCCACTTTGGTGTGCAGCTTGGCGTTGGCATCAATGCGCAGGAAGTCGAGGTGCTGGACCTTCGGCTTGTACGGGTGACGCTGAACGGCCTTCAAAATCGCTTTTTCGGCCACGCCGTCGATGTTGATGGTCAGAATGTGCGAGTAAAACGCTTCGTGTTCCAGCGCCAGAATCACCTTGTTGTGGTTCAGGGTGATCGACTGGGCCGGCTTGCCGGCGCCGTAAATGACGGCAGGCACGGAGTCCGCGCGACGCAGGCGGCGGCTCGCACCCTTGCCCTGATCGTCACGCTTTTGCGCGTCGAGTTCGAAAGTAACAGCCATTTTCATGCTCCAAATGTCCGGTGCACGGAATTGTGCGACCGGTTGGCGAGGTATCCGCGACCAGATACTCCGCACTTTCGTGGATCGGTTTTGCTGATCCACAAAAACAGCACAGGCGTGAACCTGTCACGCCTGCAAAAATTTGCTTAAACAAACATCTCCGACAGCGACTCTTCCTCGCTGACCCGGCGGATCGCCTCGGCGAGCAGCGGTGCCAGCGAAATGGCTTCGATCTGCTCGCAGGTCTTGGCTTCGGCGCGCAGCGGGATGGTGTCGGTGACGACCAGCTTGTCGAGACCCGACTTGCGGACGTTTTCCACCGCGCGGCCGGACAGCACGGCGTGCGTGCAGTAGGCGTGAACCGAGGCAGCACCGGCGGCTTTCAGCGCGTTGGCAGCCAGACTCAGCGTCCCGGCGGTATCGACGATGTCGTCGATGATGACGCAATTGCGGCCTTCGACTTCACCGATGATGTGCATCACTTCGGCGACGTTCGGCTGCGGCCGGCGCTTGTCGATAATGGCCAGATCAACATCACCGAGGCGTTTGGCGACCGCGCGGGCGCGGACCACGCCGCCGACGTCCGGCGACACCACCATCAGATTGTTGAAATGCTGCTTGGCGATGTGGTCAATCATCACCGGCGTGGCATAGACGTTATCGACCGGAATATCGAAAAAGCCCTGAACCTGATCGGCGTGCAGGTCGACCGTCAGCAGACGGTTGACGCCGACGATCGACATCATGTCGGCGACGACCTTGGCCGAAATCGGCACCCGGGCCGAACGCACCCGGCGGTCCTGGCGGGCGTAGCCGAAGTACGGCACCACGGCGGTGATGCGACCGGCGCTGGCGCGGCGCAGGGCGTCCGCCATGATCACCAGTTCCATCAGGTTGTCGTTGGTCGGGTTGCAGGTCGACTGGACGATGAACACATCCTTGCCGCGGACGTGCTCGCGAATTTCAACGTTGATTTCGCCGTCGGAGAATTTGCCGACCGTGGCCTGTGACACTTGCGTGTTCAGACGGGCAGCGATGGCGTGGGCGAGTTCAGGGCAGGCATTGCCGCTGAAGAGCATCATGTCCGACATAAGGAACTCCGACAGAGCTGTTGGCGCGGCACGCGCCTGATGCGGGATATCAACGTAGCAAATTATGGAAGGCTTGCCACATTGCAAAAATAAGTGGCAGTGATAGCGGGATTTGAACCTCCGCCCATCAGGCTGGGGGGATCAAAACCCGCTGTGCTGCCTTGACTCAATTGATGTCGAAACCGAAGCACCACTTGGTCGAAATAAGTGGCAGGGGTAGAAGGATTCGAACCTCCGAATGGCGGGATCAAAACCCGCTGCCTTACCGCTTGGCGATACCCCTACCGAAACTGTTTACACACAGTCAAACAGCGCTGAACGCTGAATGCTGCGGGCGACGAAACCGGGCGCCAGATCGGCGCAAGCGTCAAGCAGGTGCTGCGCGTGGGTTTCGTCGCGGGCCAACGCGAACACCGAACTTCCGGTGCCAGTCATGCGCGTTGGCGCCACATTCTGCAGTCGCTCGATGAGCGAGTTCACCGCCGGATACAGCGTGCGAACCAAGGGTTCGCAGTCATTGCGGGTTTGTTCAAACCAGCCCCGGTCGGCGAGGGCGCGTATTGTGCAGGGGCGAGTGTCACGTGTCAACGCTGGGTGCCGGAAAATCTCGGCAGTTGGCACCGCCACTGGCGGCGTGAAAACGGCGAAGCATTGCGCTGGCATTTGCACGGCGGTCAGGGCTTCACCAATGCCGGTTGCATAGGCGGTTTCGGCCCGGACAAACACCGGTACGTCGGCGCCGAGACGCAGGCCGATGGCGGCGAGGCTGTCGACGCTCAAGCCAAGCTGCCAGAGCCGGTTCAGCGCGCGCAAGGTGGTGGCCGCATTCGAGGAGCCGCCGCCGAGGCCGCCGCCCATCGGGATGCGTTTTTCCAGCCGGATGTCGGCGCCGAGCCGGCAGCCGGTTTCGGCCTGCAGTGCACGGGCGGCGCGCACCACCAGGTTGCTCTCGAATGGCACGCCGGCAAGTTCAGGCTGGAGGGTGAGGACACCATCGTTACGGCGCTGGAACTGCATGGCGTCGCCGTAATCCAGCAGCTGGAAGACAGTTTCGAGCAGGTGATAGCCATCGTCCCGGCGGCCGGTGATGTGCAGGAACAGGTTCAGTTTGGCCGGGGCCGGCAGCGAGAGCGTGGAAACGGGCATGATGGTTTCAGTGTCAGGACTTACAACTGCCAATCGTACAGGGCGAGTTTGAGGCTCAGGTTGGCATGGCGGGCTTCCAGCCGTTTCGGCAGCCACAGGCCATTGACCTCTTGCCAGGCCAGGTAGTCGACCTGCCAGCCGTCGGCGATCAGCTGCTTGATCCGGCCTTGTTCATCGCGCGCTCTTACCACGGTGTCCGGCCCGGCCAGCCCGCGGACCCACCAACGCAGCCGGTCGACCGGCAATTGCCAGCCGAAATGGTCGCGCAGCAGCGATTCGACATCGCTGCTGGCCAGCGGCGGCTGGTCCGGCAATTCCAGCAGGGCATGGGCCGGGCTGCCGGTCAGCCGGGCCCGGGTTTCGCCGAGCGGGCCGGTCAGCTCGAACCGGAATTCGGTGGGGGTCTGGTGCCAATCGAGGCCGGCCGAAAAGCCCTCGTCGCCACGTTTCAAGGCGATGCGGCCATCAAGCTGCCATTGCGCCAGTGCGCTGATGGTGGCCTCTTGTTCCGACAGCGTCCGCAGCGGCTGGCGGGGGCCGGCGCAACCGGTGAGCGCGACCGCCCCCGCCAGCGCTAGCCCCAAAAGTGAGCGCATACTTGTCATTTCAGCCGCTCAATTACCGCTTTGAGCGCTTTGCTTTTCGGGCTTTGCTCGAGCGCATCGCGCCAAATCTGGCGGGCTTTTTTCTTTTCGCCCAGCTTGTACAGCACCTCGCCATAGTGGGCGGCAATTTCGGCCTCCGGCTCCAGTGCGTAAGCGCGGCCGAGCCAATCGCGTGCCTTGTCCAATTCACCCCGGCGGTAGAACACCCAGCCCATGCTATCCATCACGGCGGCGCTGGTCGGCCGCACCCGCAGCGCCCGCTGGATCAGGTCGTAGGCTTCATCAAGCTGCCGGTTCAGATCGGCCAGGGTGTAGCCCAGCGCATTCTGGGCATCGGCGTGGTTGGGCGAGAGCGCCAGAATCCGGCGCAGATCGGCCTCGCTGCGGTCGCTCTGACCGAGCGGCTCGGCGAGCAGGGCGCGGGTATAGAGCAGCTCCAGATCATCGGGCTGCTGATGGAGCGCGTCGTCCACCACGGCAAAGGCTTCGGCCTGCAAGCCCTGATCCTGAAGCAGGTCCGCGGCAGCGAGTACCCACTTCTTGCGCTCTTCAGGATTGGCCGGGAAGCGCTCGACCAACGCGGCGCGCTGGGCGGTCGGATCGCCAAGACCGAAGCTGGCGACCAGCAGGGCCGGCTCGGGTTGTTGCCGCAAGGCTTCCGGTTCGGCGGCGAACAAGGCCCGGGCCTCGTCGAGTCGGTTGGCTTTTTGCAACACCGTCAGCTGTTCGAGCAAGAGCCGGCTTTGTTGCCGGGTCAGGGTTTCGGCATCGCCGGCTTCCATGGTCGCCAAGGCGTCGCGCGCCGCGGCGAGGTGTTGCAAGGCTTCGTCGTGGCGGCCCCGGCGGCTCAACAGCTCGGCGCGTGCGCGCTGGCCGGGCAGGTATTGGTTGTCGGTCGGCCGGATGCGGTCATAACAGGCCAGTGCTGCCACTTCCTGCTTCAAGCGTTCGGCGGCTTGCGCGCACAGCCAGCCGGCCGGGCCGGTCTGCTCGCCTGATTCGACCTTGGCCTGCAGGCGAGGCAGTGCCTCGGCCATGCGGCCGGCCATGAACAGGCTGACGGAATACAGGTAATTGGCTTCGGTGTCGGCGGCATCCTTGGCCGGCTTTTCCAGCACCGCGACCGCTTCCGGAAAGCGGCCCTGGCTATACAGGGTGCGGCCGTAGGCCAGCGCCAGATCGCGGTTGCCGGGGTGCTGGCGCAGGCTGTCTTCGAGTAACAGCAGGGCAGCGTCGGCGTCGCGGTTGCTCAACAATTCGGCTTTCACCAAGACCGCCCGCAGGTAGTCGGGGGCGTCGTCAATGGCCCGGTCCAGCAGCGCCAGTGCATACGGCACGTCGCCAAAATGCTGGGCTTGCACCGCTGCCGCGAGCAGCAGCCATTCCGGATTCGGGTGGCGATGGCTCAGCTCGGTCAGCATCGGCAGGCTGCCGGGGCCGGCGGCGCGGGTGAATTTGCCGAGCAGGCTGAGTTGGGCGTCTTCTTCGCTGCCGACCATGCCGAGCGCCTGCTCCAAGGTCAGCAAGGCCGCGTCGAGTTGTTCGTTCTGGAATTGCGCCAGCGCCAGTGCCATCCGCGCCTCCGGATTGGTCGGCTCCAATTCGGCCAGCAGGCTGGCAGCGCGCAACGTGGCGATTGCATCGCGCTGTTTCAGCGCCAGCCCGAACGCCTGGCGGGCGAGGCTGACGTCGCGGCTGGCTTCGGCAGCGGCCAGCACATTGCTCAAGGCGATTTGTTGTTCGCCGCGCTGCTGCGCCAGCTGGCCAAGCAGCACTTGGTAATAGGTCTGCGACTGCTCAAAGGCGTTGCCGCCGTTGGACTTGTCTGACGTGGCTTGCGACACGTTCGGTGTCGCATCGTTCGGGTCATTGACGGTTACTGCCGTGGCACTGTCAGCGGGGAGCGTGGCGGTGTGCTGACAGCCGGCCAGCAACAGCAACACGCTGGCGGCTAACGCGGCGAGTGGACGGTGGTGGGGCAGTGTCGATTTCGGTGCCACCGCCCGGCCCGACGGGCCGGTGAAACGCAATACGGGCATGTTCTACATCCTGAGCCGGGCGTCAGCGCCGGGGTTGTCACTATACCGAAGACCGGCCGCCGGCCGACAAGCGTCGTGAAGGTCGGTGCGCAATCAAGCCTTGGCTGCGAGTCACGGTGCTACAATGCGCGCCGCGCTTGCCGGGGGTTAACGCAAACGAATGAGTGTCTTTGCGATCGGAATCAATCACGTTACTGCACCGGTGGCGATCCGTGATCGGCTGGCGTTTCCGCCCGACATCATGCCCGAGGCACTGCGCGAGCTGGCGAGCCAGGCCAATCAGCCGGAAGCGGCCATCCTGTCGACCTGCAACCGGGTCGAGCTGTATCTGTCTGGCGACATCGAGCCGGACAGCGTCACCCGCTGGCTGCAGCAGCACCGCCACATCAGCGCCGACGATCTGCAGCGCAGCCTCTATATCAAGCGTGATGCCGACGCCATTCGCCATGTCATGCGGGTGGCGAGCGGACTCGACTCGATGGTACTGGGTGAACCGCAGATCCTCGGCCAATTGAAAGACGCTTTTGCCGCTGCGCAGGCCGCCGGTAGCTTGGGCCAGCAACTCTCGCGTTTGTTCCAGCAAAGTTTTGCCGTCGCCAAACAGGTACGCACCGATACCGCGATTGGCCAGTCGGCGGTCAGCGTCGCTTACGCCGCGGTGCAGCTCGCCAAACGCATTTTCACCGACTTGTCGAAAACCACCGTGCTGTTCATCGGCGCCGGTGAAACGGTACAACTCGCGGCGCAGCATCTGGTGCAGCCGGGCGCGACCAAGGTGATCGTTGCCAACCGCACGGTCGCACGCGCCGAAGAGCTGGCGAGCCTGTACGGTGGCGAAGCGGTGCCGCTGGCTGAGTTGCCGACTGTACTGGCGCGCGCCGATATCGTCATCAGCTCGACTGCAAGCCCGCTGCCGATTCTCGGCAAAGGTCTGGTCGAAAGCGCCATCAAGAAGCGCAAGCACAAACCGATTTTCATGGTCGATCTCGCTGTGCCGCGTGATATCGAACCGGAAGTGGCTGAGCTCGATGACGTGTTTCTGTACACCGTCGATGATCTGACGAACGTGGTGCAGGAAAACCTGAAAGCACGTCAGGAAGCAGCAGTGCAGGCCGAGAAAATCATTGCCGAACAAGTCGAGCAGTTTCTGGCCTGGCAACGCGAACGCGATGCGGCCGGCACCATCCGCGATCTGCGTGACAACTGGCAGCAAATCCAGAATCAGGAGCTGGAGCGGGCGATGCAGCGGCTTGGCGCCGGCGATGATCCGACCGAGGTGTTGAAGCAATTCGGTCACCGGCTCGGCAACAAATTCCTGCACGCGCCCAGTGAGCGCTTGCGTGCCGACGCGGCCGCTGGTCGCAATCACAGTCTCGATGCGGTCCGGCACTTGTTTGATCTGGATGCCGCCGCCAACAAAGCTAGCGAATGAAAACCGGTTCATGAAAGATTCTGTCGAACGCAAATTGCAGGCACTGGTCGAGCGCCATCAGGAACTGGCCGCTTTGCTGGCCGACCCGGCGGTGGTCGGCGACAACAACAAGTTTCGCGAACTGTCGAAAGAGTACGCCCAGCTCGAACCGGTGGTGACCGAGTTCAATGGCTGGCAGCAAGCGGTGGCGGCACTGGCCGACACCGAAAAAATGCTGACCGACAGCGACACCGAGATGCGTGAACTGGCGCGGGAAGAATTGCCGGGGGCGAAGGCCGCGGTCGAGCAGCTTGAGCTCAATCTGCAGAAGCTGCTGCTGCCGAAAGACCCGAACGACGAGCGCAACGTCTATCTGGAAATTCGCGCGGGTACTGGTGGTGATGAGGCGGCGATTTTCGCCGGCGATCTGTTCCGCATGTACAGCAAATACGCCGACCGCAAACGCTGGCAGGTCGAGATCGTGTCGGAATCGCCGGGCGAGCACGGCGGTTACAAAGAGGTGATCGCCCGCATCATCGGGCAGGGCGTCTATTCGCGGCTCAAGTTTGAATCCGGCGCACACCGGGTGCAGCGGGTGCCGGCGACGGAGTCGCAAGGTCGGGTGCACACATCGGCGGCGACCGTGGCGATTTTGCCGGAAGCGGATGAGGTCGGTGATGTCGATATCAATCCGGCCGATTTGAAAGTCGATACCTATCGCTCGTCTGGCGCCGGTGGCCAGCACGTCAACAAAACCGAATCGGCGATCCGCATCACCCATTTGCCGAGCGGCATCGTGGTGGAGTGTCAGGACGAGCGCTCGCAGCACAAGAACCGCGCCAAGGCGATGTCCTTGTTGGCGTCGAAATTGCTCGCGGCCGAGCAGGAAAAAGCGCACGCTGCCCAAGCCCAGGAGCGGCGCTTGCAAGTCGGCACCGGCGATCGCTCCGAGCGCATCCGGACGTACAATTTTCCGCAAGGCCGCTTGACCGATCACCGTGTCAATCTGACGCTGTACTCGCTGACCGATATCGTCGAAGGCGATCTCGACCCGGTTATCGAGCCTTTGGTCAACGAATATCAGGCTGATCAACTGGCCGCACTGGCACAAGGAAGCTGACATGAACATGTCCGGTGCATTGAAACAAGCCGAAGTTGTTTTGGCACCGGTCAGTGACAGCGCCCGGCGCGATGTCGAGGTGCTGCTTTGCCATGTCCTCAATCAGTCCCTGACCTATTTGCGCACCTGGCCAGAGCGCGAGCTTTCTGGCGTCCAGCAAGCGGCCTTTGACGAACTCATCCGCAAACGCCAGCAAGGTGAGCCGGTGGCCTATTTGACCGGTGAGCGCGAGTTCTGGTCGATGCCGTTTCTGGTCACCAGCGACACGCTGATTCCGCGTCCGGAAACCGAACTCCTGGTCGAGCAGACGCTGGCGCGCTTGCCAGCTGACGCGCCGCAAACCGTGGTGGATCTCGGTACCGGCAGCGGTGTCATTGCGCTGGCGTTGGCAAAAGAGCGACCGAACTGGCAATTGACCGCGACCGACGCCAGTTTTGCCGCGCTGCGCATCGCGGAAAAAAATGCCCGCCGGCTCAAACTCGAGAATGTCCGGTTTGACTACGGTTCCTGGTATGCGCCGCTGGCAGATCGGCGTTTCCACGCCATTGTCAGCAATCCGCCGTACGTTGCCGACCGCGATCCGCATCTCGCGCAAGGCGATGTCCGGTTCGAACCGAATTCGGCGCTGGTTTCCGGCGATGACGGCCTCGATGACATTCGCCAGATCGTTGCCGGCGCGCAGGCGCACCTGTTGCCGAACGGTTGGCTCATGCTGGAGCATGGTTACGATCAGGGCGAGCCGGTTGCGGCGCTGCTGCGTGAGCACGGCTTTGTCGCGGTCGAAACATTGCGTGATCTGGCCGGTCAGCCGCGGGTGACACTCGGACAGTTGCCGGGATGAACGACATGGACTTTTCGGACGACGAACTGCTGCGCTACAGCCGGCATATCCTGCTGCCGCAGATTGATATCAGCGGTCAGCAAAAACTGCGCGCCAGTCATGCGCTGATAGTCGGCGCGGGTGGGCTTGGCTGTCCGGTCGCGCTGTATCTGGCGGCGGCCGGCGTGGGTACCATCACAGTTGCCGATGGCGATACCGTCGAGCTGTCGAATCTGCAGCGCCAGATTGGCCATCAAACCGATGGCATTGGACAACCCAAGGCCGAGTCGCTGGCGGCGCGCATGCGGGCGCTTGATCCCGGCGTGCAGGTGCAGCCGTATAAGCACTGGCTGACAGAAGACAACGTCGATGCGCTGGTCCGCGCCGCCGATGTCGTGCTCGATTGCAGCGACAATTTCGCCACCCGTTTTCTGCTCAACGCCGCCTGTGTGCGTTTTGGCAAACCGCTGGTGTCTGGTGCGGCGATTCGCGGCGAAGGCCAGCTGGCGATATTTGTCAGCAATGGTCGTGATGGCGGTGCGTTGCCGTGCTATGCCTGCCTGTTTCCGGATGGCATTGAAGAAGGCGAGACCTGCGCTCAGGCCGGTGTGCTGGCGCCGCTGGTCGGCGTGATCGGTTCGCTGCAGGCGGTTGAGGCCATCAAGTTGCTGGTCGGCCAGCATGACGGAAAAGCGCGCTTGACTGTGTATGACGCCTGGCGCGGCCAATGGCGACAACTGTATCTGGAACGCGATCCGGCGTGCCGCGTTTGTGGGGGAGCGGCATGAATGAGCAGTCCTATGCGGTGGAGGCTCTGCGAAAATGGTATGCGGAGCATAAATATTTCTTTGATTCACAATCGATTGCAACTGAATGGCGAGAGGTGAGAGGCGTTTCTGCAGGTGTAAACATCGATTCACCAATGTATGTAGCGCAGGTTACTGCATGGGATCATGCATCGTGTCTCGATGTTTTTGTGGCAGATATTCGTACTGACCGGGACCAGA
>DASUEK010000227.1:0-16093 GCA_036275115.1 Permianibacter sp. | reverse complement strand
AAAAAACCAGCATTTTGCTGCGCCGCAGCACGAGTTTTAGCTGACCAAGCCTCAGTTAACCGCCACCTGAGAAGAAAGCGCCGGCAGTGACCGCCTCGCCGCCGCCTCGTGCAGGAACGCGGTGCACTGGCTGACATTCAGCGGCCGGCTGTAATGAAAGCCTTGAATGACATGACAACCGAGCTCATGCAGGAATCGTTGTTGCTCTGCGGTTTCGACCCCTTCGGCAACAACTGACAACTTCAGTGCATGGGCCATGCGGATGATCGCCGATACGATGGCGACGTCCTCATCGTCACCCGGGATGTCCTGAACAAAGCTGCGATCAATTTTGAGGGTCGAGATCGGGAAGCGTTTCAGATAGCTGAGAGAGGAATAGCCGGTGCCGAAATCATCGATCGACAACGCCACCCCCATATCGCGCAGCTCACGTAGCGTACGCATGACATGTTCCTCGTCTTCCATCAGGAAGCTTTCGGTAAGCTCCAGCTCCAGGCTGCCGGCCGGCATCCGGGTTTCCGTGAGGATGCTCTGAACGAGCTTGGGAAACTGCTGCGAACGGAACTGCCGCCCTGAGACATTCACGGCGATATAAGACGGCGCAACGCCGGCCAGATGCCATTCGACATATTGCCGGCAGGCTTCGGTCAGCACCCATTCGCCGAGCGCCAGGATCTGACCGTTTTCTTCCGCGAGGCCAATGAAATCCACTGGCGACACCAGGCCGCGCGTACCCGACTCCCAGCGCACCAGCACCTCCATGCCGATGATGTCGCCGCTGGCAAGACCGAGCTGTGGCTGAAAATGCAGGGCAAACTCCTGCCGCTCGATCGCATAGCGCAGATCCCGCTCCATGCCAATGCGGGCCAACGCTTGCTGCTGCATTTCCGAGGTGAAAAATTCATAGGTGTTGCGGCCGCTGTCTTTGGCGCGGTACATCGCAGCATCGGCATTGCGGATCAACTCTTCCGGGCTGTCACCATCGCCCGGATAGACGCTGATACCGATTGAGCCGCCGATCAGGCATTCATAACCATCAACCATAATCGGCCGCGCCAGTACCTTCAGCAAGGTTTGCGCAACGGTGCCGGCATTTTTGGCGCCGTAGATCGGCGACAGAATCACCGCAAACTCATCGCCACCGAAGCGGGCAATGGTGTCGCTTTCCCTGACACAGCTGCGCAAGGCATCGGCAACCGCGACCAGCAATTTGTCACCGGCCGAGTGCCCCATGCTGTCGTTGATGTTCTTGAAACGATCCAGATCGATGAACAGCAGCGCCAGATTGGTGCCTTCCCGGCGCGCCCGTGACATCGATTGGCGCAGCCGGTCCACGAACAGCGAGCGGTTCGGCAGCTCGGTCAGGGCATCGTAATTGGCCTGATAATTGAGCCGCTCTTCGGCTTCCTTGCGTTCGGTAATATCGGACGCAATCAGCACGTATTCGACGATCTGGCCGGCGTCATTGCACACGGCGTTGAGCGTCATCCATTGCGGGTAGACGGTGCCGTCCTTTTTCCGGCTCCAGATCTCGCCCTGCCAGGCATGGTGCTTCTGCACCTGATTGAAAATGTGCTCGTACAGTTCCGCCGGCTGCTTGCTGGAAAACAGCAAGCGCGGCGGCTTGGCCATCACGTCGGCCGCGCTGTAGCCGCTGATGCGGGTAAACGCCCGGTTTGCCATGCGGATCCGGCGCTCGGCATCCAGCACCAGAATGCTGTCCGACGCCGCCTCGAACACCACCGCAGCCTGCCGCAAGCTTTCTTCGCGCCGACGGGCGTCGCTGGCATCGGTCAGCAGCACCAGCATGCCCGCCTGCGGCTGCCCCGGTTCCATGGCACTGAACAGCAGCTGACACCAGATGGCGCGGCCATCATGCCGCCGCAGCAGTACCGCCTGCTCACAATGGTTGTCCTGACCAAGCATGCTCACTGCGCGAGTCAGCGCCTGCTCAAACGCGCTGTCGTTGCCGAATACTTCGCTGGTCGTTTTGTGTTCGACCCGCTCCCGCGTAGTACCGAGCAGCAAACAAAAGCTGTCATTGATCTGGCTGATACGGCGACCACGCAGCACCAACAAGCCGACCGGCAACCGGGCCAGCAGCAGCGCCGCGGTATCCGGCGCCAAGGTCTGCAGCTCGCTGAATTCCAACACCAGCAGCTGACCAAGGCCGCTGGCTTCGGTAGCAACCGGGTAACCGGTGACCGACAGACGCCGACCATCGGCCTCAATCACGCCGGACCAGCTGCGGCCGGCCAAGCTGCGCTGGCGCAGTTCCGGCCAAGCGGTGGGTTGATCGTGAAAAACGGTAGCTGCCAAAGGCTGCTGTCTGAGCGCCTCCACGCCATGGTTGAGCAAGCGCGGCAGCGGTCCGCGAGTGGCAAGCACCTGGCCTTTGATATCGGCCAGCAGTGCCGGAGCGGGCTCCGGATCGCGACACCAAGTATCGACAAACCGGCGCTGTGAATGGCGCCGGTTCAACGAGCGTAGCAGCAGCACCAATGACAGCGCAGCGAGCAGCAAGCTGCAGACGCTGCCGGCTTTGATGACGTTGGAAGACAACGGTAGCCATGGCAACAACGCTGCACTCAGCAGCGTTGCGCCCACCGCCCAGAGCAGCCCGCGTTCGGACGACTGCACTGACATAGCCCTGACACTCCTGTTGCCACGCCGCCGGTGACAGAGCCACCTGCGCGGCCGCCCTGGCTTGCAGGGCCATTACCAGCTTGGAGTATCGCCCCTGTTCCGGGGTTTTGGTCAACCCGATTCATCAACCGAAACAAAAAAGACCGTGCACGTCGCCGGGCACGGTCTTTGGGGTTATCGCAATGTCACTCAACCGCCAGCAGCGAGCTCATTGGTTTTGGCCCAGCCTCGGGTTTCGGCAACCCGCTTGGCGCTCGGCTTCAGGCCGGCATACTGCTGCTGCAGGGCGATGGCGGTGGCGTCATCGGCTTCGCCGAGCACACCGAGTTTGAACTGGGCGGTCGGCGGTTTCTCGCCGACCCAGGCCCGCAGCAGCAATTCGTACAGTTCGGGTTTCTTGATCTTGACCAGCTCGGTGCCGTTGACCGCCACCGTGGTGCCTCGGTCGGGAATGAAATCGATGGTGATTTCATCGCCTTTGACAAAGGTTTCCTTGAAGGCATCGACGAACTGCATGATCTCCTTGCTGAGATCCATCACCAGCTTGCGATCGGAATTGATGGCGATGCGCTCGCGCCAGAGCTGGCCCAGACGACGGCCATAGAGCTTGTCGGCGCTGATGCGCATGGAAATGCGCTTGTTCCAGACCGATGTGGCGATTACGTCGGGCGTGTTGCTGTGATGTTCAAGGTACAGCGCGCCCAAATACAGCGTGCCGGTCAGCTCGCGGGCTTCGCCAACGCCGTTCAGCACCACCTCGGCGCCATTGGCCAGTTTGCTGGTATGGACGGAGTCATCCGCTGCCTGAACCGTAGTCGTGGCCAGCAACGCCAGCGCGGCCAACCAGCGCATGCCGGTCTGCTGGCGTCCGTTGTTCGAAATCGCGCTCACCCGAGCATCCCCCTAGCGGATCGCGTTCAGCGTGATACGTCCCGGCTGATCGTCGACCAGTTTTCTGTTCTGTCGGCTTCCGTGGTCGACAGCTTTGTCGCAGCCAACATAACAGCCTCGTTGTCCGCGTCAAGAGGTCGGGGCAGATGTTCAAGGAAAATCAAGTGCAGAATTAACAAGTCAGCCGGAAACTGCCGCGCAACGTCCACTATTGCCCTTCAACGCGGCAGCAAAACTGCAGGGCCGGGTACGGGCATCCAACTGCGGCGCGATCAGCTTGTGCCAAGCGAGCTGGCACGCCGCTGGCGACCCCGGCATGGCGAAGACGACCGTGCCATTGGCGACCCCGGCCAGTGCGCTCGATTGCATCGCACTGGTGCCAATGTCGGCGAACGACAAAGCCCGGAACTGCTCGCCAAAGCCATCGACAAGCTTGTCAAACAGCGGTGTCAGCGCGGCGATGGTCTGATCGCCGACACCGCCAAGGCCAGTACCGCCATTCACCAACACCACTTGCGTGCTGTCATCAGCAATCCAGTGCGCGACCTGAGCCCGGATCCGATAGCGATTGTCCGGCAACACAAGACGCTCGGCGAGTTGATGGCCCGCTTCCCGCAACGCCGTCTGCAAACCATCGCCGGCGCGATCTTCCGCCAGCGTACGGGTATCCGACACCGTCAACAGCGCAATGCGCAGCGGCAGCAATTCGGTGGCAACCGATTTCACGAGAAATCTCCTCTGTCCTGCTGCTGCCAAAGCAGCCAGTCGGATGGTGTATTCAAATTGGCCAGCACGGTGGTGGCATCCGTCGGCAACGCCACAGTCCGGAGGGGCAGTTTTGCCAACACATCGCGCAGTGAACGCCGCGCGCCTGGTTGCAATTCCTTCGCGACCACCGCACGTACTGCCGCCGTACTCGGCAACAGCAAAGGCAGCGGACTGTCGCCGACCAATTGCACCGCGCATCGGCCATCACCCGCCGCGATCAGTTGCGACAACAACGCCGGTGGCAACGCCGGCATGTCCACCGGCACCACCAGCACTTGTTCAATCTCCGCGTGCTCGGCCAGCGCATGCAACGCGGAGTCAATACCGGCGAGCGGCCCGGCTTCCGGCAAACGATCGGCAAGACCGCCAACGGCGTCGCCACTGACGAGCACTGGCGCACAACCGGCCACCTGCAATTGCTGCAGCATGTACTGCAGCAAGGTCTGTTGCGCCGTCACCGGCAACAAGGCCTTGTTGCGGCCCATGCGCCGGCTTTGGCCACCGGCCAGCACCAAACCCGCGGTGGGCCGTGACGGCGGCAAGGTCACCGGTAATGCCACGGCAAGACCTCGTCGAACAATCCGGCAATCGGCACCCGCACGCCTTCGTGAAATTCGCTGCGACCTTCATCGAGCACCAGCCAGACATCGGTCGCGAGCAAGGGTTTGATCTTGTGCGATTCCTGACCGCTGTGCGCCCGCACCCGCAGCAAGCCGTCTCCATCAACAAACAATTGTGCTTTCAGAAAATGCCGCCAGTCCGCTTTCGGTTTGCGCAGATCGCCCGACAGCGCCGCCCAGGCTGGCGCCGGCTCCGCCAGGCCCTGCAGCGCCCGCAGCAGCGGCAAGACAAAAAAACGGAAGCCAATCGCCGTCGACACCGGATTGCCCGGCAAGCCGAAGAAATAACTGCCATTTGGCAGTTTGGCGAACAGGATCGGTTTGCCCGGCTTGATGCTGACTTTGTGAAAAATGATTTCGCCACCGAGCTCGCGGATCACCTGCGGGACAAAATCAAAATCGCCGGCCGACACAGCACCGGTGGTCAGGATCACGTCAGGCAGCGTTTGTCCGTCCAGCAGCGAGCCCGGTTTGCCGGCGATCAATGCGCGCAGTTGCGCTGCCACCAACGCCGCTTCATCACGCAGCTGGCCGCCGTAGCGAACGACCGCGCCATGCTGCGCCAGCACGGCCGACAGAAACGGACTGTTCGAGTTGCGGATCTGGCCGGGCTGCAAGGGTTGATTGGCATCGGCGATCAATTCATTGCCGGTGGCAAAATGCGCGACCTGTGGTCGCCGCCGCACCGACACCGTGCCGATCCCGGTCGTCGCAAGCGCGGCGATATGAAACGGGGTGATCCGGGTGCCGGTGGCTAACACCTCTTCATCACGGGCAAAATCTTCGCCGGCCGCGCGCACGTGCTGGCCACGCGTGACCGGCTCGGTCAGCCGAATGTGGCCGCCGTTGTCCAGCAACTCGACGTGTTCAATCGGCACAATGCTGTCGTAACGGGCGCCCTCAGCGCCCGCTGGCAACGGCGCACCCGTCATGATTCGCCACGCCGTGCCGCGCGCGTTGTCGCACGTTGCCGGCGCATCGCCGGCGGCAGTCAGGCCGCGAACCGGTAAGGTGACGGCGGTTGTCGCCGCCGCGTCGAGATCGTCAGCACAAACCGCAAAACCATCCATCGCCGAGTTGGCAAATGGTGGAATGGTCTCGCGGCCGCGAACCGGCTCGGCGCTGATCCGGCCAAGCGCCTCGGCAAGTGCCACCGACTCGCTCGGCAGCAAGACCGCAGCCTGTTGCAACAGGGTTTGGGCAGCAGCAAAAGAAATCATCGCAAAAGGTCCTTCATGACGCGGTCGCGCAAGGCGCGCGTTGGCTTGCCTCAGATCTGAGATAACGGCAAGGGGCTCAGCCTCCACACGAGGCCAAGTGCGGCGTCGCGCCGGTATTGCCGTCATGTAGGAAATGGCTGACTTTTTTCAGTTGCAGCTGGCTTTCGATCCGGGCTTTCAGTTGCAGCCGCTGCTCGTCATGCTGCAGCAGATCGCGCAGCGAGGTGCCGGCATCGCCGAACAGACAGAGCCGCAAATCACCGAGCGCGGTGACCCGTAGCCGGTTGCAGCTGTCACAGAAATCCTTGCTGTACGGTGCGATCAGACCAATCCGGCCGTGGTAATCCGGGTGCACGAATTCACGCGCCGGGCCGCCATCACGCGTGCGTGGCAACTCGTGCCAGCCGCGTGCCTGCAGCGCCAGCACCAGCTCATCGCCCGGTACATGATGCCGGCTGAAGAAGGCAGCGTTGTCGCCGGTCTGCATCAGTTCAATAAAACGCATCGACACTGGCCGCACGCGCAGCCAGTCAAGAAAGGCATCGAGTTGATGATCGTTCAATCCACGCAGCAGCACGGCATTGAGCTTGATGGCGCGAAAATCCAGCGTGAGCGCCGTCTCGATGCCATCGAGAATCTCACGCAGTTTGTCGTGGCCGGTGATGCTGGCAAAGAGCCGAGGGTCGAGTGAATCGACACTGATGTTGAGGCTGTCGAGTCCCGCGTCGCGCCAGCTCGCCACCTGCTGCTTGAGCTTGTAACCGTTGGTGGTCATCGCCAATTGGCGAATGCCGGGCACGGCCTTGATCACCGCCATCAGCGTGGTCAGATCCTTGCGCACGCTCGGTTCACCGCCGGTCAGCCGGATTTTCCACATGCCAAGTTCGGCAAACGCGGTGACCAAACGGCGAATTTCATCGGCATGCAGGAAATCGGCGTGGGCATCGCCCTGATAGCCGTTCGGCAGGCAGTAATTGCAGCGAAAATTGCAGACGTCGGTGATCGACAGCCGCAAGTACGGGAACTGTCGCCCGTAGCGATCTTGTAGCATGAAGCGCTCCTTTCCAAATCAGGGAGGCAATGCCGTTTCCCGCATCACCCTGGTGAATGTGCGCACACATTCACGGCGCAGTGACCACAAACCAGCATTCACTGGCATGACAGGTCAAAGCGCTCGGAGTTCTTGAGTTGCTCTGGTGTTGCATTGCGACATGCAATCGTCGCATTGACAAACTAGGCTAACTCTCGCTGCTAATGCAACTGCCTTTCTTGATCCAGATCAGTCGTCGGACCGGGCCTGCAATTCAAACTTGCATCAAACCCTCATCTTTTACCGGGTTATCTCCGAGTAAAAGGCTCGGATACTGAACCGGGCGCATCGCCAAGGGAGACGCCATGTCCGACTCGACTGTTGAAAGCCCACGTGCCGAGCGCAAACACGAGCTGCGCGTGTTCCTGTTTCTGACCGTCGTACTGGCACCGCTGCTCGCGGTCGCCATTGTCGGGGGTTACGGCTTTCTGGTCTGGATCTTCCAGATGTTTGCCGGACCACCGGGACCCGCGAGCTGATCGGCCGGAGCGCGGACGCCATGACCGCCCTCTCCCGCCGCGCCTTGTTTGGCGCCAACCGCCAGCCCGTCCGGCTGCCGTGGGCCATTGCCGAAGACGCCTTTACCGATGGCTGCAGCCGTTGCGGCGACTGCCTGAGCGTTTGCCCGACCGGCATCATCGGGAGCGGCAGCGGCGGCTTTCCCGCGCTCAATTTTCACCAGAACGAATGCACGTTCTGCGGCAAATGCGTTGAGGCCTGCCGCGAGCCACTGTTCCGGCCGCGCACCGAGCGGCCATTCGATCATGTCATGGCCATCGGCGGCGCCTGCCTGCCGAAGCACGGCGTGGAATGCCGCAGCTGCGGCGACGCCTGCGAACCGGTCGCCATCCGTTTTCAGTTCAACAGCCGCCGCATGGCCGAACCGACGCTCGATGGCGAGCGCTGCACCGGCTGCGGTGCCTGCGTCGCTGCCTGCCCGGCCGACGCCATCAACCTGACATCCCGCGAGGTGCTTGCATGAGCCAGCTGCCTGTCGACCAAAACACCAGCGATCTGCAAACCGATCGCCACATCGCCAGTTTCATTGTGTATGTCCAGCCGGAGCGCATGGACAGCCTGATCGCACTGCTTGCGCAATGGCCGGACACTGAAATCAGCCATCGCGATGCCAGCGGCAAGTTTGTTCTGGTCAATGAAACCGACAGCTACGACGGCCTGAACCGCTTGATGGCACACCTGCACGAGCAGCCGGGTGTGCTCAATGTCTCACTGGTGTCGCATTTCGTCGAAAACGAGGCGAGCCTGCGCGAGCCAATGATCCCCAGCGTTACCACTGAAACCTCCACTTCCTCGCAGTACCCATAAAAGGGAGATGACACGATGAGCACTACTCGCCGTGACTTTCTGAAAACCACCGCTGCGGCCAGTGCTGCCGCGGCAGCCGGCATCGGCGCACCGGCCCAGGCCACCAACCTCATCACCGATTCGGAATACACCCGACTGAAGTGGTCGAAAGCCGCCTGCCGGTTTTGCGGCACCGGCTGCTCGATCATGGTCGCGACCAAGGACAACAAAGTGGTCGCCACCCACGCCGATACGCTGTCAGAGGTGAATCGCGGCCTGAACTGCATCAAAGGTTATTTCCTGTCGAAAATCATGTACGGCAAGGACCGGCTGACCACGCCGCTGCTGCGCAAGAAAAACGGCAAGTACGACAAGAACGGCGAATTTACCCCGGTCTCGTGGTCGGAAGCCTTCGACATCATGGAACTGAAATTCAAGGAAGCGCTGAAAGCAAAAGGGCCGAGCGCGGTCGGCATGTTCGGTTCTGGCCAGTGGACGGTGTGGGAAGGTTACGCCGCCAATAAACTGTTCAAAGCCGGTTTCCGCAGCAACAACATCGACCCGAACGCGCGCCATTGCATGGCCTCGGCGGTTGCCGGTTTCATGCGCACCTTCGGCATCGACGAACCGATGGGTTGCTACGACGACATCGAAGCCTCAGATTGTTTTGTGCTCTGGGGCTCGAACATGGCCGAAATGCACCCGATCCTGTGGACCCGCATCACCGACCGTCGGCTCAGCAATCCGAACGTGAAAGTGCATGTGCTGTCGACCTATGAGCACCGCAGCTTCGAGCTGGCCGACAACGGCATGATCTTCGCGCCCCAGACGGATCTGGCGATTCTGAATTACGTTGCCAACTACATCATCAGCAACAACAAGTTCAACCGCAAATTCATCGACAAGCACTGCACGTTCAAGCGCGGCGTCACCGACATCGGTTATGGCCTGCGCGAAACGCACCCGCTTGAGCAGGCCGCGAAGAATGCCAAAAACGCCAACGACATGGCGGAGTCGACCTTTGACGAGTTCAAGGAAATCGTCAAACCGTATACCGCCGAGTACGTCAGCAAACTGTCGGGCGTGCCGGTGGCCAAGCTGAAAGCACTGGCCGAGGCCTATGCCGATCCAAAAGTGAAAGTCATGTCGTTCTGGACCATGGGGTTCAACCAGCACACCCGCGGCACCTGGGCCAACAACATGGTCTACAACATCCACTTGCTGACCGGCAAAATCGCCACGCCCGGCAACTCGCCGTTCTCGCTGACCGGTCAGCCATCCGCCTGCGGCACGGCGCGCGAAGTCGGCACGTTCTCGCACCGTTTGCCGGCCGATATGGTCATCGTCAATCCGGAACATCGCAAGCACACCGAAGAGATCTGGGGCGTGCCGCACGGCATCATCCATGACAAAAACGGCTTGCATGCGGTGGCGCAGAACCGCGCCCTGAAAGACGGCAAACTCAACGCCTATTGGGTGCAGGTCAACAACAACATGCAGGCCGGCGCCAACATGATGCAGGAAGGCTGGCCGGGCTATCGCAATCCGGACAACTTCATTGTCGTGTCGGATGCCTACCCGACGGTGACCGCACAAGCCGCTGATCTGATTCTGCCGACCGCGATGTGGGTGGAAAAAGAAGGCGCTTACGGCAACGCCGAACGTCGCACCCAATTCTGGCATCAGTTGGTGAAAGCCCCGGGCGAGGCCAAATCGGATCTGTGGCAGGTGGTCGAATTTTCGAAACGCTTCAAGACCGACGAAGTCTGGCCGAAGGACATTCTCGACGCCAACCCGAAATTCAAAGGCAAGAGCCTGTACGAAGTGCTGTTCCGCAACGGCAAGATCGACAAGTTCCCGGCCACGCAAGTCGAAGCCGGTTACGACAACGACGAAGCCAAGCATTTCGGATTTTATCTGCAAAAAGGCATCTTCGAAGAGTACGCCGAATTTGGTCGCGGCCACGGTCACGATCTGGCGCCGTTCGACACCTATCACCAGGTGCGCGGTCTGCGCTGGCCCGTGGTCAACGGCCAGGAAACCAAATGGCGTTTCAAGGAGGGCAGCGACCCGTACGTCAAAGCCAACAGCGAAGGCATGGGCTTCGATTTTTACGGCAACAAGAATGGCCGCGCCAACATCATTGGCCTGCCGTACGAACCACCGGCGGAATCGCCAGACAAGGAATATCCGTTCTGGCTCTGCACCGGCCGTGTGCTGGAACACTGGCATTCCGGTTCGATGACCGCGCGGGTGCCGGAGCTCTATCGCGCTTTTCCGAATGCAGTTTGCTTCATGCACCCGGATGACGCGACGGCGGCCGGCCTGCGTCGTGGCGACGAGATCAAGATCGTATCGCGGCGTGGCGAGATGCACACCCGGGTCGAAACCCGTGGCCGCAACAAGCCGCCAAAGGGCCTCGTGTTCGTGCCGTGGTTCGACGCCTCGCAGCTCATCAACAAAGTCACGCTCGACGCGACTTGCCCGATCTCGAAAGAAACCGATTTCAAGAAATGCGCTGTCAAGATCGTCAAGGTCTGAGGAGAGCCACCATGCGCAAACTCTTTGCCCTGTTGTTGGTACTGCCATTGCTCGCCACACCGGCGCTGAACTGGGCCGCCGATGCGGCCTATAACGCCCAACGTGGCTCGACACCACCGGAGCAGGAAAGCAAGCCGGCGCCGATGTACAACGTCGAGAACAAGGACATCAAACGGCCACGCGCCTACTCGATGCAGCCGCCGACCATTCCGCACAAGATCGACGGCTATCAGGTCGATATGTACGCCAACAAGTGCCTGTCCTGCCATTCGCGCGTGCGCACCGCCGAATCGCAGGCGCCGATGGTCAGCGTCACCCATTATCAGGATCGCGATGGCAACTTCCTGGCCGAGATCTCGCCGCGCCGGTATTTCTGCGGCCAGTGCCACGTGACACAGGTCGATGCCAAACCATTGGTGGAAAACACCTTTGAGGACGTCGATGAAATCCTCAAACGGAAAGCTGCCGAGAAGAAGTGATCGGGCAACCGCGCTGACTGAGCACATGGGCGCGCTGGCGAAGACAAACCGGTTCGGCAACCACAACGCCGATTCCCGCAACACCGACACCTGCGCCACGCCGCCTGTCACCGACATAACAGGAGAGATCAATGCGTAACTGGGGTCCTGTCCGCTGGTTCCTGACACAGTGGAATACGCTGTCGAAGCCCAGCAAGCATTACAGCCTCGGCTTTCTGACCGCAGGCGGCTTCATCGCCGGCATCGTGTTCTGGGGCGGTTTCAACACCGCGCTGGAAGCCACCAACACCGAGGCGTTCTGCACCAGCTGCCACGAGATGCGTGACAACGTGTTCGAGGAGCTGAAAACCACCATCCACTACAGCAACCGTTCCGGCGTGCGCGCCACCTGCCCGGATTGCCATGTGCCGCACGAATGGACCGACAAGATCGCCCGCAAGATGCAAGCCTCGAAAGAGGTCTGGGGCAAGCTGTTCGGTACCATTGATACCCGTGAAAAATTTCTCGCGCACCGGCGCGAGCTGGCCGAACACGAATGGGCACGCTTGAAAGCCAATGACTCACTGGAGTGCCGCAACTGCCACAACTTTCAGTACATGGATTTCACCCGGCAAAGCCCGCGCGCACAAGAGATGCACTCAACGGCCCTGGCCTCGGGCGAGAAGACCTGTATTGATTGCCACAAAGGCATTGCCCACCAACTGCCGGACATGAGCGGGGTCGAAGGCTGGCACTGAACGCAGCGCGACAGAGTTGCTGCGCCGAACCGTCATCGCTGCAGATGGCGGTTTGGCGGGCGCGGTTTGCGACTGCGCTTGCTGCAACAACACTCAGGTTTGACTGAGCGGCAACGTGAAATAAAACGTCGTCACCTCATTTGGCACCGAGCGAAAACCGATTTCGCCACCGTGCAACTCCACCAATTGTTTGCTGATCACCAAACCCAGACCGGTGCCGGGCAGGCGCGCATTGCCCAGGGATTCGATTTGCTGGAATTTCCGGAACAGCAAGCCCTGTTTGTCTTCCGGGATGCCGGGGCCTGTGTTGTGCACGGAAAAACGGACGCGGCCACTGACTCGTTCGAGCTCCAACGTCACGGTCGAATTTTCCGGTGCATGTTTGATGGCGTTGGCCAGCAGATTGCCGAGCACTTGCTGAATCCGGTGCTCATCGACATGGACCATGGCGGGCTCGGCCGCTTCGGCCACCACGAGTTTCAAGGTGACACCGAACTTGTCAGCAAGAGATTGCGCGGTGGTCAGGGCTCGCGGGCAGAGGTCGCGTACTGGCATCGACTGCCGCATCAAGGTCAAATACCCGGTTTCCATCTTGGTCAGATCCAAAATGTCATTGACCAATCGCAGCAACAAATCGGAATTGCGATTGGCCATTTCGACCAAGCTTTTTGCCTCGCCTGACAGCCCGTCGATCTTGCCGCTGACCAACAACGCCAGCGCGCCACACACCGACGTCAGCGGTGAACGCAGCTCATGGCTGACCATGGCGACAAATTCGGTGCGCACCGAATCAAAGTCTCGCATCCACTTCAATTGTTGCCGCAGCTTGAGCAGGTATTCGACTTGCCGCGCCAGCGCCTGCAGACTGGCCAATTGTTGCGCCGACAATTGTTTCGGCTCGTGGTCGATCACGCAAAGGGTGCCAAGCTTGTGCTCGCCATCCAGCGACAGCGGCACCCCGGCGTAGAACACCACATCGGGTGCGCCGGTAGTCAAAGGGTTGTCGTGGAAGCGTTCATCGTTCCGGGCATCTTCAATCACAAACGGCTGGTCGCCGAGAATGGCATGCGCGCAGAAGGCGTAGTCACGTGGGGTTTCGCGTGCGGCCAGGCCATGATGGGATTTGAACCATTGCCGGTCTTTGTCGATCAGACTGACCAATGCGATGGGAACGCCGGCGATCTGGGCGGCAATCGCCGTCAGATCGTCATAGGCCTGTTCTTCGAGCGAGTCGAGAACGTCGAGTTCACGCAGCGCCTTGAGGCGGGCCGATTCGTTGTCAGGAAGCTGGGCGGAAATCATGTTGTCCGGTCATTGCCTCCGCAACGGGAAGAAACCACAGATAGTTTCAGTCTAGCAGCCAAAGTCGTTTCGCGCGGGCACGTGTGTTTGCCAGTCTCAGCGTTTGCTACACGCGGCCATCCGCCCGATCGGCAACTACCGTCTGCAAGTGGCGCATGAAGGCATCCACCAGCACCGAGCGATACGATTTCTGGTGCCGGACCAGATGCCAGCGGGTCAGCAGCGGAAACCCATTCGCCGCCAATCGCACCAAACCGTCTTCGTGCGGGTTGGGCCCGAGCGCATGGCGCGACACGATGCCCAGCCCCAAGCCGCCCGCGACCGCCTGTTTGATCGCCTCGTTGCTGCCGAGCTCCATCCGGATGCGCGGGGCAAAATCCTGCGTGGCAAAAAACTGATCGCAGGCAATGCGGGTGCCGGAGCCGCGCTCGCGCAGGATGAACGGCTCCTCGCGCAGCGCGCCAAGCAGCAGCTGTCGGCCCGCCAGCGGGTGGCCAACGGCCGCGATCAAGTCGAGCGGGTTGTCGAGAATCGGGGTCTGCTCAATCGGCGTGTTTTGCGGCGGTGCGCTCATGATGTAAACATCGTCGAGCTGCTCGGCGAGCCGCTGCAAAATCCGGTCACGGTTCGCCACCTCCAGCGCGATCTCGACGCCTGGATAGGCCTGACAAAAGCTGCCGAGCCAGCGCGGCAGAAAGTATTTGGCGGTGCTGACAATCGCGACCCGCAGCCGGCCCTGACGCAGGCCGCGCAAGTCCGCCAGTTCGGCCTGTACCGCCTCCCAGCGGTGGAACATGTCGACCGCCGCCCGCTGCAACACCTCTCCTGCTGGGGTGAGCACCAACTTGCGACCGCGGCTGTCGAACAGCGGCTCACCGACGCTGTCGGCCAGCGCCTTCAGCTGCATCGACACGGTCGGCTGGGTCACGTGCAGCCGGCGCGCGGCCTCGCTGATCCCGCCGTATTCGGCCACCGCCTTGAACAGTTCCAGCTGGCGCAGGGTCACATGCAGGCTCATCGCACATCCATAATCAATTTACTATCTATTTGATAAGAATAATCGATTTTTACTTATCTGTCGGTATCCGTACCATGCCGGCCCGTTTGCCCTGCCAACGGAGACCACCATGTCTGCCCTGCTCGACCCCGTCATCCTGTTCTTTGTCCTTGGCCTGCTGGCCGGCGTGGTCGGTTCAAAACTGGACGTGCCCTCGGCCATCGTCCGCTTCCTGTCGATTTACCTGTTGATGGCCATCGGCCTGAAAGGCGGCATTGCGCTCGCCGAAGCCGGCTTCAGCCAGCCGGTGCTGGTAACGCTGGCCGGCGCCATGTTGTTGGCCTTCGTTATTCCGCTGCTCGCGCACCAGGTCGTCAAACGGCTCACCGACCCTTACAACGCCGCCGCGCTCGCCGCGACCTATGGTTCAGTCAGCGCGGTGACCTTTATCACTGCCAATCAATTCCTGAGTTATGCCGGCGTCAGTTTCGGCGGCCACATGACGGTCGCACTGGTGGTGATGGAAACGCCGGCGGTGATCATGGGCCTGTGGCTCGCCACGCGCGCGCGCCACCAGCTTGGCCACAATGAAGCGAGTGCGGCGCACGCACACACGCCGCTTGGCATGCTGCGCGAATGCCTGACCGACGGTGGTCAGGTGATTCTGCTTGGCAGTCTGGCGATTGGTTTCATGGTCGGCCCGAGCGGCGCCGAACCGCTGCTGCCACTGATTTCATGGCTGTTCAAAGGCCTGCTGGCGATTTTCCTGCTCGACATGGGTTGGCAAGTGGCGCAGCACCTGCCGAACGCCCGCAAGCAATCGCCGTGGCTGCTGATTTACGCAATTGCCGCACCAATGCTGCACGCACTGCTCGCCATCGGTTTTGCCTGGGCGACCGACATGGGCATCGGCGATGCCACCTTGCTCGCCGTGCTCGCCGCCAGCGCCTCCTACATCGTGGTGCCGGCGGTGGTACGTGATGCGATTCCGGAAGCGAGCCCGGCGGTGTTTCTCGGCATGTCACTCGGGGTGACCTTTCCGTTCAACATCCTGATCGGCATCCCGCTGTATTACGGCATGGCGAGTGCGGTGTTGGGTTAAGCCGATATCAAAAGAAAAGGCGACGGTTCCGTCGCCTTTTCTTTTGCGCTCCAGCATCACGGCGCCAACAACGGCGCCGCCTCACCCGCCAGCACCTGCGCAATCCGCTGGCGCCAGTGCGGCAAATCAAATGCTTGTTGCTTTACCCAGTCGTCATTGAACAGCGTGTGCGCATAACGCTCGCCGCCGTCACAAATCAGCGTGACCACCGATCCGGTTTCGCCGCGTGCGCGCATGGCCTGCATCAGCTGCAGTGCGGCAATGAACTGGGTACCGGTTGAACCACCGACGCGGCGGCCCAGCAACTGCTCCAGCTCGCGCACGGCTGCGACGCTGGCCGCATCCGGTACTTTCAGCATGTGATCGATCAGCTGCGGCATGAACGACGGCTCGCA
>DASUEK010000226.1:0-7175 GCA_036275115.1 Permianibacter sp. | reverse complement strand
GTTCGAGCAGACGCTTGCCGACTTCCTGCTGCAGGAAGGCATTGGCATCGTAACTGGCGGCGGCCGCGCTGAAGGATTTGGCGATTGCCCGTTTCTCCAGCGCGTAACGTTCGTTCTGGTTGAAGTTTGGCGAGCTCGGGTTTGCGATGACATCAGCCATTCAGCCACTCCTTGACCAGCGCCAGAAATTCGCGCTTGTGTGACAGGAACGGTGCATGGCTCGCGTGCCTGAAAACATGGTGGGGGCTGTTCGGGTTCAGCGCCTGCACATCCGGCGCTACTTTGGCCGGAACCAGTGCGTCGAGCTGGCCATACAGGCGCAGGAACGGCAGCGTGATTTCATGCAAGCGCGAACGGATATCGGCATCGTGCAGCAAGGCCAGCCCACCACGCAGCGCATCGGTTGACGGCGTACCGTGGATGAACAAGCGCTCTTTCAATTGTTTCAGATCGTCTTTCTGGGTTTCCGATCCCATTGACGAGATAGCCAGAAAACGCAGCAGCGTTGCCTGATAGTCTTCTTCCAGCGAACGAGTGAAGATATCGAGCACTTCCGGTTTCATTGCATGCGGCCAGTCTTCGCTTTGCAGGAAGCGCGGATTGCTGCACAAGGTGATCAGCTTGTTGACCCGCGCCGGCGCATCGAGTGCGATTTGCGTCGCAACCAGACCGCCGAGCGACCAGCCGAGGTAATGCGCTTTTGCTGGCGCCACTGCCAACACCTGATCGCGCAGCATCGCCAGGCTGTACGGCTCGCTTGGCGCCGCGCTGCGGCCAAAGCCCGGCAGATCGACAAAGGTCACCCGGAACTGTGCCGTCAAGTCGGCGCGGATCGGTTCATAAATGCCGGCGTGCAGACCCCAGCCGTGCAGCAGCACCAGCTCCGGACCTTCGCCAACGGTTTCAGCAAACGGCAACGACATTAGCCTCTCACAACAAAATGATTTTCACGGAAAACAATCGCAGCCTATGCCGCTCCTACATGTTCTGCTGAGTCAGCAATTCCGCCAGCACATCAACCAGCTCACGAATGTCGCGTTCGTCGTGCGCGGCACTGAGCGTGATGCGCAAGCGGGCGGTATTGGGTGGCACGGTTGGTGGCCGGATCGCGCTGACCAGATAGCCGCGCGCGTCGAGCGCCTTACTGAGCGCGAGCGCTTGGCCGGCATCGCCGACCAGCAGCGGCTGAATCGCGGTATCGGACGGCATCAGGTTCAGTTCGCGCGCCCGGGCACAGGCTTTGAACAGCGCGATGTGCTGACGCAAGCGTTCGCGGCGCCAGCTTTCGCTTTCAAGCAAGGTGAGACTGGCGCGGGTCGCCGCGGCGATCGCCGCCGGCATGGCAGTGGTGTAGATATACGGCCGGGAAAACTGGATCAGGTAATCGATCAGATCGCGGCTGCCAGCGACAAAAGCACCGAAGGTGCCGAGTGCCTTGCCGAGCGTTGCCATGTAAATCGGCACCTGCTCGGCATTCAGACCGAAATGCTCCAGTGTGCCGGCGCCACGGGCGCCGAGCACACCGAAGCCGTGCGCATCATCAACCATCAGCCACGCCTCTTGTTCGGCCGACACCTGCGCCAGCTCCGGCAACGGCGCCAGATCGCCATCCATGCTGAACACGGCATCGGTGGCGACCAGTTTGTGCCGCGCCATCGATGCGCTGAGCTTGTCATTCAAGGCCGGCACATTGTTGTGCAGGTAGCGCTGGAAGTGGGCGCCGGAAGCCAGGCCGCCATCGAGCAGTGAGGCGTGGTTGAGTTTGTCTTCGAACACCGCATCGCCATCACCAACCAGCGCGCCGATGATGCCGAGGTTGGCCATGAAGCCAGTAGAAAAGCCGAGCGCGGCTTCGCGACCGGTGAACGCAGCGAGTTCCTCTTCCAAGGCTTCGTGTTCGCGGCTGTGGCCGGTGATGAGATGCGAAGCACCGCTGCCGAGTCCGTATTTGTCGAGCGCGCGTTTGGTTGCTGCTACGACGTCGGGATGATTGCTGTGGCCGAGGTAGTCGTTGCTGCTGAAATTGATCAGTTCGCGGGCGCCGAGCCGGACTTTGACGCCGGTTGGTGAATCGATGATGCGGCGGACGCGCAGCAGATCGTTTTGGCGGCGTTCGGCGAGGGCGTTGGTGAGGAAGGATTTCATGATTTCAGCTCCAGCTACGGATTCCAGACCAGAGCGGCAACTACCCCACCCCGGCCCGGCCAGCCACCAACGGAGTTGGTGGCGTTCGTATGGCAAACTCGTCAACTTTGACGAGTTTGAAACCCCATACTCACCCCCTTTACAGGGGAGGGAGCTAAACCATCAATGCGTCGAACAGGCGTCGTGATAGAGCGCGGTTTCGTCTTTGGCTTTTGGCAGTTCGAAATGCTCGTCTTCGACCATCTCGCGCTGTTCCTGCTGAATGCCGAGTTTGGCGAACAGCGCGCGGTCGCGATCGGCTTCCGGGTTGCCGGTGGTCAGCAGTTTTTCGCCGTAGAAAATCGAGTTGGCGCCGGCATTGAAACAGAGTGCCTGCATTTCTTCGCTCATCGCTTCGCGGCCGGCCGACAGGCGCACGTACGAGGCCGGCATCATGATGCGGGCGGTGGCGATGGTGCGGACGAACTGCAGCCAGTCGAGTTTGTCGGTGTTTTCCAGTGGCGTGCCCTTGACCGCGACCAGCATGTTGATCGGCACGCTTTGCGGATGTTCCGGCAGGTTGGCCAGTTCACGCAGCAAGCCGAGCCGGTCATTGAGCGTTTCGCCCATGCCGACGATGCCGCCGGCGCAGACGTTGATACCGGCATCGCGGACATGTTGCAGCGTGTTCAGGCGATCTTCGTAGGTGCGGGTGGTGATGATCTTGCCGTAGTACTCCGGCGAGGTGTCGAGGTTGTGGTTGTAGTAGTCGAGGCCGGCTTCTTTCAAACGCTGGGCCTGATCATCAGTGAGCATGCCGAGCGTCACGCAGCTTTCCAGACCGAGCGATTTCACCGCCTTGATCATTTCCAGCACGACGACGAAATCTTTCTCGCGCGGGCTGCGCCAAGCGGCACCCATGCAGAAACGGGTGGCGCCGGTTGCTTTCGCTTCTTTGGCGCGGGTGACCACGTCTTCAATGGCCATCAATTGTTCTTTCGACAGGCTGGTGTCGTAGTGGCCGCTTTGCGGGCAGTAGGCGCAGTCTTCCGGGCAGGCGCCGGTCTTGATCGACAGCAGCGTCGAGGTCTGCACCTGATTCGGATTGAAATGACGGCGGTGCAGGCTCTGGGCAACGAACAGCAGGTCGTTGAACGGCAGGTTGAACACCTGCTCGACCTCGGTCAGCGACCAGTCGTGGCGGATGGTGCCAGTCAGCAGGCGGTCAATCAATTGGCTCACGGAAGCTCTCCGGGTACAGTCTGAAGGGGGGCAGGAAAAACCCCATAAAGAGGCCGGCATCATAGCCGGCCAAGGTCGACTGTCAACCAGAACGGATGCATATGGTTTACAAGTGGCTGGAACCGCTGTGCCCGTTGTGTCGCTGCCCGGCCGGCAGCGACCACGGTCTCTGCGCCGTCTGTATGGCAGATCTGCCGTGGCTCGGCCATGCCTGCCGACGCTGTGCGCTGCCCTTGCCGGCCACCGCTGGCGATACCTGCGGCCCCTGTCTGCGCCGGCCGTCGCCGGTTGAACGCACCGTTTGCGCGCTCCGCTACGAAGGCTCGGTGCCGGCACTGGTCGCCGGCTTCAAATTCCACCGCAATCTCGCCGCTGGCGCGGCGCTCGCGACGGTGTTGGCAACCGCACTCGATGAGGCACTCGCCGCAGAGCCAATTCCCGATGCGCTGGTGCCGGTGCCGCTGCACCCGAGCCGGCTGCGCCGGCGCGGTTACAACCAGGCGGTCGAACTGGCCCAGCCACTCGCCCAGCGCTGGCAGCGCCCGGTGCTGAAACATGCCGTCGTTCGCCAGCTCGCGACGGCGGATCAGATCGGCCTGTCGGCGCTGCAGCGCCGGCGCAACCTGCGCAACGCCTTTGCGGTGCGCGACGCCATCCCCAACCATGTCGCGATCATCGACGATGTGCTGACCACCGGCGCCACCGTGCTGACGCTGGCGAAGACGCTGCGCCGAGCGGGTGTCGAGCGCATCGATGTCTGGTGTCTGGCGCGCACGGTTTGAGCGACGCATCACAGCCTCATGTGCCGGTAATTTTGCCGGTGCCGGTCAATGACGGGCGCTGGCTATACTCGCCCGACCCCGACCCCGAGCCCGGCGCGGCCGCCATGTTTGGCGATCTTTCTGGCGCCGTGCCTGACACCACGCCGCACATCCGCCACGGAGGCAACATGTTCCGGATCTTCACTTCATTGCTGTGCGGCTTGCTGCTGTCAGCAGCCAGTAACGCCAATGACGCCATCCGTCATGCCGTTGACCACCCGACGCGCAGCGATGCCGATCGCAAGGCCGATCTGTACCGCAAACCGGAAGCGGTGCTTGAGTTCTTTCAGGTGAAGCCCGGCCAAAAGGTGCTGGATGTGTTCGCTGGCGGCGGCTACTTCACCGAATTGCTGGCGCGCACAGTCGGGTCGCAGGGGCGGGTCGATGCGTTCAACAACAAGCCCTACCTGAACTGGGTCGGCGCCCAGCTCGACACCCGACTGGCCAATAACCGGCTGCCGAATGTTCACCGGCTTGAGGTCGAAGCGGATGATCTGGCGCTCGGCAACCAGCAATACGATCTGATCTTCGCCAGCATGGCATTCCACGACATGTACTACGCCGATCCGGCCGAGGGGTGGCCTGCGATGGATCGGCCGGCACTGTTCCGCAAACTGTTTGATGCGCTCAAACCCGGCGGCACCTTGGCCGTGATTGATCACAGTGCCAAAGCCGGTCGCAGTCATCAGGACAGCAAACCGCTGCACCGGATCGAGGAAGCGACCCTGCGACAGGATCTGGAACAGGTCGGCTTCCGCTTGGACGGCCGCAGCGACCTGCTGCGCAACCCGAACGATGATCGCAGCCTGTCCAGCTTCGATGCCAAGATCCGCTTCCAGACCGATCGCTTTGTGCTGCGATTCAAACGACCACAATAAGCCGCTTGTGGCCGGCATCCCGGTGCTAGAATCCCAACAACCGACCGGCCTGTATGGCCGGTTTCTTGTAGCCGCTGGCCGGCTGCATTCACGAGCCTTTCCTCCACCGTGCTGAACCGCGAACGCTCCCAGCAAATCCTGCAACTGACCCTGCCCGTCATGGGCGGCATGATTTCGCAGAACATTCTCAATCTGGTCGACATGTACATGGTCGGTCGGCTCGGCCCGGCCGCGGTTGCTGCAGTCGGCATCACCAGTTACGTCAATTGGTTGCTCGCGGCCGCGTTCATTGGCTTGTCGGCCGGCGTGCAAGCGATGGTGGCGCGCCGGATGGGCGAAGGTCAGCACGACATCGCCGCGCGGCCGCTGAACGGCTCGCTGCTGCTGATCGCCTGCTCGGCGATTCCGCTCGCGATCATTTTGATCCTGTGTGCGCCGTGGATCGTCTCGCTGCTGACCGATGATCCGGAAGTGGCGGCGCAGGGCACGCCCTATTTGCAGGCACGCATCGCTGGCATCGCCGCGATGGGCATGAATTTTTCGTTCCGCGCCTACTGGAGCGCGATCAAGCTGACCCGGTTTTATTTCATGACCCTGCTGGTCATGCACACCATCAATATCGGCATCAACTATGTGCTGATTTTCGGCGAGTTCGGTTTGCCGGCACTCGGCACTTTCGGTGCCGGCCTTGGCACCACCCTTTCGCTTTATATCGGCACCCTGATGTATTTCAGTTACGCCTGGCGCCACACCCGTCACTACGGCTTCCTCGCCTCGCTGCCACGCCGTGAAACCGTGCTGAACATCATCAAGGTGTCGCTGCCGGCCTGCGCCCAACAGTTTTTCTTCTCGCTCGGTTTCATCACCCTGTTCTGGATCGTCGGCCAAATTGGCACTGGCGAGTTGGCAGTCGCCAACGTGCTGACCAATACCCTGCTGGTGGCGTTCCTGCCCTGTCTCGCCTTTGGTTTGTCGGCGGCAACACTGGTCGGCCAGGCGCTCGGCCGCAATGACGCATGTGATGCCTATCGCTGGGGCTGGGATGTTGCCAAGCTGGCGTTCATTGTTGTGTTCATCATCGCGGTTCCAATGTTTGTGCTGGCGCCGTGGATCATGAGCATCTTCATTGTTGATCCGGAGGTCGCGGCGCTCGGTGTGGTTCCGCTGCGGCTTGTCGCCATCGGTTTGTTGCTCGATGCCGTTGGTACGGTGCTGTTCAACGGCATGCAGGGTGCCGGCGCCACGATGAGCACCATGGCGGTGACGCTCGGTCTGCAATGGCTGGTGTTCCTGCCGCTGGCGTACTGGACCGGACCGGTGCTCGGCTTTGGTTTGTTGACCATCTGGTCGCTCTATGTCGGTTATCGCGGCTTTCAGACCGGCGTTTTCATCTGGCTTTGGCGGCGACGGAAATGGACCACGATCACGCTGGCGTGAACGACGCCGGCGAACACCAACATGTCTACGCCCAGCTGACACCAGACACCATTCTGCTGGCGCTGGAAAGCGTCGGCTTTCTGCCGGAAGCGGCGCTGCACTCGCTCAACAGTTTTGAAAACCGTGTCTACAGTTTTCGCGATGATGATGGCAGCAAGTACGTCGTCAAGTTCTATCGACCGGGGCGCTGGCACCGCGATCAAATCCAGGAAGAGCACGCCTTCCTGTTTGAACTCGCCGACACCGATATTCCGGTGATCGCGCCGGTGCAGCGCGACCGCGTCAGCGTGTTCGAGGCCAGCGGTTTTCTGTTCGCGGTATTTCCACAGCGCGGCGGTCGCCCGTTCGAAGCCGGCAACGACACGCAGCTCGAAGTGATGGGCCGCACCGTCGGCCGTTTGCATGCCGTTGCCCAGCAGCGCGCATTCAGCTCCCGGGAGCGGCTCGATGTGGAGCAGTTCGCCCGCCCGGCGCTTGCCGAGACGCTGCAAAGTCCGCTGCTGCCCCCGCATCTGCGCAGCGCGTATCAGGGTGCCGCGGAATCCGTGCTCGAAGCCTGCTCTGCGCAATTGCAGCGGCTGCACGACGTCAACTGGCAGCGCTGTCACGGCGATCTGCATCCGGGCAATATTCTGTGGACCGGCGATGGCGTGCTACTGATCGATTTCGACGA
>DASUEK010000225.1:0-8113 GCA_036275115.1 Permianibacter sp. | reverse complement strand
ACATCGGCGGTCAGGGTGGTGGCAACACTCCACAACACGATGAAGCCGGCGATGCCGATGTAGACGCCGAGCACGCTGCGCATGAGCACGGCAAACAGTGACAGCATCGCGCCGGTAAACAGCACGTTCGGTATCACCATGACCACCAGTGTCCACAGATACGGCGTCAGCGACACCGGGCCGAGACGGGCCGGATCCAGCCATGGCATCGCCGTGCCAAGCAGCATGGCCAGAATGATCACGACATAGATCATCAAGGTGGCGGTGAGGCCGCCGAGCAAGCGGCCGGCGAGGTAGTCACCTTTGCGCATGGGTTTGGAGAAAAACAACTCCGCGGTATTGAGCTCGTGGTCGCGCAGCAACGCACCCGGCAGAAACGCGGTGACGATCAACAAGCCCAACACCGTGAAGATGCTCATGAACTGGACAATAACAGTGGGGGCATTGCGGTGGATGTTGCCGATGGCACCACCAAGCTGTACCGCATCGCTGGTGCTGGCGGCAAATGCCATCAAGCCAAACACTGCCGCTGAAATCCACAGCAGCGGCTGATGCAGCTGAAAGCGCAGCTCAAATCGAAAGAATTCCCGGAACATGGCGATACTTTCCTCAGGCAGCGTTGGCGGCAGTCAGGCTTTCGTGCCGACGCAGTTGCCGGAAGTAAACGTCTTCCAGATCCGGTTCGACCGCGATGAAACCGCCATCGAGCGGTGTGTCGCTGTAAACATGAATCACCGGTTGGCCACCGACCAAACGGGTCGACAGCACTTTGTATTGCTGCTGATAGTGCGCCAGCTCCGCTTTACTGATTTGCTTGCGCCAGATCCGGCTTTGCATCGCTTCGATGGCGGCACGTGGCTCGCCCGTCAATAGCACTTCGCCTTTGCTGATGATCGCCATGCGCGGGCACAAATCGGTCACGTCTTCGACAATGTGCGTGGACAGGATCACCACGACGTTTTCGCCAATTTCTGCCAGCAAATTCAGGAAGCGGTTGCGTTCTTCCGGGTCGAGACCGGCGGTTGGTTCATCGACGATCACCAGTTTCGGATTGCCGAGCAGCGCTTGGGCAATACCGAAACGCTGGCGCATGCCGCCGGAAAAACCGCCGAGCTTGCGCTTGCGTACATCCCAGAGATTGACTTGTTTCAACAGGGCTTCAACCGTGTCCTTGCGCTCGCCAGCGCGGCTCAGGCCTTTCATGACCGCGAAATGATTGAGCAACTCTTCCGGGCTGACTTTCGGGTACACACCAAAATCCTGCGGCAAGTAGCCGAGCAGCCGGCGAGTAGCATCTTTATTGGCCAGTACATCCAGATCGCCCAGTGTGATGCTGCCGCTATCGGCGTCCTGCAGTGTGGCGATGGTCCGCATCAGGCTGGACTTGCCGGCGCCATTGGGGCCGAGCAGGCCGAACATGCCGTTCGGGATGTCCAGCGAGACATTTTTGAGGGCTTGAACGCCGTTGGCGTAGGTCTTGGAGAGATCGCGGATGGTCAGCATGAGGGTCCCTGTTGGCGATAACGTGAACAAAGCACCGGCGAGTCCGGCACGGTCTGGACGGCATCTTAGGGGCTGGCAGCGGGCTGCTGTAGCCACATGTGTTACAAAAACTGTGTGGCTGT
The DNA here is from genome assembly GCA_036275115.1 of Permianibacter sp. Taxonomy (GTDB): domain Bacteria; phylum Pseudomonadota; class Gammaproteobacteria; order Enterobacterales; family Permianibacteraceae; genus Permianibacter. The sequence continues at coordinate 6,488 of DASUEK010000225.1, read as the reverse complement.
ACAAAGCGACGCTTGGCCGGCCGGCGGTGTTCAGGTGGGTAAGCCTTTATGATCGGCTGCACATTCAGCCATACCCTTGGCGAACGGTTCAGCCAGAATTCAGACGGAGGACGGCATTCTGGCAATCTGTCGGTAGGGTGTTGCTTCAAGGCATTGTTTTAACGCGTGGGTTCACGGCAAGGAGTTGGTATGAAGCGGGTGGCGATGATGGCCGCGCTGGTCGGCGCGGCAAGTCTGTTGGCGGGTTGCGGGGCGATGCACACCGCCATCGCAAAGAAGGATCTGGATGTCCAGACCAAGATGAGCGCGTCGATTTTTCTCGATCCGGTCGAGCCGGAGCAGCGCACCGTTTATGTCGACATCCGCAATACCTCGGACAAGCCGGAGTTTGATTTGCGGCCAGAGGTGGTGGCCATGTTGAACGCCCGTGGTTATCAGGTGATCGACAGTCCGAAGCGGGCCAATTACTGGCTGCAGGCGAATGTTCTGCAAGTGGGCAAAACCAACGCCCGCGATGCCGATCATGCGCTTGCGGCCGGCCCGGGTGTGGCCGGTGGTGCGGTCACCGGTTATGCGCTGCACCGCGCCAGCGGTGGCAGCAGTGGTGCCAACGCTGCGGGTGCGATCGTGGTCGGCGCGGTTGCCGGCACCGTGGTCGATGCGATGGTGAAGGATGTCTATTACAGCGTCATCACCGATATCCAGGTCATGGAGCGCTTGCCGGGCGGCGTGGTCAGCGAAGACAGCGAGCACAAGCTGCGCCAGGGCACCAGCGGCGATACCGTGTCGACCTACCAGCGTGAAACCGATCAGCGCAAGTACCAGACCCGGGTCATGAGCTACGCCAACCAGGTCAATCTGGAATGGGAAGAAGCGGCGCCGAGTTTGCGCGCCGGCCTTGCCCGTGCCATTGCCGGCATGTTCTGAGTCGCTTGAAACAGGGCAAGGACGATCATGACTTCAGGTCTACGCATGCTGGCGCTGATTGCCGTGGCGCTGCTCAGTGGCTGCACGGCAATGCACACGGCGGTGAACAAGCGCGAGCTGGATGTGCAAACCCGGATGAGCGCCAGCATCATGATGACACCGGTCGAGCCGGAACAGCGCACCGTGTTCGTGCAGGTGCGCAACAGTTCGAGCGAGCCGTCATTTGATCTGCAGCAAGACATCAGTGCCGCCATCGAAAAGCGCGGCTACCGGATTGTCTCAGACCCGCAGCAGGCGCATTTCTGGTTGCAGGCGAATGTACTGTCGGTTGCCAAGGAACATCCGGGCGAGTTGCTGGCCGAGTTCGATCATCGCTTGCCCATCGACGACGCTGAGCCGATGACGGCGGAACCGGTCGTGGTGAATGGCTACGACCACGGTCATGTTCACGGTGGTGTTCATGTGGTGTACGGTGGCAATATCGATCGCAAGGACGTCGAGAAAGTGCTGGCCGCCGCGCTCATCATCGGCGTGACCGAATGGACCGCCAATGCCTTGGTGAAAGACGTCTACTATACCGTGCTGACCGACATCCAGATCAGCGAGCGTATCGAAGACGGCGATGCCCTGGTGCGGGAAGAGGCTGAACATCATTTGCAACAAGGCGAGTCAGGCGAGACCGTCAGCTTCTGGTCGCGCGATGTGCCGCAGCGGCGCTACCAGACAAGGATTCTCAGTGTTGCCAATCAGGTCAATCTCGATTGGGCCGATGCGGCACCGATTGTGCGAGAGAAATTGGCGCGGGTGTTGGCCGGCATGTTCTGAGTGATGTTGGTTGGCGCGAACACAAGCGGCTTTTCGCAACGAGTACTTCCAGCAAAACGGGGGCGATAGCCCCCGTTTTGCTGTTTGTCATTGTCTTTGGGGGAGTCGTTGTCTGAATCGGCGGGCGAGCGCCACGGCAAGCAGCATGATGCCGACGAGACTGCTCGTGCCACCACCGCCGCTGTCGGATTCGGCCGCTTGAATGGTGAGCGTCAGCGGTGCCACCGCGATATTGCCATCGGCATCGCGTGCGACGATTTGCGCCGACACATTGCCAGCAGTGGGCGGCGTGCCGCTGAGCCGACGATTGACTGCATCAAACTGCAGCCACGATGGCAGGGGTGACGGATCGGAACGCAGCTCGTAAGTGAGCGGGCCACCTTCCGGATCCGTGAAGGCATCCGCCGCAAACTGATACTCAAACGCCTGGCCTGCGCGCAAGCTCGGCACCGTGATGCCGCCGTTGTACACCGGCGGCTCGCCACTGCGAATCAAATACAGTTGCTGATCGGCGCCGCCACTGTCACCGCTGACGGCAAACTCGTCTTCGTAGTGCAGCCAGGCGCCTTCATGCCAACGCATCACGGTGGCGGGGTTGGCATCGAGCCCGTTGCCGGCAAAATCACTGACCGCCACTTGCAAGCGAACGTTGATCAGTTGGCTGGCATCCCAACCGGCGGGCCAGTTGAAGCTGGTTTCAAAGCGATCACTGTCGTAACGACGGCAAGCCGCACCCTGACACCAGCCCGCTGTGTTGCTGTCCAGATCCGCAATCAATGTGCTGCCATCACTTTGCTGGGCGAGCAACCGCAAACGCGGCGCCAGGGTCACCGACTGGCCGCGGTAATTGACGATATCGCCCTGATCATTACGTACCCGCATCGGTTTGTTGAAGTCGAGCACCAGCCGGTAGCTGGCGCCACTTTGCCAAACGCGACTGTCGCTGCTGGTTTTGCTGCGGGTCGTGGCCGATTGCGCGGTCCAGCTGAGACTGGCCAACACGCTGTCTGTCACCGCATCGCGCACTTCTGCCTGAATCAGTGCCGGTGCGCCAGCCTGTTTGTAATAACCGAGCAACGCGGCGCGGGTGAGCTCGGTGCGCACCCGTTCGATCTGGCTGGCGGGCAGAATGAAACCATCATGGGTGACGCCAAAACCACCGTACTCGGCGCTACTGTCACGCGGTTCGATTTCCAGCGTGTACGCCAGCGCTTGATGTTCGTAGGTGAAGTACTCGTCGGTGCTGCCGATACCGCTATTGATCGGATCCGGTGAAACCGTATAGCTGTTGCCGGTCGCCGCTGCCATTTGCAGGCCGAGCGTCAGCGCCAGATCGTCACGTCGTTCATTGCCGTTGCGCGACAGGTAATACAGTTTGCTGAAACTGTGGGTATCGATGTAGAGCCGCACCGGCACGCCATCCAGCAGGTTCAGCGCCTGTTGCAGGGCCTGGGTTTCCGGTTCCGAGGCCGGACTGGTGCCGTGGTAGACCAGCGAGCCGGGGTTGCCGGACGAGCGATTGCTGGTGGCCCACCACGGCGCGTTGTTGCGGTTCAGATCAATGCCGTAGAGGTTGTCGGATTCGCTGCTCAGATCTTCATCGACATTGCGCATGTTTTTGCGCCGCATGCGGCCGTCACGCGGCCAGTTGCCGGGATCCTCCGCATAGGTGGAGCGCATGAACCGATCCGGATAACGCTGGGTCTGCAGAAAGCCATCAATGTTCAGCACCGGAATCAGCGCGATGCGGGTGTTTTCCAGCAGGTATTGGTGCAGGCCGGCATCGGCTTCATTGGTGATCAGGGTTTCGTAAATACCGGTCAACACTTCCGGGCTTTGCCATTCGCGCGCGTGGATGCCGCCGTTTTGCAGCAGACCGGCTTCGTCGATGAATCCTTCGACGGTAGCATTGTCACTGTCACTGAGCAGGTAGGCCCAGATCGGGCGCTGCTGCTGGGTTTCACCGATGGTCGCGGCAACGGCGTTGGTGCTGTCGATGGCGAGTTGCTGATGGCGGGCGTGCAGGCTGCTGTAGCTGCGAAAGCCGGCCACCGGCGTCAGCGAATCGATCGGCAATGGCACCGGATAACCGAGTGCGACGCTGTTGGCGCCGGCAGGCTGTTCGGTGTATTGCAGCTGGGTCGCCTCGGCGACCGAAACAAAAATGGCGCAATGGCTGACGCTGACCGCAAGCGCGGTCAACAAGAGCGGTACCGGACGCTGGCGAATGCTCATGGCTGCAGCTCCTGCCGCAAGTTCGCAGGAAGGCGCGGATCCGTTTTGGCGGCGCGCAGCGCCGCCTGTGCAGCGGGCGTGCTGAGCAGGCGCAAACCGAGCACCGCAGCTTGCTGGGCGGGCAATTCGCGGCGATAAAGTTGTTTTTGCAGGGCGGGCACCGTGCTATCACCGCGCGCGCTGACCCAGGCGGCGGTGGCATCGCGATCGCCCTGTGCAACTGCGGTTTCAATGCGCGCGGCGGCAGTCGGATCTACACTGCTGCGTTTGCCGATGCCGAACCACGCTTGCGAGCGCAGTGCGGGTCGCGCCAAGGCAATCGATAACCACTGCCAATCATCCGCTTGACTTGGGCGAGCACTCCAGTCGGCCAGTAACGCGCTGGCTTCGGCGGCGTCACCGTGTTGCAGCACTGTGGCCAGGAATGTCGTGTCTGCATGTGCTGCGACGACGGCGAGCGTGGGGGCATTGCGCAAGGTCTCGGCCGCATCCAGCTGCGCCAACAATGGCTGCCAGCGCGTCGGATGTTGACGCAGCGTTTGCTGCCAGGCGAGCTGGTCAACACGGGACAATTGCGGCCACTGTGCGATCGCGGTTTGCAATGCCTGCAAGGTCGGCGTCTGATTCAGTTTTTCGAGTCGCTGCTGAATCTGCCAGTGCTGTTCGGTGACGAGCGCAGCGCGCGCCAGTGACACCAGCGGCAGCGCGCGTTGGCGGCCTTCAAAGTCGTGCCAGAGCAAGGTTTGGCTCGGCAGCGTTTGCACCTGCTGCAGCAGGCGCCAGCCGGCATCGGTCGCGGTCTGCGAACGCAAGGTCAGCACCAGCTCGTGCAGTAACCATTCCTTGCTGGCGAGCGGTAGCTGCGGATCGTCAAGCAAGGCATCGAGCTCGCCGTCATAACGACTGCGCGCCTTCAACGCCTCTATCTTCTGTTGGTAGGCGCGCGCGGCCGGTTCCGACAAGAGTGCGCGCAACTCTGCGCTGCTCAGCGCTTGCACCGGCCCGTTGGTGGTTGGCGCGCCATTTTGTGCGTGCACTGTGGCGCTGAGGCAGCACGCCAGCAATGTGGCGATGACGGCACCGCGTTTGGCGCGGTGGTGGCAGGGAAAGACATCGGGCATGGCAGACAGTCCGTGGCAGCGCATCAGCGGGGTATAGCGCGCCATCGGGTCGACTGTCGAGTGGTAGTTTTAACAGTTTAGTGCCGGCAGCGATGCGGTGCTGAACGTGAAAAGTGGCGTGGTCAGGATGGCGGGAACACGCGCGCCGGCTCAGCGCACGTGCTTTTTCATCGTGCGCTCTTTCTCGCGCTGCCATTCCCGCTCTTTGGTGGTGTCGCGCTTGTCGTGCGCCTGCTTGCCTTTGGCAAGGCCGAGGCTGACTTTGACGCGGTTGCTTTTCCAGTACAGCGACAATGCCACCACGGTGTAACCCTTGGCGGCGACGGCCTGCTGGAATTTGGCGATCTCGCTTTTCTTCAGCAGCAGTTTGCGGGTGGCGGTCGGGTCTGGCACGACATGGGTCGAGGCCGACAGCAGTGGCATGATCTGGGCACCGATCAAAAACGCTTCGCCGTTCTTGAACATGACGTAGCTGTCGGTCAGGTTGCACTTGCCGGCGCGCAGGGATTTGACTTCCCAACCTTGCAAGACAATGCCGGCTTCCGAGCGCTGTTCGATGAAGTAATCGAAGGTTGCGCGACGGTTGCTGGCGATGGTGGCATCGCCGGGTTTTTGATCTTTGTCTTTCGCCATGAGGCTGTATTACCGGGAATGCGGGCCGGCATCGGCGCCGGCCAAAAGGGTGGCCATTATAGCGGTGCCGGCCGGGAAGGGCAGGGCTGTGCTAGCATTCGCAGCCCGTTCTCCGCCCTTTTTCTGCCGTCATGCCGCGTGTTCACCGGGAAGCCATTGTGCCGTACAGCGCCGAGCAAATGTTCGCGCTGGTCAATGATGTCGAGCGTTACCCGGAGTTTCTGCCCGGCTGTGCCGCCGCCGAAATTCTCGACCGCAGTCCGCACGGCATGCGCGCCAAGCTGACCCTGGCCAAGGCCGCATTCAAGCAGTCCTTTACCACCGTCAACCAGTGGCGCTCGCACCATCACATCGAGATGCGGCTGGCCGATGGGCCGTTCAAGCAGTTGCACGGCGCCTGGCAGTTTGTGCCGCTTGGCACGCATGGCTGCCGGGTGACGCTGACCGTGGATTTCGAGTTCGCGTCGCTGATCGGTGGCTTGGCCTTTGGCGGGGCGTTCCAGAAACTGGTGCATTCATTGATGGATGCCTTTCAGGGCCGGGCCCGGAGCTTGTATGGCCTCGGCGGCCACTGAGCCCGGTGCGGCCTCGCCACCGGAAACCGCGCCGGTGACGGTCGAGCTGGCCTACGCCCGACCGGACCGGCAATGGCTGCTGACGCTGACCGTGCCGGCCGGCAGCACGGTCGCAGCGGTGATAGCGCAGTCCAATCTGTTGGCGCAATGTCCGGAGCTGGATCTGGACCAG
>DASUEK010000224.1:0-11838 GCA_036275115.1 Permianibacter sp. | reverse complement strand
GTCTGCAGATCCGGAATCAGCGGCGTGATGAATTTCGGCCCGCGCGCCCGCGCCCAGGCACGGTTGCCGGAGATGGTGTTGATCTCGCCGTTGTGCGCCAGAAAACGGAACGGCTGGGCGAGCCGCCACTGCGGCGTGGTGTTGGTGGAAAAGCGCTGGTGAAACAGCGCGATCGAGGTGGTCAGGCGCGGATCTTTCAGATCCGGATAGAACGTCGTCAGATCGACCGGCATCGCCAGCGCTTTGTAAACGATGACCAGACCCGACAGTGAGCAAATGTAAAACGCCTTGTGTTCCGCCAGCGCCTTCTCGGTGCGCCGGCGCGCCATGAACAGTCGCCGCTCCAAATCGTGCTTGCTCCAGCCAGCCGGGCTGTTGACCAGCACCTGCTCAATGCGCGGCAGCGACGCCGAGGCGATCTGGCCGAGCACCGACGGATCGGTCGGCACCTCGCGCCAGCCGGCAACGGTCAGCAATTCCTGGCGCAGCTGTTTGGTCAGCTCATCGCGGCAGCGCTTGGCGGCTTCGGCATCCGTCGGAAGGAACACCATGCCGACCGCGAACTGCGGGGTCAGGTGCAAATGGGCCTGACCGGCGTACTGGCGGAAAAACGCCTCCGGCATCGCCATGAGGATGCCGCAGCCGTCGCCGGTCTTGCCGTCGGCGCCGATGGCGCCGCGGTGGGAAAGGTTGGCCAGTGCGGTCAGCGCGGTGGCGAGCAGCTCGTGGCTGGCCTTGCCGGCCATGTCGGCAATGAGGCCGAAGCCGCAGTTGTCGCGCTCGTCGCGCGGGCTGTAGAGCAGGCGGTTGGCAGGATTCTGGGACTGCATGGACCGGTCTCCGTAACGGGTCAATGCAGCAGCATGGATGGCTGTCGGGGGATATTTATGCTGCTGCCGTGCAGCAATACCAAGAAAATCGGCTTTATTGAAGAGGTATATCGAAAATTTATGCGGTCATATGCATGGAATGCATAACTGACTGCGGTGAATTCGTATTCAGCTTCCGGTTGCCACCGGTTGTCAGCCGCTCAGCGCCCGCCGCATGGCGCCGAAGCGTTTGCGGTACTGGGCCGGCGTCAGGTTGACTTGGCGGCGGAACAGGCGGCTGAAAAAGCCGGCGTCCTCATAGCCCACCTCGTTGGCGATGGCCTCGATGGGCGCCTCGGTGGCCTCCAGCATCTGCTTGGCTTCTTCCAGCCGCAGTGTGTGCACGTACTCCAGCGGCGACATGCCGGTCGCTTGCTGAAACCGGCGCTTGAACGAGCGCTCGGCGAGCCCGCTCAACCGGACCATCGCCGCCACCGGCGCCGGCGCTTGATAGTTCTCGGCGATCCAGGTCTGGCAGCGTGCGATCACCGCGTCTTCGACTTGCCGGGTTCGCGCCAGCCGGGCAAACGGCTGCTGACCGATATCGTGCCAATCGATCAGATTGATGCGCGCCGTTTCCATCGCGACATCGACGTTGCTGTAGCGGGCAATCAAATACAACCCGAGATCCAGCCACGAGGTGCCACCGCCCGCCATGACGAGACGCTGGGCATCGCCCGATACCACAAGCGCCTGCTGTGGTCGCACATTCACCCGTGGAAACTGCCGTTTGAGGATGTCGCACCACGCCCAATGGGTGGTGGCGTCGTAACCATCGAGCAGCCCGGCTTCGGCCAACAACATTGCGCCGGAACACACCGTCGCGATGGTCGTGCCAGCCGCATAGTGCTGACGCAGCCAGGCTTTCTCGGCGTCAAACCCGGTGAACGCGGCGCCCGGCGGAATGGTGACTTCCGGCACGCAGATCACATCCAGTGGCGGGCAGTCCTCCAACCGCAACTGCGGCACCAGACTGATGCCATTGCCGGTGGCAAACGGCGCGGTATCGGCGGCCACCAGAATCGGCTGCAACGGACCATTGCTCGGAATACCGCGCACGATCACATCCCAGTCGCGACGCGCCGACAGGAACAAGTCATACAAGCCGTGGACGACCGACGCCGCGGTTTGCGGGAAACACAGGATGGCGATGCGGACAGGCGTATCAGTAGCGGTCATGGCCGATTTGTCCGGTTTGTTGCCGAAATGGCTTTAGTGGCGACTGCAACGGCCACGTAAGGTTGGCACCGTCCATTAAATCGCAAGGAGCAAGGACATGCCAAGTTTGTTTGAGTTGTTGCAAGACCCGATCGCGCTGAGCGTGATCGGCATTTATCTGGCCCTGATCGCACTCGAAGCGCTGTTTCCCGGCAGACCGCTACCGACCATCAAAGGCTGGCGCCTGCGCGGCATGACGGCATTCGTCGTGTATTTTCTGCTGTCGAGTTATCTGCCGCTGTTGTGGACCGAATGGCTGCTGCAATGGCAATGGTTCGATCTGAGTCAACTCGATACCGTCACCGGCGTCGTGGTGGGGTTGCTGGTGTATGAAGCCGGTGCGTATGTCTGGCACCGCAGCATGCACCGCTTTGATCTGCTCTGGCGCGGATTGCACCAGATGCATCACAGCGCTGAGCGGCTCGATGCATTCAGCGCATTCTGGTTCAGTCCGCTCGACATGATCGGCTGGACCGCGCTCACCAGTCTGTGCCTGACCGTGGTGGTCGGCCTCAGTGCCGAAGCCAGCACCATTACGCTGCTGATCCTGACTTTGTTGGCGGTGTTCCAGCACACCAATCTGCGCACGCCGCAATGGCTCGGCTATTTCGTGCAGCGGCCGGAGAGCCATTCGCATCATCACGGTCGCGGGGTGCACAACGCCAACTACGCCGATCTGCCGGTGTTCGACTTGCTGTTCGGCACCTTCAACAACCCCGCGGCATTCACCGACGCCACCGGCTTTTATGACGGCGCCTCGCGCCGCATTACCGACATGCTGCGGTTTCGCGATGTCAGCCAACCTGCCGCCCGCTAATGCTATTCCTGTACCGGAGATTCATCATGAGCAAATACCGTCTGCAACTGCCGCAATTGCATGATCAGTTTTTCTTGACCGACAGCGGTCTCGAAACCACGCTGATTTTTCATCAGGGCCTGGAGCTGCCGTACTTCGCCGCGTTTGATTTGCTGCGCAGCGAAGACGGCACGGCGATTCTGCGCCGCTACTACGATCAACACGCCGAGTTGGCGCGCCAGCATGGCCTCGGCGCCATTCTGGAAGCACCAACCTGGCGGGCCAGCGCCGACTGGGGCCGTAAACTCGGCCACGACGACGCCAGTTTGCGCGCGCTGAACCGCCGCGCGATCGCCCTGATGCTGGAGATTCGGCAGCGCTGGGAAACGCCACAACAACCGATGGTGATCAGCGGCAATCTCGGACCACGTGGTGACGGTTATCACGTCGAACACAAGATGACGGTCGATGAGGCTCGCGCCTATCACAGCGCGCAAATCGCCACGTTCGCCGACACCGCCGCCGATCTGGTTTCCGTTTTCACCATGAACTATGTCGAGGAAGCGGCAGGGGTGATCCGCGCGGCGCGCGATTGGCGCATGCCGGTGGTGGTGTCGTTCACGCTGGAAACCGACGGCCACCTGCCATCCGGTGAACCGTTGGCGGATGCCATCATCCGCACCGACGCGCTGACCGATCATTACGCTGCGTATTACATGATCAACTGTGCGCACCCGGATCATTTCCGCCAGCGCCTGCACGGCGACGCGCCGTGGTTGCAACGCATCGCCGGCGTGCGCGCCAATGCCTCGCGTCGCAGCCATGCCGAGCTCGATGAAAGCACCGAGCTGGATGCCGGCAACCCGGTTGAGCTCGGTCAGCAATATCGGGAACTGAAGCAGCTGCTGCCGGCGCTGCGCGTGGTGGGGGGGTGCTGTGGCACCGACCATCGTCACGTCGATGCGATTGGCCAGGCACTGCGAGCCAAAACGCCGAGCGGACATGTGTCAAACAAGGCGGTGGCCGTCTGCTGATCCGGACATGACATGGCCCGCGCCAATCGCGCAGGCCATGTCGTTGCTGCGGGTGCCCACTGAACGCATTGCAGCACCACCGCAGGTGTTGCCGCATTTCAACTCGCGCAGCACAGGTTTCCGGACAAGCGGGATTGGTCAGCTACGGCCAGCCGCCTGCGGCGCCGATGCCGCACTGGTGGTCCAGCCCTGCCACCAGACCGGGTCCTTCAAGGCATCGACCCACCATTGCAAGGCTTTGCCATCAAGCCGCTTCGGCGTCAGCAGATACAGCGGGGCGATCGGTTTTGGCCGTTCCAACTGCTTTTCGATCAGCTCACCGCTGTTCAAATGGCTCTGCGCCAGATGACGAAACACATTACCGATGCCAAGTCCGGCAATTTGCGCCGACAGTTTGTCGCGCATGGTCGGCACGGTCAGCGTGTCCTGACCATCGAGAATGCCAAAGGTGCGCGGCGGCAGGTTGCGTGACGAATCGGCCACCGCCACCACCCGATGCTGCTGCAATTCGCTGAGCGGAATCGGCTCCGGCACCTTGGCGAGCGGATGGCTCGGCGCAACCGCAAACACCATGTCGATTTCACCGATCGGATGCGCTTTGTAGTCGAGCCCGGATGGCACCTCACCGGAGGCGCCGACCACCAAATCGGCGCGACCGAATTTCATCGCTTCCCAGGCGCCGCCCAGCACTTCTTCCTGCAAGCGGATGCGGGTGCCATGGCCTTCGGCGTAGAACCGCGCCAGCAGCGGGTACAGCGCCTCGATCGGCACCACAGTGTCGTAGGCAATGCGCAGCTCGGTTTCCCAACCGGTAGCAACCCGCTTGACCCGGCATTCCAGATCGCCTGCGGCCTGCAGCAACTGGCGGCCCTGATCGAGCAGCTCGCGACCGGCCACGGTCAGCTTGGCACGGTGGCCGCTGCGGTCGAACAGCAGCACATCGAGGTCTTCCTCCAGCTTGCGGACCACGTAGGTCACCGCCGACGGCACCCGATTCATCTCCTCGGCGGCTGCAGCAAAGCTGCCTTTGCGGTCGATGGCGTCGAGCACCAGCAGGGCATCAAGGGTCAGTTTCATCGGAGGCTCTCCCAGGATTTCATTCAGTGTATCTGAACAAGGCCGTTAAATCCGCTCGCCCTACTCGCCAAAAAAGCTGTCTATGATGGCAACCATCCCGAGTGCGACGAGGCTTCAGCCGGCAAGGCTGGCGCCGGTTGACGCCCAAATTTTTTGAAGGAGGTCCGATGATCACGCTCCGCCCTGCGTCCGAACGCGGCCACGCCAACCACGGCTGGCTGAACAGCTGGCACAGCTTCTCGTTCGCCGAGTACCAGGATCCGGCCCATGTCCGGTTCGGCATGCTGCGTGTGCTGAACGATGACACCGTGGCGCCGCGCGGCGGCTTTGCCCCGCACCCGCACCGCGACATGGAGATCATCAGCTATGTGCTGTCGGGCGGCTTGCAACACAAGGACTCGATGGGCAACGGTTCGGTGATCCGCCGTGGCGATGTCCAGCGCATGAGCGCCGGCACCGGCGTCGTGCACAGCGAGTTCAATGCGTCCGAAAGCGAGTCGGTGCATTTTCTGCAGATCTGGATTTTCCCGGAACGCGCTGGCCTCGAACCGAGCTATGAACAGATCCATGTGCCGGACGCCGACAAGCGCGGCAAACTGCAGCTGATTGCATCGCGCCACGGCAGCGAACGGGTCGTCACCGTGCATCAGGACGTGACCATCGCGGCCGGGCTGTTCGACGGCGCGGAAAGCGAAACCCGGGCACTGCAACGCGACCGCTTGTATTACCTGCACGTCGCGCAAGGTGCCATTACTGTCAACGGCCAGCGCTTGCAGGCCGGCGACGCACTGAAATTTCAGGAAGAAGAAACGCTTCGGCTAGAACAAGGCCAAGACGCCGAAGTGCTGTTGTTTGATCTGGCCGCCTGACCGCCCCGTGCGATCCTGCTGCTGGAGTTGGCCACTGAACTCACTGTTTGCAACGCAAGCACTGAAATGACTGCAACCCAACCTGTTACTGGAGATACTCACATGAACGCACTTTTCGACAAACTCTCGCCGTACTTCAACCTCGCCAGCCGCATTCTGCTCGCCTACATCTTCATCATGGCCGGTATCGGCAAACTCGGCGCCGAAGCTTACGCCGGCACCCAAGGCTATATGCAGGCCATGGGCGTACCGGGCGCACTGTTGCCGCTGGTCATCCTCACCGAACTCGGTGGCGGCCTGCTGTTGCTGGTGGGTTTCCAGGCCCGTTTGGCAGCCTTTCTGTTGGCCGGCTTCACGCTGATCTCTGCGGTGATTTTCCACTACCAACCGGCCGATCAAATGCAGATGATCATGTTCATGAAGAACCTCGCCATTGCCGGCGGTCTGCTGCTCGTCACCCAATACGGCGCCGGTGCCTTTGCCATCGACAAGCGTAAGTAAATCGGGCTCGCCCCTCTCCCCTCGCGGGAGAGGGGTCGGGTAGAGGGGCAGTTGAAAGCCTCGCAGTGCTGATGAAATCGCAGCTATCAGCCAAATCGGGAAAGGAAACCACCATGCCAACCAAAGTCCTCGTCTTCGCCGGCAGTGCCCGCCGCGACTCACTCAACAAAAAGCTCGCCCGCCTCGCTGCCGCCGCCGCCGAAAAAGCCGGCGCCGAGGTGACGCTGATTGATCTGAACGATTACCCGATGCCGATTTACCACGGCGACGAAGAAGCCGCTTCTGGCATCCCCGAGAACGGCAAAACGCTGAAAGCGCTGTTCAAGTCGCATCAGGCGCTGATCATCGCCTCGCCCGAGAACAACAGCTCGGTGTCATCACTGCTGAAAAACACGATTGACTGGCTGTCGCGTGCCGATGGCGCCGAAAGCGGCATGGTGCCGTTCAAGGACAAAACCGCATTACTGATGGCCGCTTCACCTGGCCCGTTCGGCGGCGTCCGTGGTCTCAACCACTTGCGCGACATCATCAGCCGGCTCGGCGTTTTAACCTGGCCCGACATGATGACCCTCGGCAATGCCGACGCGGCGTTCGATGCAACCGGCGCCCTTGTCGATGGCAAACAGCAGGCACGGCTGGAGAAATTGGTCGCCACGATGGTGCAGCTGAGCCAAGCGCGACTCGGTGCGTGAGCCGCATCCGGTTCGTCATCCGCGCGTCAGCAAGACCCGCATCCGAAATATGCATGCCAACGGCTTGCCGTGATGAACACGGCAAGCCGTTGACTTGATCACGGCGTTCACTCGAACGCAGCGCTGTCACCGGCACCACGGCGCACCAACACCGGCACACCATCGGTCAGATCCACCACTGTGGTCTCACCATTGCCGCAGAAACCGCCGTCGATCACCAAATCCACCTGATGGCCCACCGCTGCAAAAATATCCTGCGGATCGGCGCCCAGCTCATCGGCATCCGGCAGCACCAAGCTGGTGCTCTGGATCGGCTCGGCCATTTCTTTCAACAGCGCTTGCGCGATCTTGTTATCCGGCACCCGCAGGCCGATGGTTTTGCGTTTTTCGTGCACCAAACGACGCGGCACTTCCTTGGTGGCGCGCAGGATAAAAGTGTACGGCCCCGGCGTGTGGGCGCGCAGCACACGATAGGCCGGATCTTCGACTTTCGCGTAGGTGGCGAGTTCGGACAGATCGCGGCACACCAAGGTGAAATGGTGTTTGTCGTCGAGCCCGCGCATGCGCCGGACGCGATCGGTTGCGCTCTTGTCATCGAGCGCCCAACCAAAGGCATAACCGGTATCGGTGGGATAAACGATCACGCCGCCTTTTTTCAGCAAATCGACCACCTGCTGAATGAACCGTGGTTGCGGATCGACCGGGTGAATGGCGAGCAATCGGCTCATGGTTGCGCATCCTGCGCCATGGTATGTGGCTCCAGCATAGTGGATGGCATGTCCTTTGTTGGTGGCAACGGAAACAACTCCGGCCGTGCCTGCCAGACGGTGACCACTTCTGGCGGTTGCGGCGGCATTTTGCCGAGTTCGGTCCAGCTTTGCGCCGGGCTGTGAAAGTCACTGCCCTGACTCGCCCACAGCCCGCGTTTGCGGGCGCTACGCGCCAGCTTCTGCGCTTCTTTTGGAAACAGCTGCGGATAGGACAACTCCATGGCCTGACCGCCAGCCGCGACAAACTCGTCCAGCAAGCGCTCGAGGCCGCTGCCTGACAAACCGTAACGACCGGGATGGGCCAGTACCGGAATGCCGCCGGCCGCGCGTATCCATTGCACACCGTCGGCCAGCGAACACCATTCAGCCGGCACATAAGACGAGCCTTTGCGGCCAATGTAACGGGCAAACGCCCGCTCGTTGTCGCGCACCAGGCCACGCTCGACCAACAACTGGGCAAAATGCGAGCGGGTCGGTGCTGCCTGCGGGAAACGCGCACGCAGCGCCGGCATCAGGTCGGTAACCCCGTCTTTGGCCAGCCTCTCTGCCATGGCCTCGGCACGCCGCCAGCGCCGCGCCTGCTGGGCCTGCAAGCCATGAACGAGCATGTCCGACGCCGGGTCGACACCAAGCCCGACGATATGGATTTCCAGCTTTTGGTAAGCCACCGAAATTTCAACCGCCGGCACCAAGGTCAGACCGTGTACCGCCGCCGCGGCCTGCGCCTCGGCGATGCCGGCCACGCTATCGTGATCCGACAACGCCAGCACCTGCACGCCGCGCGCCGACGCGCGTGCCACCAACGCGGCAGGCGGCAGCTCACCGTCGGAGCAAACGCTGTGGCAATGCAAATCATAGGGCGACATGGTCATCACTCGGCGCCAATCGGGGTATTGTCATCAGACATGGCCGCGCCACGCCGGCAAGAGTGCGGGTGACGCTGCGTCGATGGAGCCGGTAAGATAGCAACCCCGGCTCACCTGTCGTTGTCCAGTTTACCATGCTGAAGTTTCTGCTCGATTTTTTCCCGCTGCTGGCGTTCTTCATCAGCTACAAACTCGCTGATATCTATGTCGCGGTGGCCGTGCTGATGGCGGCGACCGTTATTCAGACCGTTGGCAATCGCCTGCACAGCGGCAAATGGCAGAAACTGCATTTGTTCGGCTTGGCGGTCGCGCTGGTGTTCGGTGGCTTGACGCTGGCGCTGCATGACGAGCGCTTCATCAAATGGAAAGTCACCGTGTTCTTCTGGTTGATCGCCGCGGTGTTTCTGGTCGGTGCAGCACTGCGCCGTTCGCCGTTGAAGGCCTTGTTTGAGTCGATTAACGAACAGGCATTGCCGGTACCCACACCGGTGTGGCGACGCGTTGATGTGATCTGGGGCGTAGTGTCGCTGCTGGTTGGCCTGCTGAATTTGCATGTCGCATTCAGTTATTCGCTCGATACTTGGGTCAACTTCAAGGTGTGGGGCATCACGATCATTCAGCTGCTGCTGTTCGTTTACACCGGCTTTGCCTTGTACCGTTATCTGCCGCAGGAGCCGGACCCGGCGAGCGCGAACACTGGCGATGCAAGCACCGCCAGCAAACAAGAGGATTGATGATGTGGTATGCACTGATGGGCGAAGATGTGCCCGGCACACTGGACAAGCGATTGGCGGCCCGTGCTGAGCACCTTGCCCGCTTGCAACAACTGAAAGACGAAGGCCGCCTGTTGCTGGCCGGCCCATTCCCGGCTGTCGACAGCAACGATCCGGGCCCGGCCGGATTTACCGGCTCACTGATCATTGCCGAGTTTGCCTCGCTCGCCGATGCCCAGGCCTTTGCCGACTCGGATCCGTATGTGGCCGCTGGCGTTTACGCGCGCGTCACTGTCAAGCCGTTCAAGAAAGTCTTGCCGTAAGAGCACTCTGTCATGGACAACCGCAAACGTCTCGTGGAAATGGAAGCACGGCTGCGCGCCGCCTTGCAGCCGTCGGAGTTGCAATTGCTTGACGAAAGTCATTTGCACGCCGGCCACGCCGGTGCCCTGACCGGCAAGGGCCATTTTGCTGTGCGCATCGTCAGCGAGCAGTTTCGTGACAAACTGCCGTTGGCACGGCATCGCCTGGTCTATGCTGCGCTCGGTGAACTGATGGAGACGGATATCCATGCCCTGCGCATTGACGCACAAGCGCCTTGATTGGCGCTGACACGGCCAGTCAGATCTGCCCATGCAATTTGCTCAACGGCTGCGGCTGCCATTGCTTGTTATCGGCTTGTTGGCCGCCCTGTACCTGCTGCTGATTCAGGAGCGGGTAGCCCTGCCCAACCGCGCGGCGATGGCGTTATGGAATTTGGCCCACTTGCCGCTTTTTTTCGGCTTGACCCTGCTGTTTGATCAGGCCATCCGCCACCAGCATGCACGGCGACCCTCGCTCTGGTTGCAGCTGCTGTTGCCACCGTTGCTGATTTTTGCCTTCGGCACTGAATGGCTGCAGGCACTGACTGATCGGCAACCCAGCTGGCGCGATGCCTTCACCAATTGCGCGGGCATCGCGCTTGGCACCATATGGCTCTTTGTGTGTCGTTACCGCAGTCGTGGCGCCCAGCTCACGATGTATGGCCTGATGGCCCTGCTGGCGTGCGGATTGCTGGTGCGACCGGCGTTGTTTGCCTATGTGGATCGACACAGCAGCGTGCAATTTCCGCAGCTGTCGTCATTCGAGTCTTTCGCCGACAGCTGGAACTGGTCGCTCGGCGAGCGCAGCGTCTTGCACAGCCGTGATGGTCGCTATGCCTTGCAGGTGCAACTGCCGGCCCAGCGCTTTGCCGGCAGCACCTTGCGCCATTTTCCATCGAACTGGCATGGCTTTGGTGAGCTGCGTCTGTCAGTGTTCAACCCCGGCACGGACGCCCTGCCATTGTCGCTGCGGGTGCACGACCGCGAGCATGAACTCGGTCGGCAGGATTATCACGATCGCTTCAATTACAACTTCAGCGCCGCCCCCGGCTGGACCGATATCGCGCTGCCATTGAGTCGTATCCGCAGCGGTCCGCGTGAACGGCAACTGGACTTGAGCGCGGTCACAGCCTTGCGGGTGTTTTACCAGGGCACGCCGACGGCTGGCGAAACCTTTTTTGTTGATGCGGTGAGCTTGCAGGGCAGCGATGCTGACATCGCCCTGCATACCCGCACGCCGTGAACCGAATGACCGGGCGGTGAAAACACAAAGCCCCGCATTTGCGGGGCTTTGCATCTCTGCCGAAGGGGGCAACGGGCTACCGAAGCTTATTCGAACAGGGCATCCATCGACAGGTTTTGCTCGCGCAGGATTTCACGCAAACGGCGCAGCGCCTCGACCTGAATTTGCCGTACCCGCTCGCGGGTCAGGCCAATCTCATTACCAACCTCTTCCAGGGTCTGCGGCTCGAAGTGCAACAGGCCAAACCGGCGCGCCAGCACTTCGCGCTGCTTGTCGGTCAGCATGTTGAGCCACTTCTCGATGTTGCTCTTGAGATCATTGTCTTCGAGCACGGCAACCGGTTCGGCGCTGGCATCATCGGCAATGGTATCGAGCAAGGACCGATCACCATCCACGCCGATCGGCGTGTCGATGGAGCTGATGCGCTCGTTCAGGCCGAGCATACGCGAGACATCTTCCACCGGCTTGCCGAGCTTCTCGGCGATTTCTTCCGCGGTCGGTTCGTGATCCAGCTTCTGCGCCAGTTCACGGGCCGCACGCAGATACACGTTCAGTTCTTTGACAACATGTATGGGCAGGCGGATGGTGCGGGTCTGGTTCATCAGCGCCCGTTCAACGGTTTGCCGAATCCACCAGGTCGCGTAAGTCGAGAAACGGAAACCACGCTCGGGATCAAATTTTTCCACGGCCCGGATCAGGCCGAGGTTTCCTTCCTCGATCAAATCCAGCAGCGGCAGGCCACGACCGTTGTAGCGGCGGGCGATCTTGACGACCAGACGCAGGTTGCTCTCGATCATCCGCTGTTTGGACTTGAGGCAACCACGCTGG